>NZ_CP036264.1:0-206995 GCF_008035925.1 Stieleria maiorica
GTGAATCCCTCACCCGCCGCATCGAAGACCGAAACGTTTCCGCTGGAGCGACCGTTGTTGCGCCAGCGGTCTCGCGACGCGAAGCTTGCCCGGCAACGCGCCGCAGCATCGTTACCGTTCTTCATTAGCGGCGAAGAAAACCGGCTGGCGTCATTTGTGGCCCAGTCGGATCCGTCGATCGCGATGTCGCAACCGATCCTGATGATCGGTCCGACCGGATGCGGCAAAACGGCGTTGGTGTTGCATTTGGCGGCCCGCATCGCCGCGTCGCTGTCACTCGGCGGCGACGCCACGGCGGTGAAGTACTCACTGGCATCGGACTTCGCCCGGGAGTATGCCGAAGCGGTGGCCGCCGACGATTTACCGCCGCTCCGCGAAACGATCGACGACGCGGCGGTCTTGGTGATCGATGACTTGGATTCGATCGCGGGCAAAAAAGCGGCTCAAGACGAACTGTCCAATCGCATCGAACGACGCATCGCTGCTGGCAAGCCGACGCTGATTGCCAGCAAACGGCTGCCATCGGAGATCCGATCGATCCGCCCGCAATTGGCCAGCCGCTGCGTGATCGGCTTGACCATCCCGATCGCCTACCCGGCCGCTGAATCCCGCTTGACGATCCTCCGCGAGCTGGCGTTGCTCCGCGGTTTGGAATTGTCAGATGATTTGATCGGATTGCTCGATGCCGGCTTACGCAGCGACATCTCGGTGTTGGCCTTGGACTCGGCGATCAAGCAAGTCGACTTGTTTTGCCGGATGAATCAATCGCCGCCGGACGTCGCGGCGGTGCAATCGGCGATCAACGCAGCCGGTCAACGATCGGAGATTGATCTTGGCCAAATCACTCGCATCGTGGCCCGGATCTGGGGTCATCGGACGAAGGATCTTCGCAGCGGATCGCGAAAACAATCCGTCGTCCGCGCCCGTTCGCTGGCGATGCTGCTGGCCCGTAAGTTCACTTCGTCCAGTCTGGACAAGATCGGCGCCTACTTCGGCGGCCGAGATCACTCGACAGTTCTGCACGCGATCCGCAAGACGGAAACGTTGCTTGAGCAGGACGCAGACCTGAGTCGAATGATGGTCGAAGCCACCGAAAAACTGGCCGCCTAGTCGACGCCGCCAACCGCGTTCGGCCGACGCCCCCGAGCAATCGAAACTCTTCGCGATTTCCGCTACCGCCGTTCCCGAGGTCTGTCCCTCGAGTATCAGGTGGAAGTGCGGGGTCTGTCCCCGGCTGCCGCATCGCTCTTGCAGCTTGGGGATGTTTTTTTCCCCGCTTTTTTTGTCGTGGAAAACCCGTCACCGCCCGGTCGGTGTTCTGACGAGCGGCGCGTCGGTCGATTCGTGCCTGTCCCACCAGGCTGTTCGTCGCTGTCGGAAAATCGACCGCGGGACAACATCCGGCCGACACCCCAATGACCGCTTTTCCACATCCCTGTCGATCACCTAAGTCACTGTGATCGAGCAGGTTACCGTTGCCAAACGGCGGCCACTGACCGCATCGGCCGAAAGGTTACGATAACGACGATAGATAAAAATCTCTCATGAGAATAAAAACCCACCGGGTGAACCACGGACGTCCGTTCCAGCCACGGTGCCGTCAACGATGGTTTCCGGTACAACATGGAACCGAAAAATCGCACCTCCCGCCGATTGCGTTACACCCATGAAGATTTCTTGTTCCCGTGAACCCCTGACCAACGCCTTTTCACTGGCTGCCAGTGTGGCCCCGGCCCGGTCTCCCAAGGAGATCTTGCAAAACGTCAAAATCACCGCGTCGGGCGGAAAACTGACCCTGACGGCCACCGATATGGAAGTCGGGATCCGGCTGGAGGTCGAAGAGGGCGTGGAGATCGAAACCGAAGGCACGGCGTTGTTGCCGGTCCAGCGGACGATGGCGATCTTGCGGGAAAGCAATGACGAGACATTGACGCTGCTGACCGACGATTCGGGGATTCAAGTCAGCGGGGCGCGGAGCAAGTTTCGTCTGCCCGGCAGCAACCCCGACGAGTTTCCGCCGGTGGTCTCGTTCGAGGAAGAGAAATACCACGTGATCTCGACGCGGTTCTTCCGTTCGATGGTGCGGCGGACGGTGTTTGCGACCGACACCGACAACAGCCGATTCGCGCTCGGCGGCGTGCTGTTGGAATTGGTCGGCAATTCGGTCACCGCGGTGGGCACCGACGGGCGGCGTTTGGCCTGTATGGAGGGCGAAGGGGAAGCGGTCGGCGGTCATGAAACGGTCGGCACCAGCACGATCGTGCCGACGCGGGCGATCCAATTGATGGAACGGGCGGTCGACGAGAGTGAAGACACCGTGGACGTCGCGGCGCGTCAAAGTGATCTGTTGTTGCGAACCAAGTCGGCCGTCATCTACTCGCGTCTTGTCGAAGGCCGTTATCCGAACTGGCGCCAGGTGTTGCCCAAACGTGACGATGCCGTCCAACTGGACCTGACCGTCGGCCCCGTCTTTGCCGCCCTGCGTCAAGCGGCGATCGTGACCGACCAAGAAAGCCGCGGCATCGATTTCACCTTCGGCGACGGAACGTTGAAATTGGAAGCAAGCACCAAGGACGTCGGGCAATCACAAATCGAACTGCCGATCGCCTACGACGGTGAACCGATCACACTGACGATGGACCACCGCTACCTGGCGGATTTTTGCAAGGTGCTCGATCGCGAACAAAGCTTTCAAATCGAAATCGAATCCGGATCCTCTCCGGCGTTGATGACCACCGACGACGGCTATTCGTACGTGATCATGCCGATGTCCCGTGATCGTTAGTGGGGGATCGCTGGCGGGCGATTCGTCATGAGCGGCGGCGGGTGGAATGTCCCAGCCGGCCCATTGGCGGTAGAATCAGATCTCCGCTTCGAAAAAACCTCACACCGCTTTCAAGGGAAACCGACTCGTGAACGACGCCTCCGCTTCAACCAGCCAGCTCGACCAACTCAAACAGTTCACCAAAGTGGTCGCGGACACCGGTGATTTCGAATCGATGCGGGAATTCGCACCGCAAGACGCCACGACCAACCCCTCGTTGATCTTGGCCGCATCCGGCCAGCCGCAATACGCCCACCTGATCGAACAGGCGATCGATGAACACGCCGGCGGAACACTGTCCGGACAGGAACGCATCGACAGCATCCTCAATCGTGTGCTGATCCTGTTCGGCAAAGAAATTTTGAAAATCGTTCCCGGGCGGGTGTCGACCGAAGTGGACGCCCGTTTGTCGTTTGACACCCAAGGCACCATCGAACTGGCCCAGCGGCTGATCGACCTGTACGCCGCCGAAGGCATCGACCGGGATCGAGTGCTGATCAAAATCGCGTCGACGTGGGAAGGCATCCGGGCGGCCGAAGTGCTGGAAAAGGAAGGCATTCACTGCAATTTGACGCTGCTGTTTTCGCTGCCCCAAGCGATCGCCTGTGCCGAAGCCAAGGTGCAATTGATCTCGCCCTTCGTCGGCCGGATCTATGACTGGTACAAGAAGTCGACCGGCCAGGAATACAGCGGTGCGGACGATCCCGGCGTCCAATCGGTCCGCCAGATCTACCAGTACTACAAGAAGTTTGGTTACAAGACGGAAGTCATGGGGGCCAGCTTCCGCAACGTCGGCCAGATCATCGAATTGGCCGGCAGTGACTTGTTGACGATCAGCCCCAATCTGCTGGCGGAATTGCAATCGTCGACCGATCCGATCGAAAAGAAATTGGACGAAGCGGCGGCCAAGCAGAGTGACGTCGAGAAGGTGTCGATGGATGAGAACACGTTCCGGTTCCAGCTGAACGAAGATGCGATGGCGACCGAGAAAACGGCCGAGGGGATCCGCCGCTTTGCCGCCGACATCCGCAAGCTGGAAACGATGATCAGCGAAAAAGCTGAAGCCACTGTTTAGCCGCTGCCACTGTTGAAACACCGCCGATGAACCGACCGTCGGATCCGCCCAAGCCCCGCGTGCAATCGATCGGCTCACTGGTCAGTCAGTTGATCTCGCGGCGCGGGTACGCCCAGATCGCCGCAACGGACCAATTCCACGAAGCGATCGCCGCGGCGGTCGGCAAGGAACTGGCGGCGGAAGTCACCGTCGGGAAACTCAACCGGGGTGTGTTGAAGGTGTTTGCCAAAGACTCGGTGACGATCCAGGAATTGACGTTTCAAAAACGTTCGATCATCAAACACATCACCAAGCAACTGCCCGACGCCAAGGTCAGCGACATCCGCTTCGCCGTGCTGACCAAGTGATCGATCGCCGCTGACACAGCCAGCGGGCGACAAACCACCAGTGATATCAGCCGATTCGGGCGAGCGTTCGGGTCCCAGTGTCTTTCGGGCCCCAGCATCGTTGGAGGCCCCGGCATCGTTGGAGGCCCGTAGGCTGGCGCCAAACGGCTGATCCCAAGAGGGTTTGGCGGAATCGAAAGCGTTAGAATCCTACGAACGGATCGAACGATTTTGCGTAGCCCCAGGCTCGGCCCCTTGCTGACGCAGCGGGCAGGGATCATGTCCTAAAAGCCCATCGATCCCAACACGGCGTAGGCGATGAACACCAGGTACATGGCGACCAGCAGCAGCGATTTTCGCATCGTCAACTGCAGCCGGTGCGAGAGAATTCCCAGGGTGATCGCGGTCAACGTTAGCAACAGCACCTGCAGTCCGAACAACCCCGGCATCGGCTTTCCATCGACCAACAGATCGATCGGCTGGCCGCCGTTGAGTGCGATGCCGGCGACCAGCGGAACCGACAGACAGATGCAGATGTCAAAGATGTTGGATCCGAACGCGTTGCTGACCGCACCGTCGTCATCGCCCCGTTTGGCTGCCCCGATCGACAGCAGCGTGTCGGGGACACTGCTGGCCGCCGCGGCAACGATCACGGCGACGAAAAACACGGGAACATCCAGCGTGCTGGCGATCGAAACGGTGACTTCGACCAACCAGTAGCAAGCGATGGCGGTGATCGCGGTCGAACCGACCAGCAAGCTGTACGAGATCGACGGTCGCAGCGGGATCTGAATCCGGCCGAACAGCATGCCCGCCGAGTCGACTTCGTCATCCCCTTCTTCCTCTTCCCCATTGCCGTTGCTTCGCAGTTCACGGTCGACGTAGTCGATCAGACTGGGCGTCGCGTTGATCCCGCCGTTGGTCAAGGCTTCATGGATCTGTTGTTCACCGGGTTGGTCGATCGATTGCAGCGTCTGGACTGCCACCGTGCGTGCCAAGCGGTACTTGCGGGCATCGACCCACAGCCAGACCAGGTAGACCAGATACAGCCCCAGTAGGATCGCGGCCAGGTGCCAGGAAAGTTGTTTACTGAATAGAAACGCGACCAAGACGACTTCACAAACAAGAAACCAAAACCCGTCGCGGGTGATCACGGTGCGATGGATCTCGATGACCGGTTTTCGATGCCGCGTCAGTGCGATCGCGATGCCGCAAAACGCGGGGATCAAGATCATGTTGTAGACCGCCGACCCGGCACAGGTCGCGATCGTTGCCCCGAAGCCTTCGCCGGCGTGCAGGTCGGATCGGTTCCCCGGTTCCAACACCGACGTGCTCATGGCATAGAGAATGAAGAACAACCCGGTGAACAATTCCGGCAGCGAACTGGCAATCGCATCGAGCGTGGCGCCGCGTACGCTGCTGGGGATCCGCCACTGTTCACCCAAGTATTGGGCGGCGTCGGCGAACGGTTCACAGGCTTGCCAAATCACGATCGAGATCATCGAGATTTGGAACACCGCCAGCGTCAAGTTCGCGGCGACGGAAGACGAAGCGACGCTCGCCCAGGCGTAGCTGGCACACAGGCCGATGAAGCAGGCAGCGGTGATCCAAACGGCCGGACCCAGCCGCGAGGGGTTCGGGCCGGACGGTTCGGGCGGAGACGATTCCGGGGGGGAATCGGAGGGGCGAGAATCGGGCGGGGCAGAATCGGACAAACGGCTCTCGCTGGGATTGGAAGGCGGGCGGGGACGAAACGAAGTGTAGTAGGGAGGGAAAAGTTTGCGGATGGGGCGCAACAATTCGATGGCATGTTACATTGCCGACATGACACACGACGACGCCACACCGACCGCCACCGAAAACACAGCGGCCACAGACATCCACGGCGAAATTCCGCCGGCATTGATCGCCAAAGCCGACGCGGTGCTGGATTGGCGCTGGGAGCAAACTCCGATCGCCGGTCATACCTGGCCGCTGGCGGTCGCGGCGGATCCCGATGCGATGCTGATTGATGCTTGCAAACGGCAGGACAACGGGGAAACCGGGGTCATCGACCCGTTTTGGGCAGCCACTTGGCGGGCGGCTTCGGGGTTGGACCAGTTTTTAGAGACTCAACAACTTGACGGTCAATCGGTCTTGGAACTCGGCTGTGGCACCGGGCACGCCGGCATCTCGGCCGCCCTGCGAGGAGCGCGAGTGATTCTGACCGACGGAGTGGAAGACCCCCTGCATCTGGTGCGGATGAGCAGCCACGCGATCGCCGATCGCTGTGAGATCCGTCGCTTGCGGTTCGGGATCGATCGACTGGACCAGACCTTTCCGATCATCCTGGGCAGCGACGTCACCTACCTGCGGCAATTGTGGCCGGAGTTGGAACAGTGCTTGATGGATCATTTGGCCCCCGGTGGCGTGGTCTTGCTGAGCGACCCGTATCGGATCATTGCCAACGAATTCCGAGAGTGGATCGGGAAGCGGCCTTGGAGCTACACCGAGCACAAGATCGAGATGAAAGACGACCCGGAACATCCGATCCGGGTGATGGAATTGCGTCGCGGGTAAGGTTGGCGGTGAGCATTTCGCCGGTCAGTCGGCTTTTCGAGGTACGATGGCCCTTTCGGGCCGTCGTCGGCGGGCTGTCGCCCGTGGATTTTTATACAAGGTCCTTTTCAGGTCGTCGCGGAGCGTTCAGCGGACGACCGCCCGGAAGGGCCGTCGTACAGGAAAGCGTCGTACAGGAAAGCGACATACAGGAAGCGATCCTTCGGTCACCAACGAAACATCGGCCAGGGGCCGGTGGTGGTGGTCATCGGTGGGACGGCGACGTAACCGTCGCTGCGACCGAGTGCGACCAGGTCACCGGATCCCTTGGCGGGGACCAGTTCGGCGGAGCCGGTAGCGGTCGCCTGGGCCAGCAACATCGTGTGCAGCGGAATCGCTTTTTGCGGCGGTTGGGTGAGCGTCACCAGCGACGGTGTGTCCCTCCAAGCGTGTTTGCCGGCGATGCGACGCAGCAGGGGCAGCACGAAACGATGGCAGTTGATCGTCGCGCTGACGGGATTGCCCGGCAGGCCGACGACAAGTTTTCCGTCTTTGGTCGCGGCTCCCAAAATCGGTTTGCCGGGGCGAATCGGCAGCCCATGGAAGACGATATCCGCGCCGAGCTGCTCGATGGTTTCGGGCACATAGTCATAGTCGCCCATCGAAACGCCGCCGGTCAGCACAACGACATCACAATCGGTGATCGCCGAGCAGAGCGAACGCTGCATCGAATCGCGGTCGTCGCGGACATGGTCGACGATTTCCACGTCAGCCAGCGACACCAGATCAAGCATGGCCTGGACGGCGGACCGATTGCTGTTCCGCAGCTGCCACGGTTCCAACTTTTCGGTCGCCGGATCGACGACTTCGTCACCGGTGGTCAACACGGCGACTTTCACGCGGCGGAAACAGACCGGATTCGTGCAACCAAAGTTTGCCAGCGCCGCGACGACGGCCGGTGTGACTTCGGTGCCGATCTCCATGACGCCGGAGCCGACCGGGGCGTTTTCACCGCGACGGCGGATGTGGCTTCCCTCGACCGTCGATTCGATCGCCGCCGGCAGGAAGCGAATCGATGAGTCCAGCTCTTCGGTGTCTTCGCGTTTGACGACGGCCTCGCACCCGGCGGGAATGATCGCGCCGGTGAAGATGCGGACGACCTGGCCATCGATCATCACCGGTGGCGGCGATCCGGCTTGGCTGATGCCGCTGACCGGAACGGCAGAATCGGATCGCAGGTCGGACATGCGGATCGCATACCCATCCATCGCCGAGACATCCGCGGCGGGGCTGTCACGGTCCGCCACGATCGGTTCGGCCAGGATTCGTCCGATCGGATTGGCGACCCGCTCGGTTTCGCCGGCGACCGAAAGCCGTTCGGCGAGCGCCGTGATCGCCGCGTCCGGGTCGGAATATTGAAAGGGTTGTTTCATGATTCGGGTGACGGGGGCTTCAGGTCAGCTGGCGTGTTGATGTTGTGACAGGAAGTTGAGGAAAGTGGCACCGTGACGACCGACAACGATCGAAGCAGTCGTCGCGGGCTGTACTGTCCATTTTGGATCGATTGATCCACCACGTCGCAAACCGTGGCGGGATAAATCGCGATCAGCGGTTCGATCGAATCGGTCGTTTGGTCGGAGACGGCGCAGACGACTCGATCGCGATGGTCCGCGAACACAGCCAGCATGGTTTTCAGGTCGTCGGATGTCAGGGCGGGGGTGTCGACGGGGCTGAAGACACAGGCGTCAAAGCCATGATCGCGGGCGAACGTGAGCGACGCGTGGATGCCGGAAATCGGGCCGTGGGATTTGGGCGGATCGAGGATGTGTCGAAGCTCGGTGTCGCGGCGGACGGACGAGGAAACACAGACGGTGCCGCAAACCGATTGTAGCCGCTGGCAGGCATGGTCAAGAAACGACAGTCCTCGGTGCGTCATCAACGCCGCCTTGTCCCGCCCCATGCGTTTGGAGGCGCCGCCGCAAAGGACGACGCCGAGCAGTTTGGGATCGGGGAGCGGCATGGGGCGTGTGACGAGTCAACGGAGCGATGGAGCTGCCGTCGCCAGACGGCGGTGGACCACGCTCTGGCGAGCGTAGCTACGAAGTGTGTTAGCCTCGTTCCCAGGCTCCGCCTGGGAACGGAAATGTCCCGAGGCTCCGCCTCGCCTCGCCGGTCGCGTGTGGCAGGAGCCACACCGGCGGTGCATTCCAAGGCAGAGCCTTGGAACGAGGCATGGACCACGCTCTGGTGAGCGTAGCTGCGAAGTGTGTTAGCCTCGTTCCCGGGCTACGCCTGGGAACGGAAATGTCCCGAGGCTCCGCCTCGCCGGTCGCGTATGGCAGGAGCCACACCGGCAGTGCATTCCAAGGCGGAGCCTGGGAACGAGGCATGGAGGCGAGCGTCGCTACGAAGCGTCCTGCTTTTCGATCACGTCTTCGACCCAACTCTTGGCGCGCATCATGGTGGGGAAACCGATCGTCGGGGCGGAGACGACGGCGACGTGGCGGAGGTCATCGGGCGAGCATCCGGCTTCGAGTGCTTTGCGGCAGTGCGAGTGTGCGGCGCCTTCCAATCCGGCACCCAAAGAGATCGCAAGCTTGACCAGCGCGACCTCGCGTGGCGAAAGCGGACCGGCCTCTTTGGCCGCCTTTCCGAACGCCTCGTAGGATTGCATCAACTCGGGATAGTCCGTGTGCATTCGTTTGTACGGTTTGGGAATCATGACTGTTTCACAATCTCGTTGAGGAGGGATTCGGTCGTGTAGGGATCGGCGACGGCGTGGACCTTCAATCCGAGCTCTTCTAGCGCGGCGGCGGTGACGGGGGAGATCGCGGCCAGTCGGGCTTGTTGGAGACCATCGCCATACAAACGATACAGGTTCTTTGCCGTCGCGGTGCTGGTGACCGTGACCCAGTCGATCGTCGCATCGGCCAGGGCGGCGGCGATCGATGGGTCGGGCGTGTCAACATCCACGTTCTGGTACGCGATGACTTCATCGACCCGGGCACCTGCCGCTTTCAGCTTGCCGGGCAGTTCGTCGCTTCCGCGGCTGGCGCGGATGATCGTGATCGATTGGCCGGCTGCGGAGGATTGCAATTGATTCGCCAGCGACGTGGCGCGGTAGTCGTCCGGCAGGATGTCGGCGCGAATGCCATGTTCGAGCAGTTTTGACGCTGTCTTTTTGCCGATCGCGGCGATGGAGGTCCCGGCAAGTCGTCGCGCGTCGAGTTGAAGGTCTTGCAGCCGATGAAAGTAGTGCTGGACCCCGTTGGCACTGCAGAAAATCAGCAGGTCGGTGCGGTCCAGGTTTTCGATCGATCGGTCAAGCGCGGAAAAATCGTCGACCGGTTTGACGGCGATCGCCGGGGCGATCAGCGGGTAGCCGCCCAGGTCACGGATCGCGTCGGCCAGCGTGTCGGCCTGGTCGGCCGGCCGGGTGACGAGGATGGTTTGACCGTGCAGCGGCCGATGTTGGACCCAACGCATCGATTCGGCCAGCGTGGTGACGGCTCCGATGATCGCGATCACCGGCGGTCGAAACTGGCTCGCCGGGGTCAGGCGATCGGCGACTTCGTCCAACCGGCAGTGAATGGTGGCTTGGTCCGGCAGACTGCAGCGGCGGATCAGGGCGGTGGGGGTCGAGGGATCTTTACCGGCGGAGATCAACGCGTCGGTCCAGACTTTCGCGGTGGTCACGCCCATGTAAATGACCAGCGTGCCGGGAAATCTCGCCAGTGCGTCCCAATCCAATGCCGATTCGCTTTTGCCGGGTTCCTCGTGTCCGGTGACCAGGGCGACCGCCGAGGCCAGACGTCGATCGGTGATCGGGATGCCCGCGTAGGATCCGGCGGCCAGTGCGGCGGTGATTCCGGGGACGATTTCGAAGGGGATCCCGGCTTGATTGAGCGCGTCGACTTCTTCGGACGTGCGGGCGAAGACGGCCGGATCGCCGCCTTTGAGCCGGGCAACGGTCTTTCCCAGGGCCGCGTGGCGGAGGATTTCCTGGATGATTTCGTCCTGCCGCCAGATCCGGCTTTGCCCGTGTTTTCCCACGCAAATGTGCTCGGCGGCCGGTGCCAGGGCCAGGATTTCGGCGTTGCTCAAGCCGTCATAGAGCACGACGTCGGCCCCACGCAGGCAGCGAGCCCCCCGGAGGGTGAGTAATTCCGGGTCGCCCGGACCGGCGCCGATCAGATAAACGGTTGGTTTCATAGGGATAATTGAACGTAACGGGCCGGTTTTTCGTAGTCCTGGACGTCCAAGTTGGTGCGACAAAACCGACTTCCAAGTTGACTCTGGACATCCAGGGCAAGCATCGCCATACTACGCGGCCCTTAAAAAACACAATTTTCCGGCAACCATCCACGTAACGAAATGCCAAACACAGCGAGTGCCAAGAAACGGCTCCGTCAGAACGACAAACGACGTCTTCACAACCGTACCCTCCGCAGCCGCATGCGGACGCAATTGCGTCGCGTTCGTGAAGCCGTCGCGGCGGGCGACAGCGACAAAGCTCAATCAGAATTCCGCGTCGCCAGCAAGCGACTCGATCAAGCCGCCGCGAAGAAGCTGATCCACAAGAACGCCGCCGCGCGATCCAAGAGCCGTCTGAGCAAACTGGTCAAGTCGGTCGCGTAGCGATTCAAAATGTGGGATAGGCCCCCAGCTTGGCCCACGAGTACCCTAGTGCAACGCAATTTGCGTCTTGGACGATGCGTCCCGAGAGTCGCCGTGTTCTCCGACCCCGGCGCACGCGAACAAGCGAAGCATTGCCCCGCGCCGACCTCGGAGAGGACGGCGACTGTCCAGCCCAGCCGAATACGAAGCTGCGGTAGACCGCTAACGCTTCCGCGGCACTTTGGAGACAAAGTGCACCGGCTGGTAGGGCAACGATTCTAAAAACAGTTTGCCGTAGCGTTTGGTGCAGACGCGCGGATCGAGCACGACGACCATGCCGCGGTCGGATCGGGTGCGGATCAATCGACCCACGCCCTGCCGGAATTTGATCGCGGCTTCTGGCAATTGGTAATCCGTGAACGGGTTGCCGCCGCCTTTGCGGATCGCGTCCAGACGGGCTTCCAACAGGGGATGATCGGGGACGGCGAACGGCAGCTTGGTGATGATCACGTTGGTCAGCGCGTCACCGGGAACATCGACGCCCTGCCAAAAGCTGTCGGTGCCGAACAACACACCGGGGCTTTTCTTGAACGCATCGACCATCTGCGAGCGACTTTGATCGCCGCCTTGGGTGTACAGCGACAGGTTCTTCGATGCCAGCCAACTGCTCAGCCGGCTGGCGCATTGTTTGAGCAGACCATAGCTGGTGAACAACACGAACGCTCGACCGCCGGAGTGTTCGACAAAGCGTTTGATCTGGTCGGGCAACGCACGCTCGAACGCGTCACGCTCTTTGGATGGATCGGGCAGGTCGCGGACCACGACGATCTGCGATTGTTTCTGGTAATCAAAGGGGCTGCCGACGCGGACGGACATGCCGCCGGTCAATCCCACGCGGGAGCGAAAGAATTTGAACTTGTCGTCGTTGCCCGATGCGATCGTCGCACTGGTCATCACGACGCTGCGAATCATCTTGCTTTGGAACAGACACTCGCGCAGTGCCGCCCCCACATCGATCGGCGACGAGGAGAGTTGAACCCGGTCCATCCCGCTGCGCATCGGGGTGGCTTCGACCCAATACACCGTGTCCTCGTCGTCCTGTTTCAACCAGCGATCCAGCGATGAACTTAGCAGCATCAAGCGGTCGTGCGAGGATTCGAACTCCATCCGATCCGATTCCTCTTTTTGACCCTCGGCTTGGGTCAACAATTTCAGCGCCAGCTCCTTCATCGGCTTGGACAGCGAGTTGCTGACGACGTCGGCGGCGACCACACGTCCGTTGTTGGGCGCATGATCGCGTTTCCAGTCCAGCATGTCGGCGAAGAACGTGCTGTGGGCGAATCGCAATCGGTCGACTTCCTTTTGCAGCCCCCGAAGGTCTTTCTCGACCAGCAAGCCTTTCTGTTTGCGGTCGTTGTAAAGACGATCGAATAGGAACGTGAATTGACCACTGGTCAGCCGCAATCCGAGGTGTTCGCCGGCGACGGCTTCGGCGGTGTGACATTCGTCCAAGATCACCGCGTCGTAATCAGGCAGCAGCGCGACGCCTTCGTTGCGCAGTGCCAGATCGCTGAAGAACAACGCATGATTGACGATCAACAGCTGTGCGTTGGTGGCTCGGCGACGGGCTCGGAAGTAGAAACAGTCTTTGAAGTGGTCGCACTTCTTTCGCAGGCAGTTGCCGGTGTCGCTGACGATCTCTTCCCAGACCTCGCGGTCCGGCTTCAGCGGCATCGACGACAGGCTGCCGTCGGTCGAATCGGCAGCCCACGATTTGATCTGACGCAGCTGTTGGTACTGGATGTCCGACCCCAGCAGCGAGGTCATCTTGCCCAGCGTGCGTTCCAGTCGCCGCTTGGACAGGTAGTTGCTGCGTCCTTTGACCAGCACGCTGGAAAACTCACGCGGGATCACACTGTTGAGCAGCGGGACGTCTTTGGCGATCAGCTGTTCTTGCAGACTGATCGTGTGGGTGGAGATCAAGACGCGGGGGCGGCGGGTTTTTTCTTCCGACGTCTTGATGATCGGCTCGCCGGTGGCGTGCAACACGGCGGGAACTAAGTAGGCAAAGCTCTTCCCCGTGCCCGTCCCCGCCTCGGCGACCAGATGTTGACCGGTCCGCAGCGCCTTGGCGACGGCGTTGGCCATTTGCAGTTGTTGCTCCCGAGGCTCGTAGTTCGGCATCCGGGCGGCGATGCGGCCGTCGGCGGCGAGGATCGAATCGACAGTCAGTTCGTCTTCGGACAATCGACGGGTGCAAAAGTGGGGCAAGCGGTCGGGTGGTTGCTACCGAGATAACATACGGGGCAAGGAGGCCCAGTAGAATGCCTGCTTCGCTCGCCAGGACGTCGTGGCGGGGTGGAGAGGTCGGAAGATTTTGGAGGTAGGAAAATTAGTTGAATCGAATGGGTGGTGCATTCAATCATTTTCTTACCCCGAAATCGTCTTAGCCGATTTCTGTAGACGGCGAAGAAACGGCCTCACGTGGCCCCTCGCTGACGCGTCGGGCTGGCACTGACCTTGCTAGCAAAGTGGAGGGGTTTGAGGTTCTGTGCGGGGGTGTCCGGTGCGTCAAACAGAGTGTCGAACCGTGCGTCCACGGGAGGGCGAAACGTCGGCAGGTGTCCGCGTGACCAGATGTGTCTGTACGGTCGCGATAAATCAGATGTCACCGACGGGTTTTCCACTTCCGTTTGGTTGTGATGGGCGTCGACGGCGGTTAAGTTTCTGTTGGCGTCGCAGACCGCTCCGGGGGGTCCGGTAGAGCGGAGTGGCGTGTGGACCTTTTCCACTCGTCGGACTTTTCCACTCTGGAATCAGAAGGAATCAAACATGGCAAAGAAGAAAGCAGCTGCAAAAGGTCCCAAGGTCGATCCGAACTTGAAAGCCGTTTTGGAGCGCGAACCGGGTCTGGCGACGACCCTTCAGCAGATCGAAAAATCGTTCGGCGAGGGATCGATCATGCCTCTGGGCGCGTCGACGCACTTGGAAATCGAAGGCATCCCCACGGGAAGTTTGTCGCTGGACATGGCTCTGGGGGGCCAGGGGATTCCGCGTGGCCGGATCATCGAGATCTTCGGCCCCGAATCGAGCGGTAAGACGACGTTGGCGTTGCACGTGTGCGCCGAAGCTCAGAAGACCGGTGGGATCGCCGCGATCATCGACGCCGAGCACGCGTTCGACCCCAGTTGGGCCAAGAAGCTGGGTGTCGAGCTGGACACATTGCTGGTCAGCCAACCGGGCAGCGGTGAAGAGGCGATGCAGATCTGTGAGATGTTGGTCAAGAGCAACGCGGTCGACACGATCGTCGTCGACTCGGTCGCGGCCTTGGTCCCCAAGAAAGAATTGGAAGGCGAGATCGGCGACAGCCACGTCGGTCTGCAAGCTCGGTTGATGAGTCAAGCGATGCGGAAGCTGACCGGTGCGATCGCCAAGAGCAAGTGCGCGGTGATCTTCATCAACCAGATCCGCGAGAAGGTCGGCGTGATGTTCGGCAGCCCCGAGACGACACCGGGCGGCCGGGCGTTGAAGTTCTACAGCTCCTGCCGGATCGACGTCCGTCGCATCGGCGCGCTCAAGGACGGCGAAGAGCAGGTCGGTCAACGGGTCAAAGCCAAGATCGTCAAGAACAAGGTCGCACCGCCGTTCCGCGTCGCAGAATTCGACATGATGCACAGCAACGGCATCAGTTACGAAGGCGACTTGTTGGATCTGGGAACGACCCACAAGGTTGTCAATCGAAGCGGTGCCTGGTTCAAGTACGGGGACACCTACTTGGGACAAGGTAAAGAGAAGGCGCGGAATTTCCTGATCGAAAACACCGATGTGGCCGACGAGATCAAACAAAAGGTGATGGAAGCCGGCGGATTTGCTGCCCCGGCGGACGAAGCCCCGATGATCGACGACGCCTCGGAGTTGGACGTCGAATCGGGAGAAGAAGTCGCCAACTCCTAGTGGGATCGACTTCCGGCGAGTCAAATTGGTGTAGGATTGATCGCGACGTATCCACTTGTTCCCAGGTTCCGCCTGGGGACACACTGAACTTGGAGGCTCCGCCTCACGGAGTACGGGCGACGTGTGGCAGAGCCACCTCGACATCGCGTTCCAAGGCGGAGCCTAGGAACGAGGTGAATCTGGCGAGCGTCGCAATGTCAACTGACCCAACACGCCATCACTCCGCCAAAACCCTCCTTTCCCCTCCCGCCACCGGATCCCACCATGAGCCAGCCCAAAGTCTTGATCGTCATCGGTGATGCCACCGAGACCCTCGACACGATGTACCCGTATTACCGGTTGATCGAAGCCGGGTTCCAACCGGTGGTCGCGGCCCCGGAGAAGCGGCTGTATCAACTGGTGATGCACGAAGTGAAACCGGGTTGGACGATCACCAAGGAATGGGAAGGCTACACGCTGCAGGCGGACGTGGCGTTTGCCGACATCGATCCGGAGGACTACGCGGGAATCCTGTTCAGCGGCGGTCGGGCGCCGGAGTACATCCGTTACGACGAAGACCTGGTGCGGGTGACCAAGCATTTCTTTGCGGAAAACAAACCGATCGCCAGCGTTTGCCACGGTGTGGAGATCCCCGCTTATGCCGATTGTGTTCGCGGCCGACGGATGGCCACGGTGCCGAAGTGCAAGTTTGATCTGGAAGTCTGTGGCGGGACCTTTGTCAATGAGCCCTGCGTGGTCGACGGCAATCTGGTCAGCGGGCGAACCTTCCATGACAACGGTCACTACATCGGCGCTTGGATCGAATTGCTGCAGAAGGCACGTCAACCTGTCCAAGCGTGATGGGACGGTTCAAACACGCTTTGGTTGTCCTCTGTTTGCTTGGGCAGTCGGCAACGATCGCACGTGGCGAGGATCGTCCCAACGTGGTGATGATCATCTCGGACGACCAGACGTATTCTGATTTCGGCTTCATGGGCAACCGAGTCGTGCAAACGCCGCACCTGGATGCGTTGGCGGCGCGGTCTGCCCGATTCACCCACGGCTATGTCCCCTCGAGTGTCTGTCGCCCGTCGTTGGTGACACTGTTGACCGGACTGTATCCGCACCAGCACGGGGTTCATTTCAACCACCCGCCGCCGGGTTTTTCGACGCTGACGAAAACCTACGACCGCGATCGGTACGAAGCGGCCCGGGAAGCCGCCGCGGTGTTGATTCGCAGGGTCGACACGCTGCCGCGGATGTTGGCGTCGCAGGGATACCGGTGCTTGCAAACCGGAAAGTACTGGGAGGGGCATTGGAAGAACGCCGGATTCACCGACGGGATGACGACCGGCAAACCGGTCGCCGGTGCGCGGCACGGCAACAAGCAACTGGCCGACGGGCAATGGGTGGCACACGGCAACGGTGACGCCGGGTTGGCGATCGGTCGTGAAACCATGCAGCCGATCAAAGACTTTCTGGATGACGAAAGTGGCGATCCGTTCTTCATCTGGTACGCGCCGTTTTTGCCGCACCTGCCGCATGACAGTCCGAAACGTTTCTTCGATCTTTACGACACTTCGGTTCCCGAACATCAGCGGGCCTACTATGCCGCATGCAGCCAGTTGGATGAAACCGTCGGGGAACTGATCGAGATGACGGAAAAGCACTCGGCGGGGCGCAACACGCTGTTCGTGTTCGTCGTCGACAACGGTTTTCGACCGGATCCGAACCAGCCGATGCCCGACGGGTTCGGTTACAACTACACGCGGCGGAGCAAGCGGTCGCCGTTTGACGACGGGCTGCGCACGCCGATCCTGTTTCACTTGAGCGGCCAAACGCGATCGGCAACCCATCCGTTGCTGTGCAGCAGCGTCGACATCGTGCCGACGGTTTTGCAGGCCTGTGGCATGGACGTTCCGCGGCCGATCCGCGGTCGCAGCCTTTGGCCGTTGGCGACCGGTCAAACCGATTCGATGTCCCCGGAGCCGGTGTTCGGAGAGATCTATCCCGGGGATGCGAGCGTGTTGGGCAATCCATCGGCCGACATCGCCTACCGTTGGATTCGCGACGGGGACTACAAGTTGATCGTGCCGCACCGACAAAAGGGGAAGGTGTGGGGTGATTACGGGGATTCTCGCCAGCTCTACAATCTGGTGGACGACCCGAACGAGCAGCGTGATTTGGCGGATGAACCGGAGCATCAGCCGATGGTCGGGACGTTGCAAACGAAACTTGATGCGTGGTGGCGTCCGGGAAAACACACCGCGGTCGGTAATCAAACTGGGAACCGGTGACCTTGGATATTCTCCCCGAATCGATCGCCCGCGATGGCGAGTCCGCGATCGTGATCACGTGGACCGACGGCCAAGTCTCGCGTTTGACCGCCAGGGAGTTGCGCCAGGCCTGTCCGTGTGCGACCTGTCGCGAGAAAAAGCGGGCCGATGAGAAAGCTGACGAAGAGCCGTCGATGCCACTGACGTTGCCGGTGCTCAAGGCCGAGGAAGCTCGACCGCTGACGATTACGTCGATGAAGCCGGTCGGATCGTACGCGTATAACATCGCTTTCAGCGACGGCCATTCCTCGGGTCTGTATCCGATGAAGATGCTCTATGAGTTAGGTCGCTGAACACATTGCCAGCACGACGCGTGAGCGAGTGGCCGACGGTGGTGTGGTTTAAGCACGTGCCGCTCGCGAACGCTTCCCGCTGGCATGGATCGCGGTGGTTGCAATGCCAGCACGACGCCAAATCCGGAGTCGATAAACCACTACAATGTTGTCGCCCACCTCGCCCCTTCACGGAGACACCACGTTGCAATCCCGATCGCGTTCACGTCGTCCAGTGACCTGGTTGATTGTGCTTGGTGCGGCGATCGGGATTGCGAGTTCGATTCATTTCAACCGGCAGTTGTTTGATCTGCGTCGACAGCGGGCGCGATTGATTGAGGAAGTCGGTTTGCTGGAAGTGACCGATCCGAAGCGTGTTTATATCAGTCGCGTTCCGGTCGGACCCGACGAGATCCCACCTGGAGTCGCCGCTGCGCACGTTTGGAGGTATCGGATTTATTTGCCGGCCGGATATGGGCCGAGCTTTATTACGGGACGCCGCGCCATCGCGGCCGATTCCCCACGAAGCGCCGGTGGGCGTGACAGCAGCTGGGGTGGCAAAGAACAGGATCCCGTCGAAACCGTGTTGACGATCGCGCTGATCAAGAACGAAACCGGATGGATTTCCAGTCGAATTCAAGGCGGGTCATCCAGTTCGTCATCCTTGGCGGACGATCTGCCGCTGGATTCGTTGGACGATCTGGTCGTGGAGTCGGTCGTGACGGCCGAGACGCCGTCGAAGTCGTTTTCGGTGGACGAGCCGATCTGTCTGCTGCGTCTGCGCGGCCGTGAGCCGGTCGAGGGAGGTGATCCGACACTCTACCCCGGAATCGTGACGTATCTGGTGGAATCCGATCGACGAGACGCGTTTGAGCAATGGGCGCAGGGCAAGATCGACCGGATGCCGGAGGTTCAAAAATGACGGGTGACCAAGTATCGGCGGCGGATCTCCCCACGCCGTCGCCGCAACGACGCGGGTTGCGATTCAGTGTGCTGGATTTAATGTTACTGACCTTGCTGGTCGCGGCTTGGTTGCCGACCGTCTTTGCCATCAGAGACCTTCCAGAACTGCGGAACAGTGTCGATCAGATGCGGGCGTTGACGACGCACTTGCAGGTCATCGATGATCAGAAGTTGTGTTTGCGCAGTCTGCCCGGAATTTGGCACAACATTCACGGCTGGAAATACTCGTTGCCGGCGGATGCGGAAATGGAACTGCGTCTGGCGACCGAAGGGATCCATTCGATGGGTGGTCCAGAAGATTTTGTATCGTTTGATCTGCCGACGGGCGTCCACACCATTCATCTGCAATACACCCGATCGGCCGATCAGGAATTCGTCACGCAGGTGTTCGTCGATGACACCGAAGCGATCATCAAGACGCATCCGCCGGATTGGATTGAAACGTCCAGTAGCAGCAGTAACGGGAAAGGGGGACCGACGGCGGAGGCGTTCGACCTGGACAAACCTCTTGTTTTGCGACAGCTTCGTTACATGGAGAACCATCCCGGCAAAAAGTTCGGTTCACTGTCTCTGCCGCCGGAATACGATGCAAAAGGGAACATGCTTTCCATCGTGCCCAAAGGGTATCCATCCGAACGGCCGAAGCAGTTTGTTGCACCAGGTGACAGTCCCTTCATGCCGTCCTGGGGCCATCGCCAAGGCATGCGGTTGTTAAGCAAGGGCCGCGATTGGAACGGCTTGTTGGCCATTTATCCGTCCTATCGTGCGGTATTGGACGACGAAAACTTCCGTCCCGGTAAGGTACTCAATGCGATCTCCGTCCGTCCGATGCAGGCCGGTTCCTCTTCGGTCGATCTGCCTGAAGTCGCATTCGGGCCCGATGCGTCAAAACCCGACCGACCGACGTTGGTCGTGACCGATTCTTTGGAGACAACCGATCAAGTAAACGTCCCGCGATCGGGACGGTCAGAAAAATGGATTTCCGAAGACGGAGAAACGATGCGTCTGTTCGCTCACTATCCAGCCTTTCCATCAGGCGCACGGGTGGTCGTCGAAGTGATCTTCGATTCAAACTTTCCAAATCGGATGGGGCTGATTCCGCACCAGGCCGAAGGCAGTGTTCCACTGGAATCGGTGCAATTCGTCACGCAGTTCGATGCGCGTTTCCAGTGGCGAACGTTGCGGCTGTTGCCGGATGTTAATGACCGTGATTCAGATTCACAGCAACCCGAGGGGCCGCGATCGTTCGCGTTGCAGACGATCCGCCCGCAGGACCAACAGACGACAGGGTGGCAACCGATTCCCGAAGCACGGCTTCCGATGGACCACGCGGATTCCGGCAGCAATGGGTACCGTCGCTTGGAATTGACGACTGACGTGACCAACTTTTGGACGTTCAACTGTCCGTTGACGGTGTCCGACAAGTGGCAGTACAAGGGGCTGCCCATCCGTCAGGTCTGGACGATACCCTCGTCAGACCACGCAACGTACGATGAGTCCGTATCGCCACGTGCGGTCATGCTGGAGATTCAAAGCGGCGCGGTGTATCCCGGAACACAAATCGACATCCCCGGCGGGCCGGCGGTCACGAACGTTCGCGTCACGGTGCCCCTGCCAGCCGAACAGCCGATCTGGATGGAGATCCCGCTGCCGTAGGGAACCGGGCACGCGTTGGCGTCTAATCGAGCGTCCAGCTCAGGGCGATCGGTTTTCTCAGGGTACGATGGCCCTTCCGGGCCGTCGCCCATGGGGCTCCGCGCGACGACCTAGAAAGGACGTCGTACACCCTTGCCATCAGCCGTTTCGCGGCAACCCACGCCAAGTCATCATTCTGCCCCGAATCATTCTGCCATCTGTCTGGTGGTTTGCTGCCGCTCCGTGTTGGAGTCTTCCACCTCCGAGTCCGCGACCTCCGACACCGGCAAATCCTTCTCGAACGCTTCCGCTTTGGGGATCGACTCTTTAACGATTTTCAGCAGCCTGATGCGGCGGTTGCGTTCCTCCTCGCCCGCGGGCATCTCAGCGAGCGTTTGAAAGTGTTCATGCAGTTCGGTCAGCGCGTCCGAGTCGGTGATGTAGAGGGTTGATTCGAGGTAGGATTCATCTCGGACGCCTTGCGTCCATCCGAATTCCCACATCAACAGTTCATCGGCTTGAACCAGCAACCGATCGATCACCCAGCGATCGGGGGTATTCCGTTGGATTGCCGAAAGCAATTCGGACATCGGCGGAACGGGGCGACGGCGTGTGGGAAACGTCGGAGGCGGATCCCAGACGCTTGGAAACTGATGCCGGCCGTGTTGTTGCATCACCGCGATCGCATCGTCGAGTCGGCCGTCGATCAGCAGCCGGTCGACTTCGGCTGCGCGGTAGCGATCCGGTTGAAAGTAGCACGCCGCGATGGCCAACACGGCGAACGCAACGATCGGAATCGCCCATGCCGATCGAGACGTGATGCTTGGTCGGAAACGGCGTACCGCGGTGCGGTCGGTACCTTTTCGGATCGCGATCGCAAGACCGATACCCAACAGCAGTGCGGGGATGAATCCATAGAACGACAGACCGAACACGTTGGAGCGGAATTCCAACAGGATCTGCTGAGTCTCGGTCAGCCGCAACCCGCCCATGATCGAGACCATCGACATGATTCGTTGGAACAATGCCACCACGGCGATCGCCATGCAAGGCGCCAGCACCCAGGACAACGCGGCGAGTAGAGAGACGCGGTAACGCACCGAGACGAATCGCGCCAGCAGCAGCACGCGCCAGATCGAAACGATCGACAGCAGTGTCAGGTTAAACCGCAACGCCGCCACTTCGTCGGTCATCGTTTCGATCGGGATCGAGTACAACCATGCCAGCGGTGCGGTCATCCAGTAGCCGGACAAGAAGACGCGGTAGTCGTCGACGATGCCGGCGGGGTTGTCGATTCGGGTGATCGCGTGGAAGCTCCGTAGGACCACAAACAGAATCGCTGAAACCAACACCGACGCGGCAAAGGGGGCCAGCAGGTCCAACGGCTGATGCAGGAAACTGACCGCGTCGTACTCCCGGGCCAGTGCTGCGGTGGCGACCAGAGCCGCGCCCAACGCCAGGGACGCTTTGGAGGCGATCGTCCGTTCCATCGACGCCCGGCGCCCGACCAGGAATCCCGGCACGTCGACCAGACGCAAGGGGCCGATGTCGATCGGTTCGCTTTGGTCATCGGCGTCGACCATGCGATCGCTGTCCGGTTGATTCGGGGACGAGGTCGTCATCGGTGGTGGTGGGTGGGTTGTCGGGAAAGCCCGATGGGAAAGCAAGCGAATCCCCCGTTGGCTGAGGATTGCGAGAGAATTTAACCGAACGAAACCCCGCCGGTGCCGATGGAGATCCGTCACTAGTGGTGCGATCTGTCACTTAAGAGGCAGTCTGCGGTCATTGTCGCCAATTCAGAATTTACGACCTGCCGCTTTCGAAGGCCTTGGGATAGTCTCCTGTTTATTGAAAGAGCACGAAAATTTGACGCCTAGAAGTGATCATGGGATCCGAGAACGAATTGAATTTGTCGATAGAAGACCATCAGGTAACGGTCGAGAATGAACCTGAATTGAGTGAGTCGGCCCCCGTTAGTGAACCGGCCCCCGTTAGTGAACCGGCCCCCGTTAGTGAACCGGCCCCCGTTAGTGAATCGGCCCCCGTTAGTGAATCGGCCCCGAGTGCAGTTTCCGACGACGCCGAGGTTGAGGCGGGCTTGAGCGACGACGTGGCCGAACCCGAGGCAGAAGCACCGACCGGGTTTGCGGCGTTGGAATTGCGCCGACAGGTGTTTGATGCGGTCGTCGAGTCGGGCTATTCCGAGCCGACTTCGGTGCAACAGCAAGTGATTCCGCACATGTTGGCTGGCCGCGACGTGCTGGCCCAGTCGCAGACCGGATCGGGAAAGACCGCGGCCTTTGCGTTGCCGATTCTGTCGACGATCGATTCCAAGCAGCGCTCGGTCCAGACGTTGGTGCTGGCACCGACGCGGGAATTGGCAATTCAAGTCGCCGAATCGTTCGAGAAGTATGCTGAGAACTTGAAAGGTTTCAGCGTTCTGGCGATTTATGGCGGCCAGGACTACGAGCATCAGTTTCGAGCGCTGCGCCGCGGCGTCGACGTCGTCGTCGGGACGCCCGGACGCGTGATCGATCACATCAAGCGCGGGACGCTTGATCTGAGCGAGCTGAGGTGTCTGGTCTTGGACGAGGCCGACGAGATGTTGAACATGGGGTTCCTGGAGGACGTCGAGTTCGTGCTCGAACAGACACCGGAGAAACGCCAGGTCACACTGTTCTCGGCCACGATGCCCGGCCCGATCCGCTCGATCGCCGACCGGTATTTGGTCGATCCCGCTCTGGTGACGATCGAAAAAAAGCACGTCACGGCCGAATCGATTCGGCAACGCGCGGTGATCGTTCCCCCCAAGGAAAAAGCCAGCGCGCTGACGCGATTCTTGGAAGCCGAAGCGACCGACGGGGTGATCGTCTTCACCAAAACCAAGGACACCACCGTCCGCTTGGCCGAACAGCTGATCCGCAACGGGTTTGCCGCCACCGCACTCAACGGCGATATGCCTCAAACGGTACGTGAACGAACCATCGACCAACTCAAATCCGGACGTTTGGATGTGTTGGTCGCGACCGACGTGGCCGCCAGGGGATTGGATGTCACCCGGATCAGCCACGTTTTCAATTTTGATCTGCCGCACGACGCCGAATCGTACATCCACCGGATCGGACGAACCGGCCGTGCCGGACGTAGCGGTGAAGCGATCATCTTTTTGACACCCGCCCAACGGCGAAAATTAAAACTGATCGAGCGGGCCACCAAGAAATCGATCGAGCTGGTTGAGGTTCCCTCGGCCGATGCGATCAACGCGATGCGGATCGAACGTTTCAAAGCGTCGATCACACAGACCATCGCCGACAAGGATTTGACGCTGTTCAAGGATTTGATCGGACAGTATGCCCAGGAAACCGGCAAACCGATGGAGATGATCGCCGCAGCGCTGGCGGAGATCGGGCAACACGGACGCACATTTTTGGTCAAAGATCGTCCCAGACGCGCCCGAGACGAGGACCGAGACCGTGGTGAGGGGCGTCGTGGCCGCGAGGATCGCGGCGGCGGGGCGGAATTCGGCAAGCGGCCGCGGTTGCTCGGGCCGCCCGAACCGGGCATGGTCCGCTATCGAATCGAAGTCGGACGCAACGACGGCGTCGCACCCCGCAACATCGTCGGTGCGGTCGCCAATGAAGCCGGCATCCAAAGCCAGATGATCGGGCCGATCAAGATCTATCCGCACTTCAGCACGGTGGATTTGCCCGAGGGGATGCCCAAAGACGTTTACCAGACACTACAACGCGCCTGGGTCTCGGGGAAACAGCTGCGGATTCGTCCCGATCGCGGACCGGGTCAGCGAGATTCGGGTGCTCATCCAGGTGGCCGTCCGGGCGGATTTCGAAAAGGCGGCAAACCCGGCGGGAAGTTCCGCGGCAAGGCGGACGGGGCGTTTGGCGGCCCGTCCGGGGCCCTGGGCGGCAAAGCGGCGGCGGGAAAGAAGAAGAAAAAGAAGAAGAAGCAGCGCAAGAATTAGTGGTCGTGGCGCTCTCCCGCGGATGCTAGCTAGCCGAAAATAGGCATTTTGAACAGGCCACGACCCAAAAAACTGGCCCGGCGGGGTGACTGGCGGGCCCGCAAGCGGAATTTGCGGTTGTTTTTCGCCTCTTCTACCCCATCAGGGGGTGCAGATTCGTCGGCGACGTGGATAGATTGGCGGGCGTGGATTTCGACGGCAACCGCCTTGGTTTTCGTCGGCGTCGCACCCGTGATCCAAATCCCAACTGATCTTTGAAAAGAAAGCTTCGAGATGTGCTTATTGGCCGTTCAGTATCAATTGGTCCCAGAGAGTCCGATCCTGGTTGCAGCGAATCGCGAAGAGTATTTTGACCGGCCGAGTTTGACGCCGTCAATTCAGTCGGGAAAGCCTCGCGTGTTGTGCGGTGTGGATCAAAAAGCCGGTGGGACCTGGCTCGGTGTCAATCAAAACGGGTTGTTTGTGGGAGTTTGCAACCGGGCGACGGCGATGCCGCTGTTCGGCCAGCGCTCACGCGGATCACTTGCGATGGACCTGCTTCGATGCACGAGTTCGGCTCGGGCGTTGGACAAAGCGCTCGCCGAACTCGGCGAGACGCAATATGAAGGTTGTAACCTGATCATCGCCGATGCAAAAGCTGGCTATGCGATTCATTCGGACCAGCATCAGCAAGTCGTCGAGATGGAACCGGGATTGAACATCATCGGTGCCCACAATCTGAACGATCCTGATGACGAACGGGTGCGGATGGCGCGACGGTTGTTGACACTGCAGACCCTCGATTCGCCCGTCAAGTTCTTGGCAGTCGCCAGCCGCGTGTTTGCCCGAGCACCGGTCGGACCGGGGCGACCGAGCATGGTGATTCGCAACCAGGATTACGGCACCGTCAGCAGTTCGTTGATCGCCCTGGGCGTGAAACCGCGCGACGCGATCTATCAGTTCAGCAACGGCGCGCCGGATCAAACCAAGTACGAAGACTGTTCGCCGATGCTCCGCGATATCCTCAGCCGCGGCCTCCGCGAGGCGCGCACCAAGGCCAAAGTCGGCGCGTAATCGCGGTGCGTGTTGGTGTTTAGGCTTTAGCCGATTCCCCCGAGTCGCTAGGCGACGGGGGAGCGTTTGCAGGCTGGACACCGACGGCGCGGGTTGAAAAAACTTCTCTTTCAGCGGTCGGCGGTGATCCCTAGACTGCCCGGAAGTCCCGTGTCAGGGCCGCAACGGACGCGGTTTTGAAAGCATGAGGGTCCGGAGTCTCGCAATTCGGAGAGCCACGGCATGGAAGCCGTTCGACGTTGGAGTGTTTTGTCGGCTGTGTTGGTCGCGCTGGTGTGGGGCGGTTCCGATCCACACGTCGTTGCCCAAAACGCCCGCACGCAGAACTTTCTGGTCCACGCGCCGACGCAAGAGCTGGCCGAATCGGTGGCGCGGGACGCGGAGAGATTCCGCGATGAATTGGCGGTCTATTGGCTCGGCAAACCGTTGCCGCCTTGGTCGACCCCCTGTCCCATCGAAGTGGTTTGCGGGCCGCACCTGGCTGCCCAGGGAGCGACGACCTATAACCGCTCGCCGGTCGGCAATTTCCAAATGCGGGTGATCGGGTCGCGGGAGCGCATTCTGGACAGCGTTCTGCCACACGAAGTCACCCACACGGTGATGGCCACCCACTTCGGGCGTCCCTTGCCGCGCTGGGCAGATGAGGGGATCTGCACGACGGTGGAGCATTCCGCCGAACGCAACAAGCACGAAGTGAAGTTACGCGAATACTTGAGCAATCGTCGTGGCATTCCGATGAATCGGTTGTTCCTGTTGACCGAGTACCCCAGTGACATGCTGCCGATGTACGCGCAAGGCTATTCGGTGTGCCGGTTCTTGATCGAACAATCCGGGCCCCGACAATTCATCGAATTTCTGGAGGGGTACATGGAGAGTTCGTCGTGGACGGCGAATGTCCAAGCCCATTACGGATACGAGTCGCTCAAGCAGCTGCAAGACCAGTGGTTGGCATGGGTGGCCCAGGGCAGCGGCCCGGTCGAATCGTTTGTATCGACCCGGACCAAGCCATCACGGTCGCTCGCAGCGGCAGCCCCCGCACCCTCGGCGGGTCGTCTTGCCGACCCCCGCAGCCTGGCACTGACCGGACCGGCGGCGCCGTCGCAGACATCCTCCAGCTGGTACCAACGGCGTCGTGAGCAGACGGCCCTCGGCCAAATCGCCTCGGCTGCATCGTCTGGCCGCGAATCCGCCGCCAGTCCCGCCCCGCAGGCGTCGACGACCCGCCCACTGGGACCGCCATCGGTGATCGACAGCGGACGCTACTCGGTTTCCCAGCCCCAGGATGAGTTGAGTTATGGCTCGGCGAATCCGTCTCCGATGGCGACGTCGGCTCGCCCCAGCACGATCTATCGCTGATCTCGGCCGATTTCCGACTATGATCTACCGATCGGACGATGAAATCTCGCCGGTTTGCACATCTCGGTGCCCAGCGGACGGTGCCGGACGCCGGTTGAACTGCTAAATTAATGTGCCCCGAACCGTGGGCCCAGGACAACGGTCAGGCTACCGCGAGAGCAGGTGTTCTGCTATTTTCCGGGACTCAAATCATCCCCGAACCCGTTTCCTTTCACTCCAGTATTTACAAACAAGATGGCAAAGCCACACCACAAATTGAAAAAGGCCAACCACGGCCGTCGTCCAGCAAACGCCAAGGCTCGCAAGGCGAAACGCAAGAAGATCAAGACCTGAGATTGCTCGGGACTCTGAAACTCCGAGGCGATTGCTGTGCCAAAAACCGATTTTATTGTTGATCTTTCTCTGCTCCGCGACAGCGAGCTGGTCGCCGATTTAGACGCGATCCGCGAGCTCAACCCGCAACGACATGAAATGGAGCATCTGTCCGGGATCCTCTACGAGGATGTCGAGACGCTCACCTGCGCCGGGTACAAAGACGTCGGGCACGACGAATTTTGGGTCCGCGGGCACATGCCCGGAATGCCCGTGATGCCGGGCGTCATCCAGCTCGAAGCGGTTGCGCAGCTGTCAAGTTTCTTTGCCCAAAAGCACGATCTGCTCGGTGCGGAAATGGTCGGCTTTGGTGGTGTGGATAGCGCCCGGTTCCGCGACGTGGTCGTCCCCGGCGATCGGCTGATCTTGATGATCCGGTTGAGCAAAGCGCGTCGCGGTCGAATGATTGTGGCGGATTTCCAAGGTGTCGTTGGCGAAAAATTGGTTGTCGATGGAGTGATCCGAGGCATCCCGCTGCCCGTCCAAGCGGTTAAGAATCACTTGGCCAGCAGGGCCGCTCAAAACGTGGTTTGAGATTGGGACGCCGCACTGGTGGTCTAGCGCGGCGTTGGATTCGATCGGGCTGGACAGTCGCCGTCCTCTCCCAGGTCGGCGCTGGGCAAAACTTCGCTTGTTCGCGCTCGCTGAGTTCGGAGAACACGGCGACACTCGGAACGCATCAGCAACCCGAAATTCGATGACTGCAGAACATCGACCCGATTTAAGCCAGGCGGATTCCCAGCGGTCGCAGCCGTCCTTCCCCGAATCGGGGCGGTTGGCCGGCGTCGATTATGGGACGGTACGGATCGGAATCGCAGTTTGCGACCCAGATCGGATCTTGGCCAGTCCCGTGGAGGTGTATCAGGTTCGCGGTGAGGCCAAAGACGCCGACTATTTCCGCGATCTGGCGCGGCAAGAACGATTAGCCGGCTTCGTCGTGGGATTGCCGATCCACTGTGACGGCGGAGAAAGTCAGAAGAGCAAGGAGTGCCGTGAATTTGCGCGTTGGTTGAACGATCAAACCGGATTGCCGGTGCGTTTGTTCGACGAACGCTTCAGTACCGCAGCGGCCAAAGAACGGCTTTCCGGGGGGCGATTGAGTCGCCAGAAAAGAAAGAAACAGCTCGATGCCGTCGCCGCATTGGTGTTACTCGAGTCGTTTTTAGAAGCCTGTCGTTATCACGGCGTCTTGGTCGGACAATCGATCGACCAACAGCCGCTCGGCGGTGACACGTTGGAATAGCGAACGGGACGTCGCAGGCGCGAAACCACGCACCGAACCCGTCCCGCCGGGAGGGGTTCGGAGGTTCTTTCCGGCACCCAATCAAGCCGCCTCGGCGAAGATCGTTTCGATCAGGTTTTCAAATCGGCGGTCGGCTTCTTCACGCCGCGCCGCACGCTCAGAAAGCGACCACGTCGCACGAATGTCGCGCACTCGACGCATGATTTCGTCGTCTGACAAGTTGATTTCTTGGCTAGTCGTCTCATTTTGAGCAGTCAATTCCGATTCCAAGACATCGTTGTGGCAAACAGCAGTCATCATGTTCAATCCCTCGTTAAAAACAGGGCCAACGCTTACACTCGCATCAGCGGTTCTGGTTCCTTGGTTTAGAGAATCAAAAGGATTTGATTACTTTAAACCGATTGTGTCGGATCAACGCGATCTGACGAAAAAACGGTAATGCATCAAGCGTGCCAATCAGTGGACCAGAGACGAGATTTTGACGGGAAGTTCGCGAAAAAGTTCCCGTTCTCCGTGATTTTGGACCCCAATCCGTCCTTGTGTCACTCAAAAACCGGCAGCAGTGACGTGCTAGGGGGCGGAAGCGACGAGTGAATTTGCAAAGGATTGAAAATTTTTCCACTGCCGCTCTGGCAGCACCATCACCGCGAAAGGGTCGATTTCGACGGTGCCCGCCAACGTTTCGACCAGTTTTCGCAAGTTTTTCGCGTCGCAATGGCCCCGCAATTCCACATATTGGATCTCCATCGCGGCGTCGTAAATCATGCCGACGACCTGGTGATGCTTGCCGGCCCAAGCGAACGATCCGTCGGGCTCGAGCAACACCATCGGCAGTGACCGTTGCAGCCGCTCGCCGGCGGCTTCGAAACTGGTGGGGATCGGCGGCATCGGACCGCCGGAGGAGAGGTTCGTGTCTGGTCGGGGACCGTACAGATGGATGTGAAATGAATCAGTGGGCATCACAGTGGGAGCGTGTGGGATGGTGATCTGGGTGGATGCCGATGCAGCGCCGCGAGAGGTGAAGGAGGTCGTTTTTCGCGCGGCCGATCGATTGGGGATCGAAACCGTCTTGGTTGCCAACACGGCCCAGTCGATTCCCAAGTCGGCGGTCACCGTGCGGTCGGTGGTCGTCCGCCAGGGGGCCAACGTCGCCGACCAGTACATCGTTGTCCATAGCCAAGTCGGGGATCTGGCGATCACCGCAGATATCCCCTTGGCGGCCCAATTGGTCGACAAGCAGGTCGCGGTGATCGACCCGCGCGGCGATGAATACAACCCATCCAATATCGCCTCTCGCCTGTCGATGCGGGATTTTTTGGACCAGCTGCGCGGGACCGGTGCGGCGACCGGCGGTGCGGCGCCCTACGGTGCGAAAGACAAAAAAGCCTTCGCGGCCGCGTTCGATCGCTTGCTGACAAAACTGGCGCGACCCCAAGCGTAAGGATCGGATCGCCAACGCGGGGTAGGCCTTCGTCCAATACCGCATCAGTGAAGCGGTGTTTCCTCCCGTTAGGGCCCGTAGGCTCGCGCCAAACGGCTGGTCATGGTTTGAGATCAGCCGGATCGCGCCAGCGTCCGGGCCTGGCCCCTTTTTGCAGCCCCCTCCCGCGTCGGCCGGTCGTCCAGCTTCGATAACCTGCAAAGTCGCCTGGATTCAACATAACGGGTCGTCCTGAACGCTGATCTCGGTGGATTGGCCGGCATCAGCGCCGCTTTCTGATTGCGTTCGGCTAACTGGCGGGAATGTTTCGGTGTCTCGGAAACCTTCTCATCAAAAGGAGTTTAGACTCCATGAAACAGATAGCCCTTGTCGCCCTCCTCGTGCTCGGCGTTGCCGGTGCCGCGGCGGCTGCACCATGGAACTTCGGACATTCGACCCTTGTCGGCAACTCCGTCCCGGCACCTGTCTTGGATGCCAGCCAGCCACCGGTCGCGATTGTCCCACCGATCCGCCGAGCGATTTATCACGACGCGGTGGAACCATCGGAGACGGAGCCGATCAAGAAGCCACCTCGGAGTGTTGACGTCCAGGAGGACGCGAACCCCAGTGTGATCGACAAATTGAAAGCATTTGACCGAAAAAAGAATGCTTGGTTCAAACGCACCTTTTTAGGGAGGTAAAGAAAGGAGTCGTCTTTGAGTAGCACGGCGGCGAAACCGAATTGTCTTGCCAGCGATACACCTGTCCGGAACCACCTCCGGGCAGGTGTTTTTTTGTTAACCGGTGTTCTCACCGACCTGCAACCCGTCGGGTGAGTAGATCGATCGGCCGCCATCGACCGGCAAACAGACGCCGTTGACAAAGGTGTTTTCGCACAAAAAGCGGACGGCATGGGCCACATGCTCGGCGGTCCCGATGCCGCCGGTCAAGGTGCTGGTACAAAGTTTCAATCGTTGTCGGTCGGGGACTTCATCGGCCAACAGCACTGGGCCGGGTTTGACACAATTGACGCGAATCGCGGCGTTGCGTGTGGCGAACTCGACGGCCAGCGAACGGGTCATCACGTCGATCGCACCTTTGCTGGGGAAGTAAGCGGCGTGATCCAGGTAGGGACGCGCGGTCGCCCAATCGCCCAGGTTGACGATCGATCCGCCGGTGGCTTGGTCGGCCATTACCGCCGCGGCGGCGCGGGCGCCCAGAAACACGGCGACGGTGTTGATGTCAAAGTATCGACGCATCTCCGCGGCGGTGACTTGCTCGATCGGTGTCGGCGACCAGATTGCGGCGCTATTGACCAGGATGTCCAAGCGGCCGAACGCGGCGACGGTTTCGTCGACCAGACGCTGCGGCACGTCATCCTTTTCCAGCGAACCTTGCGTGACGATCGATTCGCACCGGTACCGTTGCGATAACAGTTTCGCCGCCTGTTCCGCTTCGGCCACACTGGTGTTGGCATGCAAGGCGATGCGACATCCGCTGCGGGCCAGTTCCATTGCGATTTCGCGGCCGACGCGTGGGGCACCGCTGCCGGTCACCAGCGCGACCGGGGCGTCACAATCGTAGACGGTTTTCAATCGACTCATCGGCACAATCCGTGGGACCTACAGGTACTTTGCCAAGGGGCCGCCGCGGGCGGCACGGGCGTCGACTTTGGCGACCGTCTCGGGATCCTCGATCACCGGCGGTGCCTGCCAGGGTTTGAATCGGGCGTCGATGACGACGCTGCCGCGGCATCCGAAGTGTTTGGCGATCGTTTCGGCACCGATGCCCGACAGATCCGTCGCCGGATTGCTGCGGGTGAATGTGGTCCACAACCAATTGCTCAGCGATTGGGATGCAAATTCGCTGTCGTCCACCAGGGTGATCAACGGAAACGCGTTGATCGAGTCTTCGGGACGATACTGTTCGCAAAAACGCACGACGTCGGAGCCTCCCGTCGCGCTCTCGAACGCTTGGCACTCGATTGCCAACACGCCCGGCATCACCACGCGTGGAGCGTGGAATCCGTCGGGCAATTGCAGATCACCGGGCAGCTCGGTGGGCAACGTTCGCTTGGCCGGACCGACCGCTGCGATGACGACTTTCGAACCCTTGTTGAATCCCGTGCCCGTGTAATCCAAGGTGTCGATGGTCGTTTGCGTTTGGAAATGCAGGTCGCGTTTCCAATCCACGCGCTGCAAGACGAACTGGATGAACGCGTCGATTTCGTGAATGTCCAGCTGGTCGGCACGGTCGTCGGTGATCATCAAATACTTGGCGAGCGACAGTTGGCCGTTGCCCAGAATCGCATTGGCCTGGGTCAGCAATTCTTGCGGGGCGGATTCGTTCAAGTACGGCATGTAGCGTTCGCTGCCGATCGCGAGCAGCAAGGGGTGAACGCCCGCGGCGTCGACCGCGTGGACCGCTTTGACCCCCGGGATCACGGTGGGGATGATGGGGTCGGTTAATTCGTGAATCAGTTGGCCGAAGGTCGTGTCTTCCTGCGGCGGTCGACCGACCACCGTCAACGGCCAGATCGCCCCGGGGCGATGCCAGACGTGATCGACTTTCATGACCGGAAAGGGGTGTTCCAAACTGTAATACCCCAAATGGTCCCCGAAGGGACCTTCGCGCTTGGTCGCCTCGGGATCGATCGTTCCGACGATGGCGAAGTCGGCATCGCGGTACACCGGCGCGTGGTTTCCGCGGAGCAATCCGATGCGTCCACCGGCAAGCGCGCCGGCAAACGTCAATTCGGTCAAACCCTCCGGCAGCGGCATCACGGCGGCCAACGTCATCGCGGGGCTGCCGCCCACGGTGACGGCGACACGCAGCGGTTTGCCTTGTTTGATCGCTTGACGGTGGTGGACTCCGATCCCTCGGTGAATCTGGTAGTGCAAGCCGACTTCCTGGTCGGTGTAGTCGTTGCCGGACAGCTGGACGCGGTACATCCCCAGGTTGATCTTCATCAGATTCCCCGGGTCGGTCGGGTCTTCGCTCAACACCTGGGGCAGCGTCACAAAGCCGCCGCCGTCGCGGGGCCAGCATTTCAACTGTGGCAATTCCGCCAGCGTGCATCGATTTGCGGCGACCGAGGCACTGCGGACGAACTTGGGCAACATGCGAGCGGCCGTCAGCGGGACGCCGGCATAGCGGAAGGGCCGTTTGGGGACGGCCGAGGGATCCAATTTGACTTCGATCAGGCGGCGGACCGATTCCAACGTGTCGCGGAACAGGTAACGGGCCTGGTCCAGCGAGGCGAACAGGTTGGAAACCATCGGAAACCGACAGCCGGTGGGGTGGGTGAACAGGACCGCCGGGCCTCCGTTTGCATACACGCGACGCTGAATCTCTGCGATTTCCAGGTTCGGATCGACCGCGTCGCTCACCTCCAGCAATCTCCCGCCGGCGCGAAGATCCTGGACGACGTCTCGGGTGCTGCGGTGTTTCATGGTCGTCGATAAACTACAACTACTAAAAAGTGTTTCAGACGTCTTTCAACAATGTCTCAATCAGTGTCATCATCTTATGTCGGAAAGCCCGTCCCAGTCTCAACCGAATTCCGTCTTGCCACAACTGCCTTGCCCGCGTTTTGTCGTCACCGAGAACGCGATCGGTGAAAAATGCGACGTTCTGATCGTCGGCCTGTGCGACGATGCACCGCTGTCGGCGACGGCGGCTGCGCTGGACCAGGCCACCGGGGGTGTGATCAGCCGACTGTCGGACCAGGGAAAACTCTCATCGGAGTCGGGTGAATCGATGCTGATCCCCGGACCCGGCGGCGACGGCCCGATGCTGGTGTTGTTGATGGGTTTGGGTGAGAAATCAAAACTGGATCGTGAAGCCGCGTTCACGTCGACCAGCACCGCGGTCCGGTCCTTGGTTTCCAAACCACACGAAACGTGGGTGATCGCATTGCCGGAGTCGTTCGCCGCCGCCGATCACGATGCCATCGTTGCCGGCGCGTTGTACGGTCTGGAGGGTCAGGCGATCTATCGCACCAAACCGTCGACCTATGTGCCACAGACGATCGCGATCGCCGGGGCGTCCAAGGCGGCGATCGAGCGGGGCACCGTGATCGGCGACAGCGTCAATCTGGCGCGGCGGTTGGTCAACGAGCCCGCCTCGGTCATCTATCCGGCTTCGTTCGCCGAGCGTGCCGAAGCGTTGGCGGCCGAGGTCGGTCTGGGATGTGAGGTCTGGGACGAAACGCGATTGGCGGAGGAGAATTGTCGAGCGATCCTGGCGGTGGGCGGCGGCAGTGACCAACCACCCCGCTTGGTGATCCTGCGTCACGACGGCGGAGCGAAAGGCGAACCGCCGATCGCGATCGTCGGCAAGGGCGTCACCTTTGACAGCGGCGGATTGTCGATCAAACCCAGTGACGGGATGGTCGACATGAAATGCGACATGGGCGGCGCGGCGACCGTGATCGGCACGATGCATGCGCTGGCCAAGTTGGGCGTCAAGAAAAACGTCATCGGACTGTGCGGGCTGGCCGAAAACATGGTCAGCGGTTCCAGTTATAAACTCGGCGATGTGATCGTCACCCGCAGCGGCAAGACGATCGAGATTCTGAACACCGATGCCGAAGGCCGCGTGGTGTTGTCCGACACGTTGGATGTGGCCATCGAACAGCAACCGACGGCGATGGTCGATCTGGCGACGCTGACCGGAGCCTGCATGGTGGCGCTGGGTAACGAAGTCGCCGGATTGATGACCAACAATCAATCGGCGTGTGATGCGGTCGCCGGCGCGGCGCATGCCGAGGGCGAGCCGGTTTGGCAATTGCCGATGTTCGAACTGTATGACGAGAAGGTCAAAAGCAAAGTCGCGGACATCAAGAACATCGGTGAAGGCCGTTGGGGCGGCGCGATCACCGCGGCCAAGTTTTTGGAGAACTTCGTCGGCGATGTGCCTTGGGTTCACATCGACATCGCCGGACCGGCGTTCGCCGACAGCCCCAAACCCCATCGCGACGCCGGCGCGACCGGTGTCATGGTCCGAACGCTGATCCGCTGGGTCGAAAACCAGGCCGGGGCGTAGGCGATTCGGGGAGGCCGATTCCTGGAGTTGGCCAAGTAGCGGAAGCCGCCAAGGCTTTCGGCGATACGAACGGATTTGTGCGAGCGGTGCGGGCCGAAACTCTTGGCGAGTTCCGCTACGGCCATTCGTCGATCGACTTCTAAGACTTTCCGCCGGGCCAGAACATCTTCCACTTGCTCTCGTTCGATTTGCTGCCCTCGGCGGTTTCGGCCGCGAGTTCCTGGCCGCTGAGTTTGGCGGCCAGGTCGCGGAGCGCTTGCGTGATGGCGGCCTTGGGGGCCTGGTTGATCAGCGGCACGCCGTTGTTGCGGACTTCGACCATCGTGCGATAGTCGTTGGGCAACAACGCATAGATATCGCGGCCGAGTGTTTCCTTGGCCTTCTTCAGACTGATCTGTCCGGATTCCAGCCCGGCGCGATTGACCACGATTTCGACCTTGCTTTGCAGCCCTTCGACCTCCTCGAAGCTCATCATCAAACGCACCACATTGCGCAGACAGGGAAGGTCCAGCTGGGTGATCAGCAACACCTTCGATGCGGCTTCGATCGCGGCCATGTCGACCACGCTGTAGGTCTTGGACAGATCGATCACCAGGTGCGTGAACGAGGCTTTCAGCAGCCCGATGACCTTCCGCATGCTCTCGTCGGTGATCCCCACCGTGTCGTGCAATTCGACCGGACGGGGCAACAGGTACAACCCGCTGGTGTGCTTGGTCAACGACTGTTTCAGCAACTGGATGTCCAGCCGCGAGACGTTCTGGACGACGTCGGCGAGCGTGTAGTCGGGGATCGCATCGAGAAAGACGTCGGCGTCGCCGAGGGCCAAGTCGAGGTCCAGCAGGGCGACGCTGTTGCGGTTGTCGGCAGCGAAGATACAGCCCAAATTGACCGCCGCGCTGGTCGTTCCCACGCCGCCGGTCGCCCCGGCGATGGCGACGACTTCACATCCCCGTGCGCCGCCTTCGCTGCTTCCGAACTTGTGCTGGCTGACACGGTTGAGCGCCGCGCCGAGGTCTTCGTGGGACATCGGCAGCGTGAGAAACTCGCGCGCCCCGGCACGAATCGTTTGCAGAATTAAATGACCGTCGGTGCTTTCACTGGCCGCCAGGATCACCGTGTCCGGCGCGTCGCTGGCGAGTCGTTCGACCAACCGAATCGCTTTGTCGTTGTCGTTGTCCAGCGAGATGACGCCGACGTCCGGAGCGGTCTGCTCGATCACGTCGGGGAAAAACTCGTACCGTGAACAATCGGCTTCCAGCCACACGGTGTCCATGCCCAGAAGCATGGACTTGAGTGAATCACGCGTGTCATCATTGGGGTCGACCAATGCGATTCGTAGCACGTTTGTCATTGCAGATCTATCCGGTCGCTCATTTCAACTTCATTCTTTTCCCCAATCCGGCGGCCACGTGGCCGCCGATCCGCGGTGTCGTCGGCGGGGTGACCGACAACCGATTGCCCCCAGCCCGGAAGCCGCCAGGCCAGAAGCCCCCCGGCCCCAAGCCCCCCGGCCCCAAGCCATCGGACTCAATTGTCCTCGGGCGAGCTGATGACGACCCCTTCGCCGACCACCGTCGGCTCGTTGCCGGGGAGGATGGCTCCCGGCGGCAAGGCCGAACCTTTGTCCAGGGTCGCACCGGGCGGCAATCCCATGCCCGGGGACAGCAGACTGCCGTGAGCCATCATGGCCCCGTTCTGCATGACGTTGCTGTGGATCATCGCCGCGTTTCCGGAAACGGTCGGACCGCTGTTCATCGAGCAGCCATCGCCGCCCAACAAGTTCGGTACTTCGATGTGACCGTTCATGTACAGGTCGTGATCGTTGGGCGACGTGCTGTGCAGACCCGGACCGCCACGAGGCACTTGGTGCGGTTCCATCGCATCGACCAATTCGGGCGTCACCGTGATCAACAGTTCGATGTCGTTGCGTCGTTCGCGGACACTACGGAACCACGCACCGATGACCGGCAGCTCGCCCAACAAGGGCGTGGCACGGCTGGTCGCCTCGGTGCGGCTTTGCAACAGACCGGCGATCGCAAAGGTCTGGCCGGCCTGGAGTTCCACAGCCGTTTCGACATAGCGTTGGCTGAACGCCGTGACATTGGTTCCGGAGAGGACCAGCGAACGCGAATCGTCGGGTTCGGAGACTTCCGGGCGAACTTCCAAGCGGATCCGTCCGGGGCCGACGACGAAGGGCAGGAAGTCGACCGAGGTGCCGTAGTCTTCATAGGAAACCGTCACCTGTCCGTTGCCCGAGGGCACGATGTAGGGGACCCGACCGCCGACGGTGAAGCGTGCCGGTCGACCGTGCGTGGCGATCACCGTCGGTTCGGCCAAGTACTTCACCAAGTCTTGTTGACGAAGTGCGGAAACAAACACGTTGAATTCTTCACCCTGAAAAATGTTCGTCGCGGTGTTGGTATCGATCCCGGCCGGATAGCTGGTAAAGCTGCGGGTGTCGCCCCTCCAGTCCCAGTCGATGCCCAGTTCGCGAAGCTTCGTTCGCGAGACTTCCATGATGCGGGTGTGCAGCAAGACCTGCTGCACACCGACGACGCGAATGTTGTTGACCACGGTCGGGTAATACTGCTCGACGATCGCGATCGCCCGATCGACATCGTCGACGCTGGTGACATAACCCGAGACGATTGCCGAGGCGTTGACCGGCATCACCTTCAGGGTCGCCAGCGGCAACTGAGACGACAAAATGCCTTCGATCTCGCGGGCGTCGGCGATCACCGTGATGTCGACGGTGTACTGCTTGTCCTCGGTGTCCCACAAGTTGATCTGTGTGGTGCCGGGCGTTTTGGCAAACACCTGCAACTGGTTCTGCGAAATCGGTGTGGCCCCGAGCACTTCTTCGTTGTGAACCTGGAACCGCGGGATCTTCGCCTCCAGTGTCAGGATGCTGCTGGATTTGACCAGCATTTGCATCCGCTCAACCGAGCGGGTGATCGTGTGGTTGGCGGCGCCGGCCGTCGAGGCGGCAGACGTCAGCTGAGTGTCGTCGACCTCTTGGGCGCCGGCATGAGTCGCAAGACACGCCACCGAGAGAAGGGCGATCAATTTGAGCGCGGATGGGCGAACCGCATTTCGGAACATTTGCATCGCAGGTGCATCCTTGCAGAACTATCGTCTCGGATCCTCCGAAACACGGCGCCGATGAGTTGCATCATCGGCATCCTTCAGTTCGTTGCGAGTAACGTCGGGTAAAAAAAGGGACGGGTCACGCTCGCCGCTGGGCGACGAGTTCTTGATTTGCTCTGGTTATCTATCGAGGGATCACTCTTCAGATCCTTCTCCGCCTTCGGGCTGAAAGAAGGGGCTGTCGGCTCCTCGGAGATAGTCATCGGACGTCGGATTGTTTTCCTCGACGGCGGTTTCAACCGAGTCGTCGGTGCTGGCCGGGTCAAGCGATCCGGTGTCGCCGATGACACGCGGAAGCGGTTCCCCTTCCACCCATTCGTAAACAATCATTCGTCCGTTGATGATTTTTGTCGTGCGGAACGTGGCTTTCTTCGGACCGGCTTCGGTCTGCTCGACCTCGGCGGGTTTTTCCGCTTCGGCAAGTTTTCGCAGCCGTTCTTGTTCTTCACGTCGCTCCTGCAGGTCTCGCAGGAAGTTGCGGGCCGCTTCGCTGGGCTCTCCTTCGGGAATGGTTTCGTCATCGGCCGTCGGACTTCCCAGCGACAACGAAATCTCTCCGAGTTTCTTGGCGAAATCAAACGCCTCGACGTCGGCCTTGCGGATCAGCAGCTGGATGTCGCGGGCGGATCGTGTGCGTGGTTGGTCGGGATCAAACTTGGTGATCCCGTCGATTCCATAGACCTTGATGCCGGTCAAAACGTCCAAGGCCATGTCACGAGCGAACATCTCGCCCTTGGTGAAAAAGCCACGGATGTCAACTCGGTCGCCGGGGCTGACCAAGTTGACCGTTCCGTCGCGGCCGGCCGGGAGTGAGACGACGGTATACCCTCGCGGGACCACCTTGTCTTCGACTTCGTCCATCAACTTCAGATCCAACATCGGTTCCCCGGCGAACAGCGGAACCTTGGCGAATCGACCCTCGAACTGACCCAGATCCGCCGACGCTCCCTGGGGGATTCGGTCGGTCGGCCATTGTTCCAGACGCAGCTTTTCAGCCGTGATTTGTTCTTCCGAATTGATGGAGACGGTGGTGACCAAGATCTCGGTCATGTCCACCGTGGCAGTGCCATTTTGTGCCTGCATCCACTGTCCGACGCCCACGGCCGCAACGGTGCCGCAGATACCGGCAAGTAGCAAGAAAAGTGATTTGTTTCGCATAGCGTTGGCTGGTCCGAGACCAGTGTTGACGTTTCGGGTGTGGAGGACTGAGCTGGGAGGAGGCTGTCGACCCACACTCTTCACTCGGTTGCAACCAGCACCTGCCTGCAACCGTGCGATTGGCGGGCGTATGGCTGGTGTAATAGGCTTGCTTTTCCTAAGCACCGAGGACGAGCTAACTAGAATAAATTCCCAAAAATAGCTCGTCCCGAGGGTTGTCTTTCACCTAAACCAGGTGGTATTTCAGGTGTCCAAAAACAGACGTCTGAGCTTCCGTTCAGATAAGCATTCCGGCGTAGGCAAAATAGATAATTGAGCCGATCGCCATCGGTATTCCGTATGGCAACAGATACATGGTCGGTTTTCGCTCGCGAGCGATCTTGGAAAGCTCTGACGGCTTCTTCACCGTCTTCCATTCCCCAAGAATTTGAAGCGCCATGGCGTAGTGTTTTGTCCAATTGCCGCTCTTCCAGATCATGAACAGGGCCATGATCCCGCCGACGATGGCGGTGGCGGCGAAGGCGTAAAGCGTCACCACGGTGCCCAACCAGGCGCCGACGCCGGCGAGCAGTTTCACGTCGCCGCCGCCCATGCCGCCGACATTTCGCAGCACCAGCAACAGCATCATTCCGACGAACGTGCCCAGCAGACTCCATCCCAGCCCGGCGATGCCGCCTTGGATGGTGCAGTGAATCCAACCGCAGGCGATGAAGGGAAAGGTCAGCCAATTGGGAACCTTCAGGATGGCCCCATCGATGACTGCGGCGACGATCAAGACGACCGTGACAAACCAGACGGCCCAGTTTTCGGTCAGACCCTGGATGATGGCTTCCATGGTGTAGTTCCCCGTGACGATACTTTAGAAAGGTGTTTTGGTGGTCGAAGTCCAGGAGTGGCGGAATCGCGGCGGAAGCCGGCACGCCCTCAACGGTGGCAGGAGGTTTGAGCGAGCCGACGAGCGGCAAGCGGCGAGTGGATCGCGCGATGATTGATCAGCGCGGTCCCAGCATCCAGCTGAACATTGCAAACAACAGCGTGATGAAACAGCAGGAAAGCTGCCACACGTGTTCGGCTGCATCAGCGGGAAGGAGTGGATAGTTCATGATGGGTTCCCTGGTCGCCCGGGACAGGTGCACAATCGGGACAGGGGCACAAAAAAAGAGACTCGACGTGACCGGCGCGAATGCGATGAAGCCCGGCACCGGCCATGCGTCGAGAGTCTCTCGGGTGGTCATCGGCGACGCTTCAAAGCAAGAAGCCCGCCGAGAACCAAATCAGTTAGCAGCGATTGCAGCACCGACTTCTTCGAACTTCTTGTTCGACTCGGTACCGATCGTGCCGACAGCAGCCAAGCAGACGACGACGATCAAGGCCAACATCACAGCGTACTCAACTGCGGTGGGGCCATCTTCTTCCTTCAAGAACTCAACGATGCTATTAGCGAACTTTTTCATTATCCAAACTCCTCGGTTGGAAGCCCTGTTGTGTTGACTTCCGACGATGACTTACTGGTCCGATTCAACGTGAATAGGATCCCGGAAAAGAAGCAGCCACGTCTCCAAAAGACTTGCCTCGGCAATCGGGACCGCGACTCAGTCACGGTCTCGACCGTTCCCTTGGCAGCTCGGCTATCCTTGAAACAAAGCAAGTCGCTTTGCCCACGGACCCGCAGCTTTGCGCCCCGCCCTTACGGTGCGGTTTGCCTTTCTCTGGGGAGCCAGGCCGTCCGGGGATTCTGGTGACCGTCGCGTGGTCGAATCCTCGGCAGCAGATCGTCGTGATCTGCTCTCAACGGAAACCTATGTCAGGAATCGGGTGAGTCAAAAAACTCCAGTTAGACAAAGCATTCTGGGGCGGTTGCGGGTGACGTTGGTCCGGATGTAGCAACTGCACCGAGCAGGGCCCTCCGCGGCGGGATCGTTCGGGTCCGATCAGAAAGCCGGAAACCCTGTTCTCGCCGCGCTCGACCCTCCGGCACGAGGTCGCGCGGTTTACGTGCCCTGATCCCGGGTTCCGCCTGGGAACGGAGATTTCCAGCGGCTCCGCTTCTGGCTGCATGTCGGCGTGTGTGGCGGGAGCCACACCAGCAGTGCGTTCCAAGGCGGAGCCTTGGAATGAGGCAGGGAGCGAATCGTCAGCGGTCGCGACATCAGCCGAAGGCGCGTCCGCGATCGAGCGCAATAAAAATCGAGCGCAATAAAAAACGTCCCGGCGCCGAGGAATCGACGCCGGGACGTGTTCGGGCTGTGCCACAAAAGCGATACCGCTTCGGGCGAATATCGTCCGCTTAGTTAGCGGCGATCGCGGCTCCCACTTCTTCGAACTTCTTGTTCGATTCGGTACCGATCGTGCCGACAGCGGCCAAGCAAACGACGACGATCAAGGCCAACATCACAGCGTACTCGACTGCGGTCGGGCCATCTTCTTCCTTCAAGAACTCAACGATGCTATTAGCGAACTTTTTCATTTTTCAATCTCATATGTGAGGAGCCTTCGAAATCGAAGACATCCGCTGTTGACTTAAGTGGGCCATTCCAACGTGAAAAGGAACCCGGAAAAGAAGCAGCGCCGGTTCCGAAAAGCGAAACCAACCGCCGTCCGAAAAGGTCCGATCAAACTCCGCTTTCACAGCGATCGATCGAGTTTTCGGAAACGTGTCGTCACGGACACGTTCTCTACCTGGACCGTATGTCAGAAAGCCGAAGAAGCAAAAAAGTGATGTCTTGAAAGCTTGTCTCGCTGCCGACCAGGTGCGTTTGTCACAGTTCTGACGGTCAGCGCGAGACAATGCCCCGAGGACGTTCCGTTTCCCGGCTCCGGGACAGGTGATTCGGGTTCGTAAATGAAATGCGCCGTAGTCTCAGACGATGGAAATGCAATTCATTACGTCAACAGAGATGATCTCACCCGGTAGGTTCAAACGATGCAATTCAACCATAGATTCACGGTCACGTTTCTCGCCGTCGTCCTGCTCTCCTCGTCGGGCTGTGACCACTTGGAATCACTGAACAGCAAAAAGGACGACAAGATCACCAAGGCCGAAATCAAACGGATGATCAAGGACAGCGAGAAAGATCTCCCGCACCGCTTGGATGAAAACTTCACGCTCACCAAGATCACCATGGATTACGGCGGAACACTCAACGGTTGGTACACCGTCAGTGACGAACTGACCGCAAAGCTACGACGGGTGGGCAATGTCAAAATCGAGCAGGCGATGCGCGAGAACATCGAAAAGCTTGACCTGGATGACTGCAATGTTCCCGAACAGATCATTCAGATTCTGGAGCAGGACGAGTTTGCGATCCAATACATCCTTGAGGACAAGTATGGATTGCCGATCGCATCGGTCGTCGTCAGCAAAGAAACGATGGACGGTGAAGAACGAGTCGGCCGCACGCAACAAAACCCCTTTGCCGTCCGCAACGTCTCCAAGAAAGGCGGCAAGTAGGCGAGTCCATTGCGGGTAGTGGACGAGGCGACGAGTCCATTCGTGCCGGACCCCTTTTCCGCGGCACTAGCGGAGTTTTTCGCTCAGCGGAATTTCTTCGCGCAGCAGCTTTCCGCCTTGCCCGACCAGCTTCAGATAGTAGTCGCTCGGTAGGCCTTCATAGGTCAAAAAGCGGACGTCCTCTCCGACCGGTGGGTCATCGGTGCACTTGAAGATTGCCGTGCCTTCGTCGACTTCGTCAAACATCGCGACGTAGATCATTTGGCTTCCCGCGCGTTTGGCCCCAACGATTTGTGACCACAAAAACTGTCCCTTCAGTCGTGGGATAGAATCGAGCCTTTCGCCGGTCAGGTTGTGCCAACTGAATCCTGGGAACACGACCGGCAGAAAATCGATTTGCCTCACATCGCACCACTGTCGGTCGCCGCTCCAAACGTCTGCGGCGTGGCGCGTCGCCTGTTCCGGTGTCCGGTAACGGCCGACGCTCCAGGGGCTGAGGATGTCCGACGATTCCAGGATCCGGTGCAGCAGCGGATCGTCGACGGCATCGCGTGTGCCGTCGCGCCAGTAGGATGGGACGCCGAGCATCACCGTACAGCCTTCGGATTTCAGCCATTGCACAAGTTCCAGGCACTCGGCCAACGAATACTTGCGATCATCGCTGAAACCGATCCCCCAGATTGCCACGACCGGGCGGTCTTCATGATGCAGATACGCCGGATCTTTGGCGATCTTCAATTCGGTTTGCAAGCCGGCCCAGTCATCGCGGATGCGTGAAACCTGTCCCGCGCGGAGACCCGACAAGTCATACATCACCGCAAACGCGCGGCCGGCGCGGTTGGCTCCCTCGCGCGCGTGCGATAACACGTTGTTTTTGTGCCGCAGCGAGACGGGATTGGACAGACCGTTGCCGAATCGTTGCACGAACGCGCCGTCGATTCCGTATTGCTGCATCCATCGAAAGTGTCGCAGCACCGTGTCGCGGTTGGTGCTGCTGAACACTTCGGCCGTCCGACCGTCGGCATGTTTGAACCCGGTGGCGAAACGTTCATGTTCTGCGTACTCGGTCAGATCGGGCCACAGGTCGACGGTCACGTTTCCGGGGCCGAACGGGCGGTCGCGTCGTTTCGCCCAGTGGGTCCAGCCCAGATTCGCGCCGTCGCCGTCACAGTTGAACCAGCCCTGGTAGCCACACATGACTTTGCCGGTCAACGTCGTTCGATCGACGACCTGTTGTGCGGATTCCTGCGGCGCAGATGCCTGCGCAGATGCCTGCGCAGATGCCTGTGCAGACGCCTGTGCAGACGCGATGCTGACAAGAGTGACGCTCAACGCGATGAAAAAAAGAGTTCGCATCCTATTTCTGGTTTCGGTGTTTCAATAGGGGATCGGCTTCGATCCTGTCAGAAGCTGACGATAAACTGCGTTCCATGATAGCCATGGCGACCGGGCGCGGCTAAAGTGTTGCTCCCGCCTGGTCACCGAATTCCACCGGTTTGACGAATTCAGCCTGTTGATGGCGTCTGTTCCTCCTTGATTCATTCACGTGTTTGGGATCTCACCATGATGATTTTGGGTCGTTTGATGTGTGGCGTTGTTGCCGTGTCGCTTTGTTTGACCGGATCGGTCGCTTCGGCCGAGGACGGCAAGTGGGTGTCCTTGTTCGACGGTGAAACGCTCGACGGCTGGGAAAAGGTCGGCAACGAGGAAAGTGTTTGGAAAGTCGAAGACGGTGCGATCGCCGGTTCCGGACCGCCGTCGATGCTGGTCAACACGACCGGTCCCTACAAGAATTTTCGCTACCGCGCGGAAATCAAAATCAACGACGGTGGAAATTCGGGGCTCTATTTCCGCACCACGCGCAAGCCGGGATTCACCGACGGCTACGAAGCCCAAATCGACAGCACGCACACCGACCCCATTCGCACCGGATCGATCTATGGGATGTGTCACGTTTACCAACAACACGTCAAGCCGGGGACTTGGTTCACCTATGACCTGGAGGTTCGCGACGATGTCTGGCGGGGACGCAACATGACGCGGATCAAGGTCACCGTCGATGGAAACGAGTTGTACGAGTACTTGGATTTCGATTTGACTTTCAAATCCGGACACTTCGCGTTCCAACAACACGACCCGGGCAGCAAGGTTCACATTCGCAAAGTCGAAGTGATGGAACTGCCGTAGGCGGAATACCGCTCAGGTAAGGCCGAGGCCCGGACGCTCGCGCGAACCGGCTGATTTCAAAACGACGATCAGCCGTTTGGCGCGAGCCTACGGGCCCTCCCTCCGTTTCACTCCCACCTCCCACCCATTTTTTCCATGCGACCCCTCGTCCAAATCTCACTCGACTTGACCAACATCGACGAAGCCCTCGAAACGGCCGAGATCGCCATGCGTGCCGGCGTCGATTGGTTGGAGGCCGGGACACCGTTGATCTTGGCCGAAGGGCTGCACGGCGTGCGGGCCCTGCGGTCGGCTTTTCCCGAGACGCCGATCGTGGCGGACCTGAAGACGATGGACGGCGGCTACCTGGAAGCCGAAATGATGGCCAAGGCGGGGGCCACACACGTCGTCGTGATGGCTCGCGCCCATGAAGAAACCATCCGCTGCGTCGTCAAAGCGGGCGCGGATTTCGGTTGCAAGGTGATGGGGGACAACATGGTCTCGGAGGACATGGTGGCCGGCGCGAAGTGGCTGGAGGACCTGGGCTGTGATTTCGTGATCCACCACATCGGTTACGACGAACGGCGTGGGATCGCCGCGCGTGGGTTGCGGATGCCGAGTCCGCTGGATCAGCTGCGCGAGGTCGTCAATGCGGTTAAAATCCCTGTGCAGGCGGTCGGCGGACTTTCCTTGGAACAAGCGATCGAGTGTCCCAAGTACGGCGCACCGCTGGTCGTGCTGGGTGCCCCGCTGACGATCGACGCCGACGCCTTCAAAACCGCCGACGGGGATTTGGAAGGATCGCTCAAGTTGATCTGCGATGCGGTCCACGCACAATCTGTGAACTAGCCCAGATGCCTGACCCGCCAACCGTCGCTCCCTTCGCCAGAAGGTGGATCCCTGTGGTCCCGACACTCCGGCGTCATCGCTTTCCCGATTCAGAAAAGACCCGAACATGAAATCAGCCGCCGTCGTCAATTTTGCCCCCGAACCGGAATCGGTCGAATTGAGGGAGATCGATCGGCCGTCGATCGGACCGGAGGATGTGTTGTTGGAAGTGGCCAACGTCGGCGTCTGCGGCAGCGATCTGCACCAATGGACCGCCAATCATTCCTGGCCGGTCAATTATCCGGTCGTCTTGGGCCACGAGTTCGGCGGCCACATCGCTGAAATCGGTTCTGCGGTCCAGGGTTGGAAAGAAGGCGATCGGGTCGTCAGTGAGACGGCCGCGATCATCGACCAGAAAAACCCGATGACACGCCGCGGGCTCTACAATCTGGACCCGTCCCGCAAAGGGTTCGGATATGGCGTCGACGGGGCGATGACGAAGTACGTTCGCGTTCCAGCGCGCATCCTGCACGCCGTTCCCGATGCGTTGCCGTTTGAACACGCCTGTCTGACCGAACCTTGCTGTGTGGCCTACAACGCGGTGGTTCGCAACGCGCGGATCGAACCGGGCGACCGCGTGATCGTGCTGGGGCCGGGAACGATCGGCATCCTGTGTGCCGCGATGGCGCGTCTGTGCGGTGCCGAAGTCGCCTTGGTCGGTTTGGAATCGGATCGGCGACGGCTGGAGATCGCCCAGGAGCATTATGGGTGTGAAAGCATCGTCGGGGATGCGAGCGACTGGGCCCGCCGACGCGACGGTCTGGGATGCGATGGTGTCATCGATGCGGCCGGGGCCAGTGCGACGTTGAAGATTGCGATCGATGTCGTCCGACCGGCCGGTTGGATCAGCAAGGTCGGCTGGGGGCCGCAACCGCTCGGTTTCAATCTGGATCCCCTGGTGCAAAAGAACGTCACGCTGCAAGGCAGTTTCAGTCACAACTGGCCGATCTGGGAACGCGTTCTCGCTTTGCTTACGAGCGGTCAATTGAACGTCCAGCCGATCATCGGTGGGGTCTGGCCGATCGATCAGTGGCACGAGGCGTTCGAAAAAATGCACCAGGGCGAAGTCGTCAAATCTGTTTTGAAACCCAGTTGAGGTCGTTGATGCCAAAACTTGCCGCATTCCCGAAAGCCTACATGCAGGCGCTCTGCAAAGACGGCTCGATGAAGCTGGCCGAGTGGTTCCAACTGGCAACCACCTTGGACGTCGATGGCTTGGAGTTTTACGCGGGGTTTCTGGAACTGGCCGATCCCGCCAATTGGCCCCTGCTGCGAACCCAGGTCGAGGACTTGGGGCTGACCATCCCGATGCTCTGTTGCTCGCCCGACTTCACGCACCCCGACGCCGACTTTCGTGACGCCGAGATCGCGAAACAGAAGCGCTGGATCGAGATGACCCACACACTTGGCGGAAGTTACTGTCGCGTGCTCAGCGGTCAGCGCCGGCCCGAACTGACTCGCGACCAGGGCGTTCGGCTTGCCGCAGACAGCATCAGCGCCTGTCTGCCCTTCGCACAACAGCACGGGGTGACCTTGATACTGGAGAATCACTACAAGGACGACTTCTGGGAATATCCCGAGTTTGCCCAGGCGATGGAGGTGTTCTGTGATCTGGTCGCGGCGATCGATCATCCCAATTTCGGCGTCAATTACGATCCCAGCAACGCGTTCCTTGCCGGCGACGATCCGATCGAATTGCTCAAACGCGTTTCCCATCGCGTCGTCACGATGCACGCCAGTGATCGCTATTTGATCGAGGGGACTTTGGAAGACTTGCGCCGCGAAGAAGGTGGGGCGGTCGGCTACGCCAAACGTCTCAGCCACGGGGAGATCGGCAAGGGATTGAATGACTACGACGCGATCTTCGGAGAGTTGGCAGGCAAGGGGTTCGACAGTTGGATCAGCATCGAAGACGGTGTGGAGGGGATCGACCAATTGCGCCGCAGCGCCGATTTCTTGCGAGGCAAGATTGCCCAGTATTGGCCGGCAGTCTGACGGCCTGCTGATTTAATCAGCCGATCGATGACGGTCGACAACGTGACGGGAATGCGGGATAACTGTCGTGTACCGCCGCCCGGTTTCTCGTTTCGATTGCGTTTTCGTTTGGAACATGTCCTTGGACCACTCTCGACAGACCAGCTACCGAATTCTGGACGCATCGGCCAACCGGGCGGCCGAGGGGATTCGAACGATCGAGGAGTTTGTCCGTTTCGGATTGGACGATTCACAAGCCGCGGCGGTTGCAAAGGAACTGCGGCACGAACTCGCCACGGCACTGTCGCGATTGAACCGTGCCGAATTGCTTGCGGCCCGTGATACCGAGGGTGATGTCGGCACCGCGTTGGAAACGACGGCGGAGTACTCGCGGGCCGAAATCGCCGACGTGATCACCGCCGCGGCCGAGCGGGTGCAGCAATCACTTCGGGTTCTGGAAGAATACGGAAAGACGGTCGACGTTGAATTCGCCCGCCAGATCGAATCGTTGCGCTATCGGGCGTACACGCATCATCGTCAGATTGAACTCGACGCGATCACCGGAAGCAGAAAACGACGACTCGCCGAGGCCGTGTTGTACCTGTTGATCGATTGCGGCCGGTCCGAATCCGAGTTCATCGAAAGGCTGCAAACGTTGTCGCATGCCGGTGTCGACGTGTTTCAATTGCGAGACAAACAGGCCCACGATCGTCAGTTGTTCGAACGGGCCAAATGCGGTGCGTCGATTGCCAAGGATTGCAACGCGTTGTTCATCGTCAACGATCGCGCGGACATCGCGTTGGCCGCCGGCGCCGATGGAGTGCACGTCGGACAAGACGAATTGCCCGCGGCGATGGCGCGACGCGTGCTCGGCAGCGAGCGATTGGTCGGCGTGTCGACGCACACGATCGATCAAGTGCATCAAACGATCCGTGACGGGGCGGATTACATCGGTTGCGGGCCGACGTTTCCCAGTTCGACAAAGTCATTTGGTTCGCACGCCGGGACGGCATTCTTAGACCAAGTTCACGCCGAAACCCGACAAACACCCCGCCCGGCCTTCGCGATCGGCGGAATCAATCGGACGAATCTGGATCAGGTGACCGCGTGCGGTTTCCACCGCATCGCCGTCACGGCGGCGATCAACGACGCCGAAGATCCGGCCGCCGCGGCGAGAGAATTGCGGCGCAGGCTGGTGGATAGGTGATAGGGTGGGCCGTCGTACGCGAAGAGGCTGATGCAGGGGATCAACCGGTCGCTGCGCCGACGTGGAGGGGTTTCCAATCGACGACGTGGATTTCGACGCGTCGATAGCCCCGAAACTCGTTGATCACCGGGCGATAGGCGACTTGAATCGGTCCGTCACAGGCGTTGAGTTCGTCGCACCAGTCGCCGGCACCGAAGGCGACGCCGCGGATGGTTTTTCCGCCTTGATCCAAACGGACGGTCAAATGCCGGTCGCCGCTGCCCATTCGTCGCGCCGGTTCGGCCAGCGTGACGTTTTGGCAAAGCAACGTCGGCCGCGGATTGCCCGCGCCGAAGGGCTCCAATGTTTCGATCTGTTTGATCGTGTTCAGGTTCAATTGAGCGAAGGAGGCTTCGGCGTCGATGACAATTTCAGGTTCGATCTCACCGTCCGACCACTGCTGGGAAACCGCTTCGCAGAAATCCTCGCGGAACCCGTCGATCTGACGCTCGTCGATCGTCAACCCCGCGGCGGCTTGGTGTCCACCGAAACGGACCAGTCGATCCGAGCATTCCGACAGCGCGGCGTGCAAGTCGATCGCCGTGCCCCCGACCCGCCCCGAACCGACCGCGTCGGCTTTGCCCGAGGCGTCCATGGAGAGGATGATGACCGGTTTGGCATACTTGTCGCTCAGCCGACCGGCCACCACGCCGATCACGCCTTGATGCCAACCGACACCGGCGAGCACCAATGCGGGATCGTTCTCGGCGTCGAAGTTTTCTTTGACTTGTTTTTGAGCGGCCAGCGTGACGCTGCGTTGCAAGCTGTCACGGTTCTTGTTGAGCTGGTCGATGTATTCGGCCAGCGCCGTGGCGCGTTCCGGATTGGTGGTCGTCAACAATTCGACGCCCAACTGGGCTTGGCCGAGGCGTCCCGAGGCGTTCAACCGGGGCGCCAAATTGAAGGCGATGCTCTCGGTATTCAGCGTTGACGCTTCGTCGAGTTTCGTGATCCGCATCAGTTCGGCCAGACCCGGCAACGGCTCGCTGCCGAGCATCCGCAATCCGTGCGCGACCAGAATGCGATTTTCATCGACCAGTGGGACGACGTCCGCGACGGTTCCGATCGCTGCCAGGGACAGCGATTGCATCAGGTAGCGACGCAGCGGCTCGCTGACCTTCTTGGATCCGCAAATCGTTTGACACAGCGACCAAGCCAATTTGAATGCCACGCCGGCGCCACAGAGTTCGCCGAAGGGATAACCGGACCCGGGTAATCTCGGGTGCACGATCGCATCGGCATCCGGCAGACTGTCATCAAGTGTGTGGTGGTCGGTGATGATCAGCTGGACGCCCAGCTCCTTGCACAGTTCGGCACAGGTGACGCTGGTGATTCCGCAGTCGACCGAAATGATCATTTTTTTGCCGCGATCGGCCAGCCGCCGAATCGCATCGGCGTTCAATCCGTAGCCTTCTTCCAAGCGGTTGGGGACGTGGTAGGCGACGTCTCCGCCGAGCAACTTCAATCCGTTGTACAGGATCGCTGTCCCGGTCATCCCGTCACAGTCATAGTCGCCATAAACCACGATCGGCGTCTTTTCAGCGATGGCCGCCGCGACCAACTCGGTCGCCTCGGGCACGCCGGGCAATTCCTGAGGGTCTCGCAATCCCGTCAGCTTAGTCGACAAGAAGGCGTCGGCGGCGTTGCGATCATAAACGCCTCGGCTGACCAGAAGCTGAGCGACGACGGGGGGCAAACCGGATCCACGGATCAATTGGTCGACGCGGGCGGCATCATGGGGAACGATCCGCCATTTCCGTTTCATCCTTGGACTCACTTGCTGTTGAGGGCGCGTGACGCGTTTCAAATCCGGGGCATCGTCAGCGATGCGGAGGCCGTCCGCTCGTCCGTCGTGCGAAGCAAGTTGAGCGGTAACGTCATCTGAATGGAAGACACCCTCGGTGGCTCCCCCCACAAACCGACCTGCAGCCGGAGGCGGAGCCCGGGCGATTTCCGTTCCCAGGCGGAACCCGGGAACAAGACATGATTCCGCACGACCTCGCCCATGGCGGGGCGTTGCTTATTTTTTCTTTTCGCCGTGCCAGGTGTGGCGGCGCAGTCGCGGGCTGTACTTCTTCAGACGCAGCTTTTCGCCGCCCGGTTTACGCTTCAGGGTGTAGTTGTAATCGCCGGTTTCTTCGCAAACCAGGAAGACCGTTTCGGCCTTTTTCTTGCTCTTAGCCATCGAAAATCAATTCAGACAGGTGTGATTGTGGGGTTGCATGCCATTTTTCGGGTCGCGGATTATGCCCGCTGACCCCCTGTTTCGGCAAGCCTTGTTTCCAGAAACCTGCGCCGCGGGGCCGGTTCGGGTTAGAATCAGCTGCTCTGACGCCTCCTTCATTGATCCATCCGCACCGGAATTCTCCCCGATGACTCGCCTCATCCCCCCCGTTTGTGCTTTGACGACCGCTCGCTTCGCAGCCGGTTTTTTAGCCGGCCTTGTCTTGCTGTCCCAGATGGCGGCGACCGCTGCAGCCGCCGATCCGCCGAGCCGACCGAACATCGTGTGGATCATGTCGGAGGATAATTCGGCGGACTATCTGCGACACTTTGACCCCGACGGGGCTCCGGCGCCGAACATCGAATCGATGGCGGCCCACGGCGTGACCTTCGATCGCGCGTTTTCCAACGCGCCGGTCTGTTCGGTCGCCCGCACGACATTGATTACCGGTTGTTACGCCCCGCGGATCGGCACGCAGTTCCATCGACGATTCGTCTCCGTCCCGATGCCCGAGGGACTGCAGATGTTTCCGGCCTACCTGCGGGCGGCCGGCTACTACACGACCAACAACAGCAAGGAGGACTACAACGCGGTCAAGGGCTCCGACGTCTGGAGCGAATCGAGTCGAAAGGCGAGCTGGAGGAACCGTCCAGAGGAATCGATGCCGTTTTTCCATGTGCAGACGTTCGGCGATTCACATGAAAGCCGGTTGCACTTCAGCCAAGACCAAATGCAGGAGCCGACGCAGACCGATCCGGCCGGTGTCAAACTGCAGGCCTATTTCCCAGACACCCCGCTGTTTCGTTACACCCGGGCGCGGTACCACGACCGAATGATGAAAATCGACGAACTGGTCGGCGGCGTGATCGAACAACTTCGTGAAGACGGCCAGTTGGAAAACACGTTCGTGTTCTACTTCGGCGATCACGGCGGGGTCTTGCCACGGTCCAAAGGCTACGCGTACGAGGCCGGATTGCACGTGCCGCTGGTCGTGCGAGTTCCGGATCAATTCCAATCGCTGGCGGCACGCGAGCTCGGTTCGCGGACCAAGGGGTTTGTCGAGTTCGTCGATTTCGGACCGACAGTGCTTAGTCTGGCCGGATTGGAACAACCCGAAGGCGTCGACGGGAAACCGTTTCTGGGGATCGATGCCGATCCGGAAAAGGTCGATCGACGCGATGAAGCATTCGGGTACGCCGATCGGTTCGATGAAAAGTACGACTTGGTGCGGACGCTGCGGATCGGTGATTTTAAATACATCCGCAACTTCGAACCGTTCTATCCGGACGGATTGCAAAACAACTACCGCTACCTTTGCCTGGCGTATCAGCAGTGGCGCGAACTCTATCAACAAGGAAAGCTAAGCGGTGCGGCCAAACAATTCTATGAAGCGAAAGCGCCCGAGGCGCTGTATGACTTGAATGCGGATCCGGACGAGGTCAACAATTTGGCGTCGGACCCCGAATACGCGACGCAACTGAAACAGATGCGCGATCAACTGGACGATCGGCTCAAGTCGCTGCCGGATCTGAGCTTTGTGATCGAAGCCGTGATGGTCGATGAAGCGATCAACAATCCGACGGTGTTCGGCGAATCGCACAGCGGTCAAATCACCCGGTACATCGACACGGTGAACCTGGCGCTGCTGCCGATCGAAGAGGCGCTGCCGGGAATCCAAGCGGCGCTCGATGACGCGGATCCTTGGGTCCGTTACTGGGCGTTGGTCGCCTGCAGCACGCTCGGCGAAGCCGCCAAGCCACTGACATCAACGATCGAGAAGTTCCTGTTGGACGTCGAACCGCTGGTCGTGATGCGGGCCGTTGAATACTTGGCGGTCCACAGTGATGTCGAGACGAAACCGTCCATGTATCGGTCGCTGGAGCGCGCGACGAACGAACCGGAACTGCTGCGGATGCTCAACACCATCGTCTTCCTCCGCGACTTCCATGGTTACGAGGTCGACCCGGACAGGTTCCAGTTTCTGCCGGTGTTAACGCCGATCGACCCCAAAGGCCAGGTGATCCACCGATTGCGATATCTGAAGGGTGAAATTTAGGTGCGTGTGGATGGGACGGCAGCATCGTGCGGGGCAAAACAATGGGGGCAAAACGATGTGAAGGCAGAATGATACGGGGCAGAATGATGATCAGGCCGGTTGTAGCGCGAATGTAAGCCCACTTCCCCAGCACCATGTCCTCTGGCCAGCCGGCAATTGTTTTGCCCCCATCATTCTGCCCCGTATCATTCTGCCAAACCTCCTTCGACGCCCCCCTCATCCCTCCGCATCGGCCGCGTCGCTTTCCCAGGGATCGGCCCAGTCTTCCCAGTGCTCCAGATAGGTGGCGTAGGCTTCGCAGTCGTCGGCTTTGGCCTGGATCCAGGCTTTGCTTTCGGCCGTGATCTCGACCTCCATTTCCAGCGTCATCTTTCCGCTCAGCACCATCGACCGCAGGAACACGAAGTAGGTGTCCAGGACGTCGCAGCGGCAATAGTCGCTGATGCCTTTTAAGTCGCCGTCGTCGTACTGTTGTTGCACTTGGTCGCCGGTGACGGACATCTTGCCGGGTTTGCCGAGTAGCTTGGTGGCAAGGTTCAGCCCGCCGTTGAACCGCGAAGCGCTGAAATTGGTCAACAGATCTTGCAGGTCCAGGTGGGAATCGACGCTGAATCGATTCCGCGGCGACCGATAGCCGTCGTTCTTAAACCAGGGTGCGATCGAGATGCCGAAACGGTAGGCGGCCAATTCCATCAGCGGCAAATCAAACGTTCGGCCGTTGAACGTGACCCACTGGGGGCGTTTGTAGACCTCCCAACCCTTCCAAAAGTGGGCCGTGATCACGTGGGAACGAAAATTCGGTTCGTCCAGTGAAACGATGTCGATCAAGCGAAAGTCTTTGGAAACCTTGGCCACGACCACCGCGATGGGGACCTGGAACGTGTAGGGGATGAACGTCGTGCCCTTTTCCTCCATCAGCTCCGCTTGATAACGCGCGATGGCCTCCTGCGGGGCGAGGGACTCGCCGGGGTAGCGGACTTTCGCGATCAACGCCCCATCGGCGATACTTTCGCAGTCAAATACCAGATGGGAGACGTCTTCGCTCATCAAACACCTTGATCTCGGTTTGAAAATCGTTGTTGGGGTGGGGGCTTTTTCCGACACTTGCCGCACGAGCTTAACACAAAACAAGACATGTTCGAAATCAACCGCGCCCGATTGTTGGATCGTTTTCTCAGGTACGTTCGCATCGGGACCCCCGCCGATCCAGGCAGCGAGACCTATCCCAGCAGCGAGTGCCAACGGGAACTCGGCAAGCTGCTTGCCGCGGAGCTTTCCGCGATGTCCGCAGATGACGTTTATCAAGACGAGCATGCGTTGGTCTACGGGACGGTTCCGTCCACCGTCGGCGATGCCGACGTACCCGTTGTCGCGCTTGTCGCCCACGTCGACACCTCGCCCGACGCACCCGGAAAAGACGTTCGGCCGCAAGTGATCGAAAACTATCCCGGCGGCGACATCGAACTTGCCAACGGCGAAGTGATCCGCGTCGCCGCCTGTCCGGCGCTCAACGGGCTTGTCGGTGCCACCTTGATCACCACCGACGGAACATCCCTGCTGGGAGGCGACGACAAAGCCGGGGTGGCGATCATCATGGAATTGGCCGAGACGTTGATCGAGAACCCGGACCTGAAACACGGCCCCGTCAAGGTCGTGATGACCTGCGATGAAGAGATCGGCCACGGGACCGACAAGATCGACTTGGAAAAGCTGGCCGCCGACGTGGCCTACACCGTTGATGGCGGCGGAGCGGGAGTGGTGGATGTGGAGACGTTTTCCGCCGATGCCGCCACGGTGCGGTTCATCGGTGACAACATTCACCCGTCGATCGCCAAAGATCGCATGGTCAACGCGGTTCGGGGCGCCGCCGATTTCGTCGCCGCCCTGCCACGTGATCGCGACACGCCCGAAACCACCGACGGACGCCAGGGATTCATTCACGCCAATTCCATCTCCGGCGGCGTCGGGGAAGCTTCCGTCGAATTGATCCTGCGATCGTTCGATGCCGCCGATTTGGAAACCTATGCCGACTTGCTGCGTCAGATCGCCGGCGACGTTGAATCGAAATGGCCCGGGTTGAAAGTCCAGGTCACGACGCGGCGACAGTACCGCAACTTGGGTGAAGGCCTGGCCAAGTTGCCCGAGTCGATCACGTTGGCCGAACAAGCCTTCCAAAACTTAGGCCGAGAGTGCACCAAAGAGATCATTCGCGGCGGTACCGACGGAAGTGTGCTGACCGAAAAAGGGCTGCCCACACCGAACCTGTCCAGTGGCCAACACAATATCCACAGTGTTCGCGAATTCGCCTGCTTGGATGAAATGGTGGCCGCCACCGAACACTTGGTCGAATTGCTGTCGCTGTGGTCCAACCAACGGGCGTAGTGCTTCGTCTATCCTAAAAATTGGGGTCAACTGGCAATTCGCGAAAAGGGGTCAGGAACCAAAAATGCGAAGCACCCTGCGGGCCATTTGGTTTTTGGTTCCTGACCCCTTTTCGCAGCCCTCGAAGCACTCACACCATGACCGTCGTCCGAACTTCACCTCCGGCCAAACTGAACCTGTTTCTGGAGATCCCCGCGCGCCGTGACGACGGGTATCACGAAATCGACACCGTCATGGTCGCCATCGACTGGCGCGACGAACTGGAAATCGAACCGATCCCGCAGGGGCGAATCGAATTGACGGCATCCTGGTTGCCTTCGGTCGAATCGATTGCCGGCGAGTTAGGCTTGGACACAAGCGATGGTCGAGTGCCCGAGTTGTTGCGGATTCCGACCGATGGTTCCAACCTGGTCGTCCGCGCACTCGACGCCTTTCGGGCCACCTTCGGCGTCAAAACAGGCTTTCGCGTTCGGCTCGGCAAACGGATTCCGGCCGGCGCGGGGATGGGCGGCGCCAGCAGCGACGCGGCCCATGCGATTAGCTGTGCCGCCCAGATTCACCAAATTGACAACAGCTCCAGAGTGTTGCACGAGATCGCGGCGTCGATCGGCAGCGACGTTCCGTTCTTCCTCGGCGGTGGCGGCCCAGAGTCGGCGGTCGCCGCCCGGGCGACCGGTCGTGGTGAGCGATTGTTGCCACTTCAGATTTGTCCATTGATACACTTTGTCGTGGCCTATCCTTCGGTCAGCCTCTCCACAGCGGGCGTTTACGCACAGTTGAATGTCCCGCAGCATCCGGTCGGTTCGGCGTCATTTTTGCAGGCAATGGATCGGGAAGACCGCGAATCGATGGGTCGAGCGATGATGAACCGTCTGTCCGAACCGGCATTGAAAATTCTGCCACAGCTGAGCGAATTGTTAGAATCACTGTGGCAATGCGGACTCCAACCGTGTCAACTAACCGGTAGCGGTTCGGCATGTTTTGGAATTGCCAAGGATGCCGAACAGGCCAAGGACATCGTGAAGCGTTTAAAGACCGAGTTGCAACCTGGTGTATTGCTACGAGTGGCGCGCACGGTTCCTGCTGCGACACCCATTGAAATCGAGCCGAGCTAGAACGCAGTCAATAGCGAGGGAGTTCAGATCGTGGAGATAACGGAGATTCGAATCAAGTTGATGGAGTCGTCGGAAGATCGACTGCGGGCGTTTTGTTCGATCACGATCGATGGCTGTTTTGTGGTTCGCGATTTGAAGATCATCGACGGTGCCAACGGACCGTTCGTGGCGATGCCCAGTCGAAAGTTGACCGGTCATTGCAATCGCTGTCATCACAAGAACCATTTGCGGGCCAGTTACTGCAATCATTGCGGGAACAAGTTGTCGTTTGAAAGCGAAGGCGCGCTCGACTCGCCACAAAAACTGTATGCCGACGTCGCACACCCGATCAACAGCGATTGCCGCGAGCTGATCCAGGATGCGGTGATCAAAGAATTCGAAGCCGAGCTGAGCCGTTGCCAGCAACCCGGCTATCGATCGCGCTACGACGACGATTTTTCGGACGCCGGCGAAGACGTGGACACCGCGATGATCGACCCTCCGCACGCATCACCGGGTCCGTCCAAGCAACGCAGTCCGGACCGACAGGAAGAGAAGCCCGCCGGCGGAAACGACTCCGAGTTCGGCGCCGGAATTTTCTGAACCGTCGCGTCGATCAATCTTACCCTCATCGCCCTCGTTCCCGGGCTCCGCCTGGGAACGCACCGTCCGTGTGGCTCCGCCACACCTTCGCTGTCAACATGAAGGCTGTCAACGCCAGGCGGAGCCTCCAGTGCAGTGTGTTCTCAGGTAGAACCCGGGAACAAGTGGGAGGTGGTTTCCTGATCGTTCCACGCTCGCATCGAGCGTAGCTACATCAAATCGGCGCTAACGATCGACGGTTTCCAGAACGGACTGGCCATGGGAATCGCCTTTCGCTAAAACCGGACCACGTTTCCCCGCAAACGGACGAATCACCCAAGCGACGTCCCCCAACGTCGCACGACCCATTTGACAGCATCGCCCACGACGGTGACCAAGGACGGCCCCGTGAACACGCCTTTCGTTCGAGTATTAAGACTGGCATTTCGCCGTCACTGGGCAATCGCAGCCATCGCCGTCTCCTCACTTGCGGTCGCGTTGCTGTGGAGTGCCAACATCAGCGCGGTGCTGCCGATCGTCGACGTCGTCTTTGCCGGCGACACGCTTTCGGAGTATGTCGACGACAACATTCAAGAAGCCGATCAGGCGGTCGAGACGCTCACAGCCCAGATCGCCGCGATCGAGTCCGGCGGGGACGCGGCAGGTCGAACCCTTCAGGGCGAGTCCGTTGACGATCTCCGTGCCCAGGAGACGCGTCAATCCGGCAAGGCCCACTGGTACCGCCAAGCCAAACCATGGATCGATGCCTATGCACCGACGACACCCTTCGGCACGTTGTTGGCCATTTTGGCTTTCTTGGTCATCGGCACGGCGTTGAAGCTGGTCGCGCTGACGGCCAACATGATGTGGGTGCAATATGTCAGCGGGCGGACGGCGATCGACTTGCGAGCGATCTTCTTTCGCAAGGCGTTGCGATTGGACCTGGACGCGTTCGGTGAAAACGGTTCGGCCGATCTGACGGCGCGTTTGACCAACGATGTCGCCCTGGTCACCGCGGGTGTTTCCACCTTGCTCGGCCGCATGATCCGCGAACCGCTGAAGATGGCGGCGTGTTTGATCGGAGCCGCGATCGTGTGTCACCGTCTGTTGTTCTTGGTGCTGATCGTCTCGCCGATCTTGGCGTTCATCATGCAAAAACTCAGCCGGGCCATCCGTCGCGCCAGCAAACGTGCGATGGAGGAGATGAGCCAGCTGTACGGGATGCTGAACGATTCGTTCGCCGGAATTCGACTGGTCAAAGCGTCCAACACCCAGGCCTTTGAACGCGCCCGACTTCGACGCGGCACGTTCGCCTACTATCAGAAAACGATGAAGATGGCGTTCTACAACACGTTGGCACGTGGGACGACCGAATTGATGGGCATGACCACGGTTTCGCTGGCCATCCTGGCTGGCGGCTACCTGGTGTTGAACAAGCAAACGCATCTGTTCGGTTTGCAAATGACGACCGAACCGCTGGAACAGGGGCAGATCTTTTTGTTCTTCAGCTTCTTGATCGGTGCGTCGGATCCGGCGCGGAAATTGGCCGACGTCTGGAGCGGGTTGCAACGCGGCATCGCCGCCGCGGTCCGTGTGATGGAAATCGTCGACATGCCCGTCCGTGTCGAGGAGCCGGCCGTCCCACGGTCTCCCCAACGGCCCCATTCGACTATCCGATTCGAAGGCGTGGAGTATCAATACCCATCGGGGCCGAAGGTGTTGCGGGGGATCGATCTGGAAATCCCGCACGGCGAAACCATCGCCATCGTCGGTCCCAACGGCTGTGGGAAAAGCACGATGATCAGCCTGCTGTGCCGATTCGATGATCCACAGGCCGGGCGGGTGCTGTTGGATGACGTGCCGATCAATGAAATGCGAACCCGTGATCTGCGCAAGCGGCTCGCCCTGGTCACTCAGCGGACGATTTTGTTCGACGACACGATCGAAAACAACATTCGCTATGGCAGCCCCGGTGCGGATTTACACGACGTCGTCCGGGCGGCCAAATTGGCCTTTGCCGATGACTTCATCCGCAAGAAAACACCGGACGGATACAAGACGATCCTGGGGACCGGTGGGATGCGGTTGTCCGGCGGCCAGATGCAACGCATCGCGCTGGCCCGTGCGTTTCTTCGCGACCCCGACATCTTGATCCTGGATGAAGCGACCAGCCAGATCGATTTGGAAAGCGAACAGCTGATCCACCAGGCTCTGGAAAAGTTCCTGGTCGGCCGCACCGGCGTGATGATCACACACCGCGCCAGCACGTTGGCGATGGCCCACCGAGTGGTCGTCGTCGAACAGGGGCAGGTCGCCGCCAGCGGAGCACACGCCGAAGTGATCGGCCAAAACCGTTTCTATCAAAGCCTGTGCGGGACCGATCAGCCGATCGCGGCCTAGGCTTTGTCCCTAAACCCGGCAAGGGTCGTATGTGGTAGCGGAATTCGCCAAGAATTTCGGCTTTTCCCGTGTGGGTTGCTGCGAGTCGAAAGCCTTGGCGGCTTCCGCTACGGATTTAGGGACAAAGCCTAGTCGTCCGCCGCCGTCGATTCTTACCGAATGCAGGTTTTCTCCATTGCGGGAAACCACGGCGTCGCTACGATGGTCCAGGTTAGGATCGGCCGGTTGATCCATTGCGATGCCGGTTGATCGGCGACGCGTGTCGAACAAGCAGACGACGCGAGCCCTCCCGCACCCATCTGATCGCCACCAACCGTCTGATCGTCCGTGCGGCCAATGATCTAAAGAGCGTCAGCATCACTTGGATGAACGTCCTTGGGTGAGCCTCCATTGAGGTGAGCCGGAATGTGAACAGGCTGTGTCGAGAGCATTTGTAATCTCGACAAGCGCGACGTTAGCTGCGCGGAAAACATTTGGCGTTCTTATTGGAACCCGTCTTCAGTATTGGGATGCCCTCCCGATTGCAACTTGTGGTCGCCGCTGCGCTGATCGTGAGTGTGGTCGCGATCGCACTGTTCTGGGTGCTCAGCAAGTGCGGAGCGTACTGGGTCCAAGCTTACATGTCGGGTGCGGACATCACGATGAAAAGTTTGGTCGTGATGTATTTGCTCAAGTTAGATTTGCCGATGATGGTCACCGCGAAAATCATGTGTCGGCAAGCCGGCTTGCGGATCGATCGTCAGGGCGGTATTCGAACTGCGGACATGCAAATTCATGCGCTCGCCGGCGGCGATGTCATGAACGTGGTTCAGGCAATCATCGTGGCGCACCAGGCCGGGATCGACCTGGATTTTGATCGCGCCGCGGCGATTGATCTGGCCGGTCGAGATGTGCTTCAGGCGGTGCAGACTAGTGTGACCCCAAAAGTCATTCATTGCCCAGAGTTGGGCCAAGGCCGAAAGTCTTTGAGTGCGATTGCAAAGAACGGCGTGGAATTGCTCGTCAGCGCGCGGGTGACGGTCCGTACGAATTTGGATCAGCTGATCGGTGGCGCGACCGAAGAAACGATCGTCGCCCGCGTCGGTCAGGCGATCGTCAGCGCGATCGGGTCGTCCGCGTCGCACATGGATGTGTTGGAAATGCCGCTGCAGATTTCAAAGGCAGCGATGGCCCGCGGGCTCGATTCCAACACGGCATTCGCGATCGTCTCGATTGACATCGCCGACATCGATGTCGGCGAAAATATTGGGGCCAGATTGCAACGTGACCAAGCCGATGCGGAGAGCCGTCTCGGCCGCGCGCGGGCCGAAGCCCGCCGGGCCGAAGCGGTCGCTCGCGCTCAGCAGATGTTGGCCAAGGTCGCTGAAAACCGAGCCCATCTGGTCAATGCCGAGGCTGAGGTGCCGCGGGCGATCGCGGCCGCGTTTCGCAGCGGACAATTGCGACCTAAACCTCGCCACCCGAGATCCGGTGTTGTTCGCGATCAATCGCCAACCGGAAACGCTGCGTCGGATCATAAAAACAGCCCCGCCAGATCGGCAGGGACGACGCCATCGGCCCCCGATCCTTTTCCCAGACCACGGGAGGAACGTGACGGATGAAACGTTCCAACCGAACCTGGCATTACCAATCCAATACCCGGTTCATTCAGTCGGCGCCATCAGTGATCCGATGCCGGTGGTATTTGTGTCTTCTGCTTTCAATAGGAGTAAAGCATGGCCCTCGGTAGTCGAATCCCCGACAAAACGATCCTTAAGAATGTTCAAAACCGGTTGTCCAAAAAATGTTCCACTTCGCCAAAAGTAAGTGGTGACGTGCGCAGCGGCGAAGTCACGCTTAACGGTACCATCAAAAACGAAGTCGAACGCAAGCAGATCATCCGAGCGGTCTCGTCGGTCGAAGGTGTCTCTCGAGTCATCGATCGCATCAAACTGGAAGTCCGCCCGACGACGGTTTGAAACGACGCTCGCTGTACCGCAGCGGCCTGCCCCGCTGCGGACTTGCATCCCACTACTTGTTCAACCGGAGCTGATCAGATCACGAAAAATCAAAACACCTTCGCTAAACGACAGCGCGAGATGGAAAAAAAACGCAAAGCGGAAGAGAAACGACAGCGTCGAAACGAACGCAAATCCGCTTCACCAGACATTCCACCAGACGTGGCAGCTGTTGTCGATCCCGATGACGCACCCCCATCGTAAGACTCCTTTAAACCAACCGCTTCGCGTTCCAGCGTGAATCAAGAAGCAATCATCACAGAAGCATCTGTGGTGCAACAACCAACGTGTCGACGCAGTTGCGCGAACGTTTCTCGCAACGCATCGGGGCATCATCGTTTTTAAAATGGATACGGAAATGGAAAAAGGCAAGATTAAACGCGTGACCGACAAGGGTTTCGGTTTCATCTCCAGCGACGGAAGCAACAGTGACATGTTCTTTCACAGTTCGTCGGTTGAAGGAGTCGAATTCAATGACCTCCGCGAAGGCCAGGAGGTGACTTATAACGTCGGACAGGGCCCCAAGGGACCACGGGCCGAAAACGTCCAGTTGGTCGGGCGCTAAGTGCGCGCCCGCGCATGGAAACTCAGCACGGGTTTCGATTCAACCGAGCATCGGGTCGATCACACGGCCGTAGACGTCGGTCAGACGAAAGTCTCGACCGGCGTGGCGGTACGTCAATTGTTCGTGATCCAGCCCCAATTGATGCAGTAACGTTGCGTGCAGGTCGTGCATGTGGACTTTATCCTGAACGCTGGCGAACCCGAACTCGTCGGTCGCTCCGTATGCCATGCCGCCGCGGAATCCGCCGCCGGCCAGCCAGACGGTAAAGCCGCCCGGGTTGTGATCGCGGCCGGTGCCGTTGCTTTGTGAATAGGGGGTCCGGCCGAATTCGCCGCCCCACCAGACGATGGTGTCTTCCAACAGGCCGCGTCGTTTGAGATCCGCCAGCAGGGCGGCGATCGGTCGATCCACGGCCCGGGCGTGGGTCGCGTGTTTGGGCAAATTGGAGTGTTGGTCCCAGGCGGGGTTGGCCGAGTTGTCGCCGTAGTTGACTTGCACGAAGCGGACGCCGGCCTCGCACAGCCGCCGCGCGAGCAGACACTTTTCGCCATAATCGCGGGTCGCCGGGTCGTCCATCCCATACTCGGTCAGCGTCGTCGCCGATTCGCTGGACAGATCCAATATCTCCGGTGCCACTTGCTGCATCCGCCAGGCAAGCTGGTAGGACTGTTGCATCGCTTCGAATTCGCTGTGCTCGATCCCACGTCGGTCGATCTGACGTTGATTGAGTCGATGGATCAAATCCAATTGTGCCTTCTGTCGCGTCACCGAGACGTCAGGGCGGATCAAGTTGTTGATGGCCAGCTCGTTGCTGCCGGCCGATCCGATCGCCGTGCCCTGGAACCGGGCGGGCAAGAAGGCGCTGCCATAGTTCCGCGGGCCGCCGTTCCCGATCGACGGGGCGATCGAAACAAATCCCGGCAGCGCCGTGTTTTCGGTGCCCAGTCCATAATAGATCCAGGAACCGACCGATGGACGAATGAAGTTGGTCGATCCGCAATGCAGGAAAAGCGTCGCAGGCCCGTGGGCAACCCCATCGGTGTGCATCGAGTGAACGAAACAAAGGTCGTCGACATGCCGTGCCGTTTCGGGAAACAACTCCGAAACGTAACGTCCGCACTCGCCGTAGGGCTGAAACTCCCACGGCGACTTCATCAGCCGTTGCTCGATGCCACGCTGGCCGGATCGGGCAAATTCGCGGGCATCATCGAACGGCATCTTCTGGCCGTCGTGTGCTTTGAGCGCGGGTTTGTGATCGAACGAGTCGACTTGGCTGACCCCGCCTTGCATGAACAAGAAAATGATCCGTTTGGCGCGCGGTGCGAAATGGGGACCGGGCGACGCTGCGCCATCGGCCGTCGCGGCACGGATCGAAGCCGCTGTGGTGGCAGCCATCGCGCCACAGGCGAGCGCACCAAAGCCACACGCCGATTGCTGTAGCATCAATCGCCGGGCAATCATTTGCCCCGCGGGTGTCATGTCGTCGGTCATTCCAAATACCGGAAGTCGATGGAAGCGAACAGGGATTGAATCAGATCGGCCAGTCGATCTTCGCTCGGTGGTGTGCCCCCACCGCCGAGGAATTCCAGGCAGAGTTGCATTTCATCCGCATCGGCCGGTCGGCCATAGCAGGACTGGTACAGGCGACCGATGATCGATTCGGTCGATTGCCCGGCGGATTCGTCCAGCCGTCGTTTGGCGGCCTGGCGGGCACGCTCGATGATCCAGGGATGGTTCATCATCGCCAACGATTGGGGAGCGACGGTGCTTTGAGCGCGTTGGCCGACCGAGACGCTGGAGTCGGCAAAATCAAACAGGTCAAACAGTGGCGGAAGCGAGTTGCGGAACACCGGCAGGTACAGGCTGCGGCGGTTGGAGTCGTGCCGGTAGTCGTAGTCCGAGCGGGTGCCGGGCCGAATCGTCGAACCTCCGATCCGGTGATCGATTTCACCACTGACACACAGCATGGCGTCACGAAGGGCTTCGACCGGAATGCGTTTCACGCTGGCCGACGCGTACAGCCGGTTGTTCGGATCGATGGCGATCCGCTGGGCATCATCGCTTGCGGCGCGGCGATAGGCGTCACTGCGAACGATCATGCGAACCAGCGACTTGGTCGACCAACCGTGATCGATCAGACCACTGGCCAGATGGTCCAGCAGCTCGGGGTGCGAGGGCGTCTGGCCGGTAGTTCCGAAATTGTTCTCCGTTGCGACCAGTCCTTCGCCCATCAACCATGACCAAACCCGGTTGGCGTAGACCCGCGCCGTCAACGGGTTTGTCGGATCGGCGATCCACTCGGCAAGCTGCACCCGCCCGCTTTGGTCGCTGCCGATCTTGTCGGCATACCGTTGGGCCGGCCCGATCGCCGTCAAAAACCCACGGCGGACGGTATCGCCGAGTTGGTGCACGTTGCCTCGTACGCGGATGGGGATTTCCTGGCGCGGTTCGCTTTCGGAGATGGTTAAATACATCGGCCGCTCGTTCAGTTCGGACTGCAACCGTTTCAATTCCGCGGTCAGCTTTTTTTGTCGTGCGGCGATCGCTTTCAAGTCCACGTCCACAGCTTTATCGCTCGGGTCCGTGTTGACGGCGGATGGATCGGCAACCGGCAGGAACTGAATCGCATCGACGATGACGCAACCGTCGGCGGCGTCGTTGGAGACGATGACGAAGGTCTGGCCTTCCTTTTCGAACGGAAAGACGCCCAGCGAGACCCAAAGACCATCGATCGGTGGGCGCCGGCGTTGGTTGACCCGCAGAGTCGTCAATTCGTTCGCGCTGAACACCTTCACCACCGCATTCGTCGCCCGGTTCTCATGCGACGTGTAGGACATGCGGACTTCGTATTGTCCGGTCGGCAATTCCGCGGGATCGAAGGTGACCGACTTGCTGCCTTGGCCTTGGGTGCCGTCATGTCGGTAGCCGGCGCCGACGTAGGGTTTGACGAACGTCGATTCGGTCCAGTCGCCGACGTAACTTGCGTCGGCGTCGTCCACCACGACACCGGGCAAGGTGTCGACCGGGACGATTCGGTTGTTGTTACTCGGCGTGCCGTTTTCCAGCGACTGAAGGGTCTTTAATTCGGCGGCGATGGCGTCGGCGCGAGATTGCAATGCACGAAAATGCTCTTCCGTCGCCGGATCGAGCGGCAACGGTTTTTCGATCCACTTGGACAAATTGGCGTGCTTGAGCGGCGTGGTCGAACGCAGGATCGCCGCCAGGGCGTAGTAATCACGCGTGGGAATCGGATCGAACTTGTGGTCGTGACAGCGGGCGCATCCGATCGTTTGTGCCAAGAACGCGCGGCCGATCGTTTCGAGTTGTTCATCCAGGTGATCGAATTCAAGCTTGGTTTTGTCTTGGTCTTCCAGGTTTGAATTGCCCAGTGTCAGGAATCCGGTCGCGATCGCGCGTTGTTGCGTTTCGACGATGTCGTCACAAGGCAGCAGGTCGCCGGCGATCTGGTCGCGGATCATTTGGTCAAACGGTCGGTCGTTGGCAAACGACGTGACCAGGTAATCACGGTATCGCCACGCCTCGGGAAGGATAAACCCACGCAGCGTGATCGATTCGGCGTAGCGGACCACGTCCATCCAGCGGCGGGCCATGTGCTGGGCAAAGTGCGGCGAGGCCAGCAAGCGATCCACCAGGCGGTCGTAAGCCATCGGCGACGGGTCGGCCAAGTAGCGATCGATCGTCTGCTGCGACGGCGGCAGCCCGTGCAGATCAAACACGAGCCGTCGGACCAGCGCGCGGGGCTCCGCCGGCGGCGCTGCGGTTAGACCGCTCTGTTCGATCTGTCGGTCGATCAAACCATCGATCGACGCGGTGGAACGGGCGATCGGCCGATACGCCCAGTGCTCCCCGGCTCGGTCGACCGGCAGTCCGGTCTGACGTTCCGGTCGGGCGCCCTGCCGAGTCGGTTGTCGGGGATCGACCGCGCCGTTGTCGATCCAGCGGCGAAAGGCATCGATCGTTGCGTCGTCCAGTTTCCCGCGGGGCGGCATTTCCAGTGCGGGGTCGTCGTACGCGATCGCCGTGATCAAGCGACTCGCCGCAGCGTCACCCGGAACGATTGCCGGGCCGAGATCGCCACCGGCCAACCATCCGACGCGCGAATCGAGCAACAATCCGCCGCTCGCTTCGGTCTCGCTGCTATGGCATTCGAGACAATGCTCGACCAATGCCGGCCGGATCTTGTTTTCGAACCACTGGACGTCGTGTTCGTCGGCGGCGGTCAAGACACCCGTTGCGGCGAAGAGCCAGACGATCCAGAACGCCACGTCGATGACGGGGCGATGCACGATTGGCAAGGAATCACCAAGCAGGATGGGCCGGCGGCCCAGCTTTCGCCACAGATCGGGCATATAGAGCTGGTTGGATTTGGAGGGAAGATTGCTTCAGAAGCGGTGGGCCGTAGCGGACGCCGCCAAGGTTTTCGGCGAATCAACAAGGAAACCGGAACTCTGGGAGAGTTCCGCGACCCGAAAACCAAGCTGCGACGGCACACCAGTGTAAACCGGATCACTGAGCACACGCAAATTTTTGGATCAATCGACGAGCGGCGCAGAACTTGCGAGCCAACGAAGTTCGGGCACAGACGGATCGGACCAACTTTAGAAATGATGGCGAGTTCGTTGGACATCGTGACCACGCCGGCCGGTCACTTCAAAGTGCGACCCGGTCTTGTGACGAATTCGCCCGGCGTCTGTGCATTACCGCTCGTTTTTTCACAGTGGACATTCCATGATGACGACCAAAACAAAGACGAATGTGCTCGAACTGCTCGGTAGTGAAGGTGAAGCGTTGTTGACCCACCAGTGCGAGACGATTCCCTCGTCGCAACTCCATTTGCCCGGGCCGGATTTTGTCGACGAGGTCTGGGCCGGTTCGGATCGCAGCCCGCGCGTGTTGTGCGCGATGCAGTCGCTGTTCAACCATGGCCGACTGGCGCGAACCGGCTATCTGTCGATCTTGCCCGTCGACCAAGGCGTGGAACATTCCGGTGGCGCTTCGTTCGCGCCCAACCCGATCTACTTTGATCCGGCCAACATCGCACAACTGGCGGTCGAAGCGGGTTGCAACGGAGTCGCATCGACGTTCGGTGTGCTCGGCGGGATCGCCCGAAAATACGCTCACCGCATTCCGATGATCTTGAAACTCAATCACAACGAATTGATGAGTTATCCGACCACGTACGACCAGGTTCCGTTTGCCCGCGTCCGCGACGCATGGAACATGGGGTGCGTGGGCGTCGGCGCGACCGTCTATTTCGGTTCACCCGAATCGACACGGCAAATCCGCGAGATCTCCGATGCGTTTGCCGAAGCCCACGAGTTGGGCATGTTCACGATGCTGTGGTGTTACCTGCGCAATTCGGCGTTCACCGTCGATGGAGTCAACTATGAAGCGTCCGCGGACCTGACCGGCCAGGCGAATCATTTGGGGGCGACCATCAATGCAGATTTCATCAAACAGAAACAGCCGACCAACAACGGCGGCTACCGGGCGCTCAACCAAGGCGGCCAAAAGTACGGCAAGTATGACGAACGGATCTATGGCGGACTTTCCAGCGACAACCCGATCGATCTGACCCGCTATCAAGTCCTCAATTGCTACATGGGACGCTGCGGCTTGATCAATTCGGGCGGCGGATCTGGCAAGAACGATTTCCAACAAGCCGTTCGCACCGCCGTGATCAACAAACGTGCCGGCGGCATGGGGCTGATCAGCGGCCGCAAAACGTTCCAACGCCCGATGGGTGAAGGCATCGAATTGTTCAACGCCATCCAGGACGTGTATTTGGACCCGGAGATCACCGTGGCGTAACCGCCAATGCCAGCGGGACGCGTCAGCGAGCGGCCCATGCAGCAATCCTCGACGCGGGCATCCCCGAGTACTTGCAAATCGACATCGCCGGAAACACGGTGACGGTGCATCGCGATCCGGAGCAGCAACGATACCGGTCGATCCAGACCTACGAGCAGTCGGACACCATCGGTCCACTCTATCTGCCGGGCGCCCAGCTGGCGATCGCCAGCTTGTTCACAACCGATCCGTAGCGGATTCATCCCAGCGTCAAAAAGCTTCCGTGAATCGCTCCGGCACGGAATAGCGATCAAGCGAGCGGCCGAAACTCATTCGTTGAGGGATCGAAGAGCAGGAAGGCCTCGCTGTGCGCAAGATAGAACAATGCATGCACACGCAACTGACCGCCGGCGAGGCCTCGGTGGACCGTCGGATGCAAGGAGATCGAATTCACTCGATCTGCAAAATCGTTTTTCGCGTGCTGAGCTCTGGTCAGCATCGACCGGGTCGCGTCGAACAATCGGCGCGGCGTTTTCGTCCGCTGAAACGAACTCTCCGAGTCGTCCACGGGACTGTCGCTATGTCCGACCAACAACAATCGTTGAACACCGCTTCGGTCGATCGCCCGTTCCAGCAATGAAACGAGTTCGCCGGTTTGAAAGTTCCACTGAAATTGGGGCACGGTCAGCAGGCAGCTTGATTGGCTACCGGGCACCCGCATGATACGGTCGTGGACCTTGGGGTCATCGTGCGAGATGATCAGCCAATCGACCGTTTTCGATGCGTCGATCAAAGCGTCTTGAAGGCATTTCACAGATCCGCCGGTGTAGTACGGAGCCTTGGAAGTCGACGGGGCATTTGCGAGCAGTGACATGGTCGGATCCTCATCGTGGTAGGTGGAGAAAACGGGGCGAATGGTTCTGGGGTGCTATCAGTTCGTGGCGGCGGTGACACGGTCGACTTCGACGACGCACCAGTCCGCCTGGGCGTATCGGAAACACGTTCCATCGTCGATCGCGGTCAAATGCAGCCATTGATTGTCAATCAATTCCCTGATTGATGGATGTTTCTCGAGCACACGATCGATTGCGGCCGGTGGAGCCGCGATAATCACTTCCAACCGCAGGGGCTGGTGTTGGTGGCGTGTGCCGTCATGGATCGATTGGGTCGGCAGCCCGGTCATCAGATCACCGCCCCCGCCGGACAACAGGCCAAACCCGCCGACGACGTTGTGGATCGTTTTGTCGCCACTTCCGAAATGGCGGTTGTCGACCGTGGATGCGTAGTACTGCATGTTGATCCAATGAGCGACCACCATCGGTGCGGTCATGATGTTCTCTAAAACCGAGCCGTCGTTGTCCGCCGAGTGGTTGTAGCTGTGCAAGAACACGCGTCCGTCCAAATTGATCGACCGGGTCAGTTCGCGCGGTCCGACCACAAACGCAGCGTTGCCGGCCAAGCCCCATTCGGGTCGGACCTCGGACCAATCCATGGCACGCGCCTGCAACTCGGCCGACGACGAACTGCCGACCGTAGGCATGCGTTCGTGTCGGGTGTTTTCCGAAGCAAGCTGTGTCCGGTTGACCAACTCCTGCACATCGCCGCGGTGGGATGCCGGCACCGAATCGAGATCGAAGAATTCGATTCGATCCGTCGTCGTGTTGTGAACCGCCGCCAGGAACAGGGTGGCGTTGTCGATCACGATTCCGCGCTCCGCCAGGATTTCACGGACAAACGTTTGGTTCAGCAACAGCGCGGCGAAGCGCGCGTTCGGTTCGCCTGAATGTCCGCCACAGGCGCCACAATCCAGTCCCGCCGCGAGCGGGTTGTTCGTTGTTTGGCTGCCATGGCCGCACAGCACGACGAGCCGGGCAAATCCATCGGTTAACCCGAGGTTGCGGAGCATCGATTCGGCCAGATCGGCCTGACGCGAGGTCGTCCAGCCTTGATGGTGCAAGCCACGCAGAGTGGGGCCGGTCGCAGACTGCATTTCGTCGCCGGAGCGACGCTTCGACGATCGGGAATCGGCCAACAGTTTCGCCGAGTACAACAGTCCGGTCGTCTCGACAAACGAGAAGCAACTGACGGCCGATTCCTGGAAACTGCACCAGAGGCGGGTCCACAACCCCTCGCGCTGTCGTGCAGCTCGGATCTCCGATTCGGAACCGTTCACTCCCGCAGGCAAACCTTCATGAAGCCGGAGACTCGGTTGAATCAGAGCCGGGACGTGGTGGTTGCCGCAATCCTGTCCCAGTTTGACGTATTCGATCGGCATGCCGAAAAACCCGGCAAATCCATAGGTTTCGATCTCCGGAGAGAGTGACTCCAGATTCCGCCGGATCCGTTCGCTACGCACGTCGATGCAAAAGACCATTTGTGCCAGTTTGCGATTTCGTTCGGCCGGCTCGTTGCTGGTTAGCTGACCCAGGATCCCGTCACGATGGTTGATCTCGCTGGCCCGCAGCAGAAGCATTCGCACGGCCGTGTCGTCCTCGGCAGGTCGCGGAGGGGCATGAAAGGTCGCCGACTGCTGGGCGATCATGGCATCCCAGCGTACGCGCAGGTTATTCACATCCGCCAACGCAACCTCAAAAGCGGCCCGGGCGGCCAACAGGCCGATCAGATGTTCCGAATCCGATTGCGTCTCCGCATCGTCTTGCGACTTTGCCCAAGCACACCAGCCGGGCATTTGGAAGGCTTGGCACAACAGAAAGCTCTCCCACAGAGCCGTCGGGATCTGCAGGTGCAAAAGCAATTTCACCAGCGCTGCGCTAGGCGTGTGCGGCAATCGACCGACGAACCGTCGAAAACCGGTCAATCCCAGAATCTCCGGGTTGCGGTCGTGCAGCGCCGCGCTCCGCCAGGCCTGGTAGAAGGGCAGGTCTTTCCAGGGGCTGGACCAAGTGGATTGAGACTGATCGTAGTGTGCCGAACAAAACTTGCCGAGTTCGTCCGTGATGGTTTCGCTCCATCCCTGAGGCGAGATTTGATCGGCCAGTTCCGCGATCGTCCGAATCGGACGTCGGTCGTTGGACGTCGTCGCTTGCCCGTGAAACGACTCGTCGCTCGTTGACGCCCGCAATCGATCCATGACGTCGTCGACCGATAATCGAACCGTCATGCCGTTTTGCTGACATTCCGTGATCGCTCGACGAACGTCGGCTCGGGTGAAGTGACCTTGAGCATACTGCGAACGATAGTATTGCAACGGCATCAGCAGTTCACAGTCGGAAAAGACCCTCAAGAACGCTCTTGCATCGGAGAAGGTTCGATCGGCGATTCCGCTGTATGGATTCAATGCGATGTAGTCCTGGAGCGGCCAGACTTTCGAAACCACCCGTGTGACCTCCCCCAGGATCTCTTCGATCTGGCGATAGATGTGGGGTTGGTCATAGGCTGGCGGGACAAAGACGTCGCTGCCGGGATGGGCGGAGATTGGGAGGTTGGACATGTCTGCATTCATGATTCGCCAGGGGCGTAGGGTTCGAGGAGTGATGGTCAGTTTCGGAGAATGAGAATGGCGCTTAACTGGAGGCAAGTGATCCGAAGACCCTTCGCAGGGTGCTCTCGACGTAGAAGCCGTTGCTGGCATGCACGAACCAGCGACCGAACCGGACCGGACCATCACGTCGCGACGTCGCTTGATCCATCGCCAACAGTCCGGCGAAACCACAACCGACGGCCAAACCGATGACCGACCATTGGAGGGTCGAAAAGGACGCGACCGGCACGCTGCCGGCGGCAAGGCCATCGACGACGCGGTAGGAGGCCGCATAGAGCAGATACAGCACGCCGGCGGTCGTGATACTTCGCACCACGAGCGGTCGATCACCGCTGGAAAACACCTTTTCTAACCACTGGGTGATCGCCAGGAACACGACGGCACCCAGGACAAACCCACCGGGTTTGGTCGAGGGGTCAAGCCCCAGAATCAGACTTGCACCGGTCAATGCGGAGAGCGACAACGCGGCCGCCGCGATCCACGTGACCCGGCGTTTGGGAGCTTCGAGTTTCGGGCCGTCTGCGATAGTCTTCGGCATCGCCAAAGCGCCCGCACGGGATCGCTCGGTGATTACGTTGCCGCTGGCCAGAAACGCGTGCGCCTTGTACATCGAGTGCGCCAACACGTGCAGCAAGGCCGCCGAGAACGCGCCCAGCCCACACTGCATCATCATGAACCCCATCTGGGCGATCGTCGAATATGCCAGCGACTTCTTCACACTCGTTTGAGTCATCATCACAATCGCCGCGTAGGCGGCCGTGACGGTACCGAAGATGGCGAGCACCGCGAGTGTCCACGGAGCGGTGGAAACGATCGGGCTGGTGCGAATGATCAAGTATCCGCCGGCATTGACGATGCCCGCATGCATCAGTGCAGACACCGGAGTTGGCGTGTCGAGGGTTTGTGGGAGCCAGATGTGGAAGGGAAACTGCGCGGATTTGATCGATGCTGCCACGACCAACAACAACGATGCGACTTGAAGCCTGACGCCGGCCGCCGCGGTTTCTTCGATCTCCGCGAAAATCTCGCCCAGCCGTGCCGTGCCGAATTCTCCGTAGATCATTAGGAACGCGATCGCCAAGGACACGTCACCGATGCGGATGATCGTAAACTTTGTCCAAGCGGCACGCTGCGCCGCTCGCCGCGTCGGATCGTGCAGCAGCAAATGATGCAGCCCGAAACTGGTCATCAGCCAGGCGACGTAGAACAACAGCAAGTGACCCGACAGGACCATCAAGGAAACCGCGGCCAGCGTCAGACCGGTCCAGCGAAAGTAGTTGCCTTGGGAAGGATCGCCATCGAGATACCGAATCGAGTAGCGACAAATCACCCAGCCGATGAAACTGACCATCAACCACATCAAGCTCGAAACGCCGTCCAAATGAATCGGCAAGGAGCTCCCGACGGCGACGGGAAACGCGGCCTGCACTGCGGTGGGGGCGGCCTCGCCCAGGACCGTCCGCAGGGCAACACCGATCGTCAGCGTGACGGCGATTCCCAGCTGCAGCGTCGCGATCGCGGTCACCCAGCGACGGAGCTGCGGTGCCGCGGCGTCGGCGACGCGGCGGGGCACCGCAGCCGCCAGGGCGAGCAGCATCACCGCCGGCAATGCGGCTATCATTACAATCGTCAGCGCCATCAGGGGCCTCCACGGGCTTGCGGGGAAATACGAAACGCAATACACGTCTTTTGATACACGAACTATGAAGCACGACATGTTTGTCGTCAATTCAAGTTCGTGTGTTTCCGCCGGGATCTTGAGCCGTTTTTTCGAGCCGCGCCGCGGAGAGGCGGGAAAACACGGTGTTTTCACGTCTCTTGATTCGCGAATTTTTTTTCGCGGGTGGAATGCTAGAATGGGGTTCCCGTGCCGATCGCATCCCAGGCGGACCGAAAGCGAATGAAATCCGACGTCAAGAAGAAAACCCGCGCGGCGAAGTCCCGCGAACTAACGCAACCCCCTGGTTCCTCCCCCGGGACGGCCGCTGCCGGCGGTCGGGACGACAAGGCCAAGGAGAGCGGCTCGCGGTGGACTTTTTTGACGAACCATTCCCACGTGTTGATCGTGTTGCACGCCGAGCCAGACTTGGTCCTGCGGGAAGTGGCAGCACGGGTGGGGATCACCGAACGCGCGGTTCAGCGGGTGGTGCAAGACCTGGAGGAGGAGGGATTCATCCGCCGCGAGCGTGTCGGTCGCCAGAACCGTTACGAAGTGCGGACGGACGTACCGCTGCGGCACCCGATCGAATCCCATCGCACCATCGGTGATCTGCTGCAATTGATCACCGGCTAATCTTCGCCGGTCTGTTTCAGTTCCATCAGTCGATGGTTGTAGGCGGCGATGGTTTCTTTGCGGCGTAACATGCCCAGGAAGACGCCGGGCCGGTCGGGATCCAGGACGGGCAATTCATCCAGGTTGTGAGACGTGAAGCGGCGCAGCGCGGTGTTCAAATCGTCTTGCGGGGTCAGGTACAAAAAGTTGTCGACCATGATGTCGCGGGCGACCGCCAGTTTCCACAGCGCGTCGTCGTACAAGTAGGCGCGGACGTCGTCGTCACTGAAGATCCCGACCATCTTTTGATTCTCATCGACGACCGGGAAGTAATCCTGATGCGTCGACGCCAGGCGATGCACGATCGTGTCCAACGTCATGCCTTCGGGGATCAGGATCAGGTTGCGATTCTTTTGGTACAGATCGCCGACGGAAAGACCTTCGAGCACATCGACGATGAAGTCGCCGCGGTGGGCCATCGATTCCATCCGCGTCGGGGGCTGGTTGTGATAGAGCCGGAAGTGTTGGCTGAACATGAACGTCAGCGTGGAAACCAACATGGTGGGCAGCAACAGGCCGTAATCGCCGGTCAGGGCGCGGACCATGATGATGGTCGAGATGGGAGCCCGCGCGATCCCGGAAAAGAATCCCGCCATCCCGACCACGGCGAAGGCTTCCGGTTCGGTAAACAGGTCCGGCCAAGCCTGCTGGAACGCCAATCCGACGGCCGCCCCGGTGCAACCGCCGATCACCATCGACGGTCCGAACACCCCGCCGGATCCGCCGGACCCGATCGTCAGCGCGGTGGTCAGGATCTTTGCCATCGCGACCATCACGACGCAGGCGATCCCGATCTGGTCGGCGGTCGTTAGCGCGATTTGCAGCACCCCATAACCGGTGCCCAAGGAACCGAGCAGATTGGGGTCGCGATCAAACCCGAGGTACAGTCCGACGCCGAAGGTCCCGGCCAGGGCGGCGCCGATCGCCGGACGCACGTGCGGAATGATCGGCAGCCGCTTAAACATCGCCTGGGTGGCGAACAGCGTCTTGACGTAAACCGCGCCGATGACGAACAACACCACGGCCAACACCACATAGGCGGGCAATTGCAGCGGTGAGACAAACGTGTGCTCCAGATCCGCGCCGAACAAGGGAATGAATCGCGACTCGACCGGCAGCGATTGCACGTAAACGCTGTAGGCGATCACTGACGCCGTGGCCGCCGGGACCAGCACGTCGGCTTCCAGATCGGCGTCGCTGTACAGGATTTCGCCGGCAAACACCGCACCGGCCAGTGGTGCGCGAAAGATCGCTCCGATCCCCGCCCCCATCCCGGCGGCCAGCAACACCCGTCGTTCGCGGTTGGACAGTTTCAGCCGCGTCGCCAACCAGGAACCGAATCCGGCGCCGATCAACGCGATCGGTCCTTCCCGCCCCCCCGAGCCGCCGGTGCCCAGCGTGATCGCCGAGGCCAGCGTCTTGATGAACGGAATCCGGGCGCGAATCTTGCCGCGTTTGTTGTGAAACGCATCGATCGCCGCGTCTGTCCCGGCACCCTCGGCTTCGGGGGCGACGGCATACACCAGGATTCCCGAAAGCAAGCCGCCGACCGCCATCACGGCGACGATCATCCAGGGCGAAAAAAAATCCGATTGATATTCAAATCGTTGGTGCTCGCCGGCCGCATCGAGCGGTTGATAACCGGCAAACTGGGTCACCGAATAGCGGACGACGATCTGACCGAGCACATCAAACGCGATCGCCCCCAGCCCGGCGACGACACCGATCAACGAAGCCAGAAAGATCCACTTTCCCAGCGAATGCAGCTCGAATCGCTTCAGCAGATTCTGCAGACGGTTCACTTGCAAGCGTTGTTTCCCAGACGTGTCATGGATCGGCCGATATCGTTTCGCCGCCCCCAATCGTGGACGAGTTCTTCACTTGTGGCAATACCGTCGGGCAAAAACTCAATCGCACGGTTCGTGTTAGGATTGCCGGTCCGCCGTGTCGCGGAATCCGCGGGCGGCCTGTCGGTCGAGTCGATGATCCGAAATCGATGTGATCCTGCTAGCCCGACGCGTGAGCGAGGGGCGCCGCGTGGCACTTTGCTGACGCGTGCGGGCTGACGTTAACAGGCCGTCAGGAGTGACCGTTCCCCTGCATCCTGCCGAACGTCTTGACGACGCCGGCTACGGCTGGATGATCAGATCCCAACCGTTTTGAATCCCCACCCGACTTCCCATGCCCGAACCCGTCCGCATCTTGATCGTTGACGACGAGCCCCACATCCGCAGCGGATTGGCCAAGGGGCTCGCCAAATCCGGCGACGTCATCGACACGGCCGGCGACGTCAATCATGCGCTGGACAAATTGGACCAAGCCCAATACCAGGTCGTGATCGCCGATGTGCGATTGCCCGGCGATCGCGACGGGCTGGATCTGGTGTCCCTGATCAAACAGCGCTCCCCGGAAACCAACACGCTGGTCATCACCGCACATGGCACGGTGGAGACCGCCGTCGATGCGATGCGTCGCGGTGCGTTCGACTTCATCACCAAACCGGTCGATTTGAATTTGATTCGCCAGCAGGTTGGTCGGGCGCTCGACCACGGACGCTTGCAGAGCGAGAACCGAGTGTTGCGCGACCGTTTGGCCGACGCCGGTGCGATCTCCGAAATCATCGGCAACTGCACGATCATGCAGGAACTGTTCCAGCAGCTGCGTCAGGTCGCCGACACCGACGCGACGGTGTTCATCCAAGGCGAGAGCGGAACGGGTAAGGAACTGGTCGCCCGCGCGCTGCACGATTTGAGCAGCCGATCCAGCGGCGCGTTCGTTGCGGTGAATCTTGGGGCGCTGCCGGAGTCGCTTTTGGAAAGCGAGTTGTTCGGTCATGAGAAAGGATCGTTTACCGGGGCGTCACGCCAGAAACCTGGCTGCTTTGAACAGGCGCGCGGCGGCACGCTGTTTTTGGACGAGATCACCGAGATCCCGACCAAGAGCCAAGTCGATTTGTTACGCGTGTTGGAGACCGGACAGTTTCAACGCGTCGGCGGTGAAGACTTGATGAGTTCCGATGCCCGCATCGTTTCGGCGACCAACAAGGACCCGTTGGCGCTGATCGACGAAGGGATGTTTCGTGACGATTTGTACTATCGGTTGAACATCGTCCCGCTGGTGATCCCGCCGCTGCGGAAACGCCGCGATGACATCCCGCTGTTGGTCGAACACTTCGTCAAACACTTTTGCGGGCGACACAAACGTCCGGTCAAACAATTCACCGACGACGCGCTGGCGAAGTTGGTGGCGGCCAACTGGCCGGGCAACGTCCGCCAGCTACGCAACGTCGTCGAACGGTTGGTGGTCACGCACGTCGGCCAGAGCATCGATGCCGACAGCCTGCCGCCGGAATTGACGGCCGTTCCTGCCGTGGCATCCTTCGAAGTTCGGACGTTGGCCGAAGCGACCGAGGCGGCCGAGACGGAAGCCATCAAAGTCGCACTGGCGTCGTGCGGATTCCATCGCGAACAAACCGCCCAAGCACTCGGCGTGAGCGTTCGGACGTTGCATTACAAGATGAGCCGCTACGGGTTGCACTAGCTGGACAGCGCCACTTTGCACAAGAAACATTATGAATCGCCGGTCAAACGTAGCTACCTTCGCCAGAAGGTGGATCCCCGGGGTTTACCACGCTCGCATCGAGCGTAGCTACGTCAAAGTGGTGCTCCCCAGCTAGATCGGCGGCAGCGTGCGGACCTGTGCGTCGACCGGCACGGCCAGATCCGCCAGCGGTTTGAACTGGGCCTCGTCGGGATCGAAGCCGAACACTTCGCCCGTTTCGAATTTGTAAACCCAGCCGTGCAGTTTCAGCTCCCCGCGTCCGACCGCGGCGGCAACCGAGGGGTGCGTCCGCAGGCTTTCCAATTGAACCAAGACGTTTTCTTCCACCGTCAACGTCAGGCGTTTTTCCGGTTCGGTCAGATGGCCATAGTTTTCTTCCACGATCCGGCGGGTCGCTTCGGCGTGTTCCAGATACGCCTTGACCGCGGGCAGTTTCTCGATCGATCCGGGATCCAGCAATCCGGCCATCGCCCCACAGTGACTGTGTCCGCAAATCACGATGTCGCGGACTTTCAAAACACTGACCGCATACTCGATCGTCGCCGCCTCGCCGCCATGCACACTCCCGTAGGGTGGGACGATATTCCCCGCGGTCCGTTGAATAAACAATTCCCCGGGTTTGGTTTGCGTCAATCGGTTCGGATCGATCCGCGAGTCCGAGCAAGTGATGAAGAGCGCCAGAGGGCTTTGCCCTTCGACCAACGTTTCGAACAACTGTTGGTCTTGGCTGAATAGATCACGCTGAAATCGGTGGATGCCGTCGACGAGTTTTTGCATCGTTCAAAAATCCTGGATGCGGGGGTGGTTTGCCACGAATCACGTTGCCGGGACAAGCGTCGATCGAGTGTATCAGAGATCGATCGTCTCTGTCGCCTGTATCATGTAAGAGGCAGCGTTCCAACATCGATTCGCCAGCAACGTCGTCGGAGATGATTCGCGCACTCGATTGACGGGGCTTTGAGCGATCTGACGAAACTTTCCGCTCGGCGTTGTGTTGGAACACTACCGCAGCTGATCACTTTTCTTGCTCGCTTGTTCCGGGAGAAATCCGGTGTTTTTGCAGCAAATTTCGCGTCTTGTTCTTTTTTTTGTAAGCGCAGCCTCCGTGGCGGGGGTGACCGGATCGGCTGTCGCAGCCGATGGCAACGCGGCGGCAGCGTTGACGGCCGAACAGACAAAGTTTTTTGAAACCAAGATCCGACCGGTATTGGTCCGCGAGTGTTACGGTTGTCACAGCAAACAAGCCGGCCAGTCCAAGGGTGGACTGCGGTTGGACACCCAAGCGGCGATGATCGATGGCGGCGACAGCGGACCGGCGATCGTGCCCGGTGACCTTGAGGCGAGTTTGTTTTTCGGCGCGATCACCCACACCGATTTTGTGATGCCGCCCAAGCGAAAGTTGACCGACGCGGAGATTGCGGATTTCAAAGCCTGGATTTTGGACGGTGCACCGGACCCGCGCGTCGTCACCCCAGTCCAGACGCCCGCGCAAACGATCGATGACGAGACGATTGCCCAGGCCAAGCGAACCTTTTGGGCGTACCAAAAGCCGCGGCGCAGCGAGCCGCCGGAATCGTCGGTTGCTTCTGAGCAATCGACCGCGACAGCGGTCACAACGATCGACCGCTTCTTGGCACGCAAACGCGCCGACGCTGATTTGCAACCGGCCGCCGACGCGCCGGCACAAATCGTGTTGCGACGCCTTTGTTTTGATCTGGTCGGGTTGCCGCCGACGCCCGAACAGCTTCGTTGGTTCGACGACGCATTCGACCAAGACCCCGACGCCGCGGTCGCCCGTGTCGTGGATCGGTTGTTGGATTCGCCACAGTTCGGCGAGCATTGGGGGCGGCACTGGTTGGATGTCGTCCGCTATGCCGAATCGACCGGACGCGAAGTGAACATGACCTATCCCCACGCTTGGCGTTACCGCGACTATGTCATCAATTCGTTCAACGCCGACAAACCGTACAACGAATTCGTCCAGGAACAGATCGCCGGTGATTTGATGCCGGCCGCGGACGACCGGCAGTGGTCCGAGCATCTGGTCGCGACCGGCTTCCTTGCGATCGGCACCAAGAACGTGAACGAACAGAGCGGTGCCCAGTTCGCCGCCGACCTGGCCGACGAACAGATCGACGCGACCACGCGTGTCTTCCTCGGAACCTCGGTCGCCTGTGCGCGGTGTCACGATCACAAATTCGATCCGATCCGCCAAACCGATTACTACGCGATGGCGGGGATCTTTCGCAGCACGAAGACCTTCTTCGGGACGCCGCCGTCGCAGTACGGCAGCTTCGGTGGTCCCCAGCAACGACGGCAAAGCAGTTTGATCTTGTTGCCGACCCCGGATGAAGAACCGATCGGACGATCGTATTCCGCCGACGAGCTTCAGCAATTGCACCAAGACATCCGCGACCGACAAGCCGACTTGGTCGGCCTTCGCAGTGGCAACACGACCTCATCGCGGCGTCCCGGCGCGACGCCCCAACAGATGCGGATTCGATTGACGAACGAGCTGGGCGAATTGTCGGCCAAGTTGGGTGTCGTCGATGAAAACGGCCAGCCGCGGAGCTATTGCATGGGCGTGCAAGACGGTGACACCGTCGGTGACGCTCCGCTTTTGGTTCGCGGCGAGATCGATCAACCGGCCGGCCGAATCAAACGCGACTTGCCGGTCGCGCTCCGTGACGTGTCGTTGAATCCCAAGCCGGGAACCAGCGGGAGACTCGAATTGGCGCGTTGGATCGGCAGCGATGAAAACTCCTTGGCCGCCCGCGTGATGGTCAACCGGATTTGGCAACACGTCTTCGGCCAGGGGATCGTGCCGACGACCGAAGACTTTGGCATGACCGGAACGCCGCCGTCGCATCCCGAATTGCTGGACCATTTGGCGATCGAATTCGTCCAGTCGGACTGGTCGGTCAAAACCATGATCCGCCAAATGATGTTGACGCGGGCCTATCGGATGCAGAGCACCTATGACGTCGCCAGCCACGAAGCGGACCCGGACAATCGCTTGCTGTGGCGGGCCAATGTCAAACGGCTGGGCGCGGAATCGTTGCGCGACGCGATGCTCTCGATCGCCGGCGAGCTGGAAACCGAACGGCCGGTCGGATCCAAGGTCGCCCAAGCCGGTTACACCCGCGTTCGCAACGGTCAGCTGAGCGATCCACGCGACGCCATCCGCCGCAGCCTGCAAACCACGTTGACCAGTCGCCGGGGGCAGGTCGGCCAGATCTTTGATCGGATGCGGAACGGCAGTCCACGCCAGCAAGCCCAGGCGCGCAGCCAATTGCGTTCGGCGATGGGCGACCGTCAGATCCGAGAGATGGCTGCCAGCGCCCACGACGAAGGATCGTTGGACAGCGTTTCGGACGACCATCGCAGTGTCTATTTGCCGGTGGTACGCGACTTCGTGCCGCGTTCCCTGGAAGTGTTCGACTTTGCCGACCCCAGCATGGTGATCGGCACTCGCGAGGCATCCAACACGCCCAATCAGGCGCTGTACATGTTGAACAACCCGCTGACGATGCGGCTGAGTGAATCGTTTGCCGAACGGTTGATCAGCGAAGGCGGATCGACGAAAGAGCGCGTCGAAATGGCATTCGTGTTGGCCTACGGACGTCCGCCGTCGGCCGAAGAACGCGCCGCGTCACATCGGTTCCTCAATTCGTCCGGCTTGCTACCCAAGTCGGCCTACGCGGCATTTTGTCAGTCGCTGTTCGCAGCGGCAGAGTTTCGTTACTTGAATTGACCACCCGTCGGATGAATCCAATGTTTACACGTCGCGATCTGCTGAAACACACCTCGGCCGGGTTCGGCTATTTGGCGCTTGCCGGGATGTCGTCGCTTTCCCGATCGTCCGCCTTTGGGGCAGGGGCGGAGGTGGCGACCAATCCGCTGGCGCCTAAGCCGCCGCATTTTCCGGCCCGGGCGAAACGCGTCATCTTCTTGTGCATGCAGGGCGGGCCGTCGCATGTCGACACCTTCGACTACAAACCGGCGCTGGCATCGGACGACGGAAAACGCGGCAAGTACGGTGGCGCGCTGCTGAAGTCGCCGTGGCAGTTTCGCCAACGTGGCGAAAGCGGGCTTTGGATCTCGGATCTGTTTCCCGAGGTCGCCAAGCACGCCGACGATTTGTGTTTGATTCGGTCGATGCATTGCGATCAACCGGTGCACCCGGGTGCGATGACGCAGATGCACACCGGGACGGCGCAGTTTGTTCGGCCCTCGTTGGGTGCCTGGACGTTGTACGGTTTAGGGACGGAGAACGAGAGCCTGCCGGGGTTTGTGTCGCTGAGCCCGCCGGCGGGCAGTTCGCGCAACTACAGCAGCGCGTTCCTGCCGGCCATCTACGGCGGCACCAAAGTCGGTGGGGCGGCGAGCCGGTTTGCCCAAGCGGCACGATTCATCTCCGGCGGCGGTGGCCAATCGGTGCCTGACATCAGCAACCCGAAACGGACGCCCCAGCAGCAACGACGACAACTGGATTTCATTCAATCGCTCAACCGCAGCCAGATGCCGGCCGGTGACGGAGCCAACGTCGAAGGCGTGATCCAGTCCTACGAGCTGGCGTTTCGGATGCAGGACGCGATGCCGGAGTTGATGGATCTATCGGGCGAAGACCAACGCACGCTTGCGATGTACGGTGCCGACTCGGAACCGACGCAAACGTTCGGTCGTCAGTGCTTGCTGGCACGTCGTTTTGCCGAGGCAGGCGTGCGGTTCATCGAAATCACCCACGGCAATTGGGACCAGCACACCCGATTGACCGAGGACCATGCCGCCCGGGCCGAGGCCTGTGATCAGCCGATCGCGGCGTTGTTGGCGGACTTGAAGCAACGCGACATGCTTAAGGACACGTTGGTGATGTGGGGCGGCGAATTCGGTCGGACACCCTCGGCCCAAAACGGCAACGGTCGCAACCACAACAACAAGGGCTACACGTTGTGGATGGCCGGCGGAGGGACGAAGGGGGGGGTGAGCTATGGGGCGACCGACGAACACGGTTTCGAGGCGGTGGAAAATCCGTGCCATGTCCACGATTGGCATGCGACCGTGTTGCATTTGTTGGGTCTGGATCACACTCGGCTGACGTACCGCTACGCCGGACGTGACTTCCGACTGACCGACGTGTACGGCAACGTGGTGAGCGACATCGTGGGGTAACCGCACGCGATGGTGTCCAGGCTTTAGCCGCCCATCTTGTTGTACGACGGCCCTTCTGGGTCGTCGCACAGAGCCCCACGGGCGACGGCCCGGAAGGGCCATCGTACACCCAAATTCGACTGCCCTCCGCTGGACGGCCCCTTAAGGCAGCGACGCCGACGCGCACCCCGACTTGCCAAGTCGGCCGCCTGCCGGTCAGACTACAATAGCGCGTCGACTCCCACCCGCCTTCACCCCCAGCCGCGAATCCGCCAGCGTCATGGACGGCATCACCGAGCCCGTCGTTCTGGTTCTCGGGCATCCCATTGCCGGAAACCCCGCCCAGTTTGCGCTCGAGCGTGCCTTCGAATCGATGCAACTCCGCTGGCGGGTGATCTCCAGTGACGTGCCGCCAGAACGCGTCGAACAAGCGATCGCGGGTGCCGAGGTGCTGGGGTTTCGCGGGTTGTTGTTGGATCAAAACCTGGTCACACCTGTCGACGCCCCCGACCAGCGAGCAAGTCTTTACTGGCGGGGCGGGCCGTCGGAGAGCCAATGGCAGACCGAAAACGTCATGGCGACGTGGCTGCAAGCCGAGATCCGCAAGCACTTCGAATCGCTGGAATCGGAAATCGGGCCGCTGCTGTGGATCGGGACCCCGGATCCGAGTTTCCCGACGCAGATCGCCGCCGAGGAGTCGCATTCACCGATCGCTTGGGCGTCGACCGAGGCGATCAAACACGCGCGTTTGATTGCGGTTTCGGAAACGGTTGACGCGTCCCAGTGGCCGCCGTGTGAGGATGACACGCTGGTGGTGGATTTTGCCAACCCCGAAAATGACCTCCATCAAATTCGCGCCCTGGGCTACAACGTGCTCGGCCGCGAGGAAGCTCGGGTCGGCATCCTGCTGGAATCCATCCAGCGATGGACGGGCAAGCAACCGATGGTCGACGTGCTGACCGAAGCGATTGAAGAGTATCTGGCGGTCTAAGCAACGCGATCCTAACCATGACAAACACCGACGTTTCACACACCAACAGGCAAACGCTTGTCCGGGCCGCGCGAGAGCTTTCCGATTCGGTCGATCTGCTCTCGTTCGCCGATCCGGTCACACACGTTTACAACCCGCTGTCGTACGCCAGGAAGTCGCACGAGGCCTACTTGGGTTGGGTCGGCGAGGACGTCAAGGTCGTGCTGTTGGGGATGAACCCCGGCCCTTGGGGGATGGCTCAAACCGGCGTCCCGTTCGGCGAGGTCGCGGCGGTCCGCGATTGGTTGCAAATCGATCAGCCGGTCGACAAGCCGCCGATCGAGCACGAAAAACGCCCCGTCGAAGGGTTCCAGTGTCAGCGCAGTGAGGTCAGCGGACGTCGTTTGTGGGGGCTGTTTCGGGATCAGTTCGAGACGCCCGACGCCTTTTTTGAAAACCACTTCGTGTTGAATTACTGCCCGCTGGTTTTCATGGAATCCTCGGCCCGCAACCGCACGCCGGACAAGTTGCCGGCCGAGGAACGCGAAAAGCTGACCGCGGTCTGTGACGCGCACCTGCTGACCGTGATCCGCACGCTCGATCCGGATCATCTGGTCGGAGTCGGCGTCTATGCCGAAGCCTGTCTGAAGCGGGTGGTCCAAATCGAAGGCTGCCGCGCCACGGTGACTCGCATTCTGCACCCCAGCCCCGCCTCGCCGGCGTCCAACAACGATTGGGCCGGCAAGGTGACCAAGCAGCTGAAATCGGCAGGGGTTTGGTGATCGCCCGTCTCCGTACGATGGCCCTTCCGGGCCGTCGCGTCTCGCTGCGACGCAGCGACGGGAGAATCGCCTCACGGGACCGTCCAGCTTAGGGCGATGCTTTTCTTGGGGTACGATGGCCCTTGCGGGCTGTCGTCGGTGGGACTCGCCGCGACGCCCCGGAAGGGACGTCGTACAACGAATCCGCGACGCCCCGGAAGGGACGTCGTACAACGAATCCGCGACGCCCCGGAAGGGACGTCGTACAACGAATCCGCGACGACCCGAACGGGACGTCATACCGTTTGGCACACTGAACCTCGCGGCATCGTTTGGTTACATTACTGCCGACGTGCCTGTTTCTTTTCTTTTTTCGCCGAACCCGCCGCCGAGCCGACACGCGTGAGTCAACCTGCCAACGAATCGACCCAGACGGTCGCTGATGCCCTTCGAAACGACCCCCGAATCGCCCAGGCCAAGCGTCTGGTCGCCGAAGCGATCGGTGAGCACGCGGGGCGACTGTCGGTGCGTCCGTCGCCGACGTCGATGAAAGAGAGCTTCGCTGCCCTGATCGACCGATTGTCTGCCGTCCGGGGCGGGCCACCGATCTGGCCCTACCTGTCCTCGGGGCTCGGCCGCGGTCCCTACGTCGAACTTGCCGACGGCAGCGTCAAACTGGATTTCATCTGCGGCATCGGGGTCCATGGTGCCGGGCACAGCGACCCGGGAATGGTGGCCGCGGCGATCGATGCGGCGATCGAAGACACGGTGATGCAAGGCAACTTGCAACAAAACCCGGCCAGCGTCGTGATGATGGAAAAGCTGACTGCGTTGGCCCAGTCCGGCGGCGCGTCGCTGCCGCACTGCCTGCTTTCGACCAGCGGCGCGATGGCCAACGAAAACGCGCTCAAGATCGCGATGCACCACAAGACGCCGGCCGATCGCGTCATCGCGTTCGACAACGCCTTTGCCGGGCGAACGTTTGCGATGGCGACCTTGACCGACCGACCGAATTATCGATCGGGGTTGCCGCTGACGTTCCCGGTCGACTACCTGCCCTTTCGCGACCCCGCCAACCCCGAACGAAGCACCCGATGGGCCGTCGATGAATTGCATCGATTGCTGAAACGTCACCCGGGCCGCTACGCCGCATTCTGGGCCGAACCGATCGCCGGTGAAGGCGGTTATTACCCCGGCAGCAACGAGTTCTTCAACGCGCTGTGTCAGCCGCTCAAAGACGCCGGAGTGCCGATCATCTTTGACGAAGTCCAAAGCTTTTCCAGGACCAGTCGTCCGTTCGCGTTCCAGCATTTCGGGCTGGACCAGTTCGCCGACATCGTCACGGTCGGCAAAATCACCCAGGTCTGTGCGACGTTGTACAGCAGCGAAATGAAACCCACCGGCCCGATCCTCAGCCAGACCTTCACCGGCGCGAGCGCCTCGATCGCGACCGGGATCGAAATGCTTGACCGCCTGGAAAGCAACGGCTGCTTCGGACCGGCCGGTCAAAACATGCGTTTGGCGTCGTATTTTCAAGACGCCCTGGCGCGGCTTGCTGAAAGGTACCCCGGCAAGATCAGCGGGCCGTATGGCGAAGGCATGATGGTCGCGTTCACACCCGGCGACGGCAGTTTCGATGCTGCCAAGAAACTGATGATGCACCTGTTTGATATCGGTTTGCTGGGATTCGTCTGCGGAGGCGACCCGACGCGGATCCGTTTCCTGCCGCCCCCGGCGACCACCACCGAAGCCCACATCGATCACGCCATCGAGCTGTTGGACCAAGGGCTGGCGACGCTTTCGTAGTCGTCGACCGCAGTTCAATTTGCGTGATTGCCGATGCATTCCGAGAACCGCCGTGTTCTCCGAACTCGGCGGATCGCAAAAGCGAAGCTTTGCCTGACGCCGACCTCGGAGAGGACGGCGACTGTCTAGCCCAATCGAATACTAAGCTGCACACCACGCCAGTGCAGGATGTTAAACTTCAAGACTCATCTCATCTGTTTCCTCTTGGCGGTGCACTCGCTTGAACGACAAGACGAAAGCTCGGCCGGTTTCGGTCGACGATCTGCAAGATCTGTACGGCGAATTGCGCGGCAGTCGTTCGGCGCCGGCGATCATGGACGCGCGGGCGCATTTCCTGGAACGCCAATGGGCGGATTCGCACACCAAACTCAACGAGGCGTACGAAAAGTACCGTGAGAGCCGCCAACGGATCCTGCGCCAGGATCCGGAAAAGGAGGTCGACGCCAAAGCCAAGGATCGCGATCGGCAGATCCGTCGCCTGAAGCGAAAACAGGACAAGGCGCGCGAGATCATCGAGAAGTTCGAACTGTATCTGCCACAAATCGAGCGGTTGGCGGAAAAGGAACGCGAAAAAGAGGAACGCAAAGCGGCCGAGGTGGAAGCGGCCGTCGCCGAAGCCGAAGCCAGCGAATCTGACACCGCCGACGCAGTTACCACGCAACCCGCCACCAGCGAAGACCAGCAGGGTCCCAGTGGGGCAGACGACCGCCAGACCATCACCAAAGATTCTGTCGAAGAAGCGTTCTTGAAACAGTTTTCCGAACTGATCGGTGACCGCCAACTTGACTTCATCAGCAATCGCTACGATTTTCGACCATTGGAAACGCCCGAGGACGTCCAGGCCGACGCCGTTTATCTGCTCCGCAAGGGTGACCGCTGCTTGATGGTGCATGCCGAGGTGGTTGCCGGCAGCGCCGATTCCGATGAAGGCATCAAGCTGTTGTGCGTCGACATCGCCAAGGCCAAGAATCGCGTCGAACTCTCGCCCAAGGCGATGGTCCGCTTGAGTCGAAAACGGAAGCTGGTGCTGCTGTTGGCCAAGGGGTAAATGGTTAGGGCATCAACGTTGGTGTGTCGCCTTGAGGGACCGTCCAGTTTAGGGCGATGCTTTTCTCGCACGTACGATGGCCCTTCCGGGCCGTCGTCCGTGGGGCTCGGCGGGACGACCTAGAAAGGACGTCGTACATTTCTTCACCGTCCGATCAGTCCGTAAACGGCGATCGTTCGAACACCACGTCGTCGCTGACCCGCGGGTCGCCGGTGCGTTCCAGTTCCGCCATCAGCCGGGTGTGCAACGCTTGGCGGGTGGCGTCGTGTTTGACATCGGACGCCAAATTCTGCATGCAATGCGGATCGGCCTGGATGTCGTACAGTTCAAACCGGGGACGCCGGCCGACCGCGTACTCGAACGACTGGGGGTCTTCCTCGCGATGCAGCACCACCCAAGCCTTCGTCGGGCTCGCATCCAGATCAGCAAAGGCACTGCGTGTGTTTTCACGCAATGGTTCCAGTGAAGGCATCGGGCCGTCTTCCCTGCCGAATCCCGCCGCGTCACCCATCGGCCAACGATCGGGCTGGAAATTGATGATGTACAAGTACTGATCGGTGCGGATCGCGCGTTGGGGGTAGGGCTTGTTGCCCGCGCGTGCTTCGGCGACGTGACGTTCGCGGCCGGTGAAGACGGCGTCGCGGGCCGGATCGACCTGGCCGTCTTGTTCACTTTCCAGGATGCCGACTAACGATCTTGCGGTCATGACGTCTGGGATCGATTCGCCGGCGGCTTGCAAGAACGTCGGCGCCAGGTCGGGCAGCGAGACGAAATCGTCGACGACGCGGCCGGGGTTGTTGATCCCTCCGGGCCAATGGATCGCCAGCGGAACACTGGTTCCCAAATCGTACAGGTTGCATTTGCCACGCGTGACACCCGGGATTCCATGGTCGCCGCTGACCACCAAGATCGTGTTGTTGAGTTGTCCGACGCGGCGCAGTTCTTCAACGATCACGCCCAGCGACGCGTCAAACGCTTGGGCTTCGCCCAGGTAATCGGCAACGTCTTGGCGGACGACGTCGACATCCGGCAGATACGGTGGCAGCTTTCCTTTCAGATCGTCCGGATCGATTCCCCACAACGCCTTGCCGCTGCCGGCGATCCATTTGCGGTGACAGTTCGTCGGCCCGAACCAATAACAAAACGGTGCGTCGCCATCGACGGCTTGATCACCATCGGCGTCCAAAAACGACCGCACGTTATGACGAACCTCCTCCAACAGCATCGCTTTCCCGGCTTGGCGATCTTTGGCTTTCATCGCAACCTGGGAAAACCCGTTGAATCGGCGGCCGTGACTGTTGAACGAGGTCCGCTTGCCTCCGTGCGGCGCATCGGCGGGTGAACCCGGCGACCAAACCTTGTAGGTGTGACCGATCCGATAACCCGCTTTTTCCAGGATCAGCGGGTAGGCGGGATTGGAAAAGTCCCAGGTCGCGCCCTGCAGGATCGACGCCCGGCCGCATCGCCAAAAGTGCTGGCCCGATAGCAACGAACTGCGGCACGGCGTGCACGACGGCGCGCTGACATAGGCCCGAGTGAACAGCACACCGTCGGCGGCAAGGCGATCAAAATTGGGCGTGGAGATGACATCGCTGGGACCACCGGGCTCGAGCGTTGCGTAGACGCTGGCGTATTTGCCCCAATCATCGGCAAACGCCATCACGATGTTCGGTCGATCGGCGGCGGAGCAGGACAGCGCGAAACACTGGACGGCCACCGCTAGTGCGAAACTCAAAATTCGATCCATGTCAGTCCTTAAGAAACAGTTCTGAAAGCGAGAGCGCGAGCGACGGAAAGAACGCTGGGGTCACGGTGGAATGTTCGTCGTACCGGTCGACACTTTGATAGCTGCCGTTAACTGGATCAGTATGTCGATGGAGCGTTCGGCCAGCGACATCAATGACCCAGTACTCCCGGATTCCGCTTCGTGCGTACAGCTGAGACTTTTCACCCAGGTCGTACGTTAAACTGGAGTCTGCGACTTCGACCAATAGATAGACATCATCAGCTGTCGGCCGGCTGCGTCCGTAACGCTTGGGAGCGAGCAGTGTAAAATCGGGTTCCGGCACGCTATTGGCGACCAGCAACCCCGATCGACAGCGAATTCGACATTCGTTCTTTGCAGCAAGTTCGGCTGCCCAACCGATCAAGAATTCAATGTAGTCATCATGCACCGGCCCGGCAGGACTCATTTCTCGCAGCTCTCCTCCGATGAATTCGATCTTGCGCTTCAGGCAGGTAAACGCACCTCGAGCAATCATCTGCTCGTATTCGGGGACGGTGAGTTTCAACGTGGTGCTCATTTTAGATTCCTTGACGACGGTGCCCATTGTAACATCGGTGGAGTCGTCCGTAGCAATCCGATCGTACGATTAACCCTCCGCAATTCGTGTGGAGATCGACCGCGAGTCAACGTTAGCGGAGCGAGTGATTCAACATGCCATGGCCAACCACCGATGGACTGCGAAATCTGACAGGCGCCGAAGCGGACTTGGTCCGGGGGGCGATCGGGATGATGGTCGATGCCCATGTCGCGCAGCTTCGCGGCGAGGCGCCGCAGCACGAATACGGTGTGGACTGGTTTGACCAATGGGACGCCGGCCAGCGGTTGTGGTTGATCGAGCGGGTCACTGCGGCGCTGCTCGGCGATGAAACTATCGCTCCGTCTGCGGCGATGTTTGACGCCACGGCCGATGCCATCTTTTATGAAATCATTGGCCTGGTGCAATTGGAAATCGATGAGGGCGGCGTCGGCGATTCGGAGCGGACGTGGCGTCAGAGCGTGATCGATGCGTCCACCAGCCAAACCAATCGTCCAGCCGCGATCGATCCCGACAGCGTCGATCCCGACCAATGGCAAACCCTGATCACACAGATCGCCGACGCGATCCTAGGCGTGCGACTCTACCAGCGGGCCGAAGCCTTCCGCGACGTCGAATATCATCAGACGCAAATTTTTCTCCGCGATCGAGGTCTACCCGAAGACTATCTGACCCGCATGCCACCTTTGCGGACAACAACCCAAACCCAACGCTCCATCGATCGCATCCAAGCCTACGTCTTCGTCTAACTTGCCAACCGCGCGCCTTAAAGGGAACGGGGGTTGAATGGCAGAGGCTTAGTGAGCCGACGGCGCTAGCCGCGGGCCTTGATACGCCTTTAACACGGAGGGAAAAGCTCGAGGCTTGCACCTACGGCTCAGCGTATTGGCTTATGCCCGTGCCATTCGGGACGGGGGTTTTATTCGCACTTGGAAGATTGGACCAAAATCGGGGGCGAACCGCCCCGCCGCCATTGGTCCCGGTTAGGATACTGTCTGCGGTCGTTTCAGGGGCTATCTGACGATTTCCTCGGGAGTGGATGATGACGTTGACGTTCTGTCGTGTGATGGTGATGGCTTGCTGTCTTCTGTGGACCTCTTCGGGTCATGCGGAAATGGTGTTTCTGAACAATTCCAATGCAACCGTCGCACTTGGTGCGAGCATGGCGGCGGAACCGTTTGCCAACCGCAGTACGGCCGCTTCGTTGGCCAGCATCATGGACCTTCCGTCAGCCGATGCAACCGAATTTCACAATCAGTCGACACACGTTTGGATCAACGGTGGGATGTTGGAAGTCGACTTCGATTTTGGGACCGAATACGACCTCACGTCCTTTCATCTTTGGAATTACGTGACCGAGACCTTCGATGTGGATCGGGTCGAACTGACGTTCTTCAATGCCGCGATGACGCAGGTCGGCGACTTCTCTGTCATCGACCCGATTTTTGGCAACACGCAAGGTTCAGAGTCGTTTCCGATCAGCGGCGAAACGATTGCGATCGGAGATCCGAAGAACGTCCAGTTCGTCAACGCCGTCTTCTCGGGAACGAACGGTCAGGTTGATTTCAACAATGCGGGATTCACCGGGCAAATCGCTGCCGTTCCCGAACCGGGAGCGATCGCCATGCTCACCGCCTGCGCGGGATTGCTGGTGACGAAACGTCGACGACGACTTTGACGTAGCTACGCTCGCCAGAGCGTGGTAAGCGCCGGGAATCCACCTTCTGGCGAAGGTCGCTACGTTCGCACGGCGAACTGATGTAGCGGATGGTCGGTTCGACGAGAGTAATGCAGAACGGATTCCGCAGAACGGACGATGCCCCGAGGGCAGACTCACTTCCCGCAAGTTCGGTGACTCGGTCCGGTGGAGCGAAAGCCTTGGCGGCTTCCACTACGCCCCGATCCGGTGCCCCGCCATGGCGCACGGTTAGCCCTCTTCAAGTCGCTCGGCTTCGTAGCGTTCGACTTGATCGCGAACTCGTTTTGATTGCCGCTGGAGGTCTGAGGCGGTTTTCACCCAGCTGCCGTAGGGCAATTCCTCGACGGGCACGCCCATACGATGGAGTGCCACGAGCCACTGGAGACGATCCTTGGACGAATTGGTCAGTGGCGAACGCTGCTCAGTCATCAACTCCGTGATGCGTGGAATTGCCCCCGACGCATCCGGACCCAATCGCTTGAAGGCTTCACGAACGCCGCGAATGACCCGCCATCGCTCGTGCCACGGTTTTTCTAACACGCCATCGAGAGTCGCCATCAGGATGGGAACGACGACGGTTCCTTGATCGGCCAGGCGTTCCAAAAAGGGCGCCGCTTCGGGGACGGAATCGGCTCGTTCCCAGATCGCTCGTTCGTTGTTGCTCGGCTGAGCGAACGTCCCATCGGGCATGTCGACCAATGCGGTCACATACCATGCTCTCGCTTTCGGGTCATCGGCCGCCAAGAAACGTTTGGTCAAACCGTGGCGTAGTGCGGTCAGGTCGGTCTTGCTCCGCAGCGCCGTTTGCAGCAGTTCATAGGGATCGGCAATTCGTTCCTCCAGCAAGATCTTCGCGATCGTGTCGACTTGCGTTTTGTCTGCGTCGTATCGAAACAGGCTCAACCACATCGGGGCCATCAGTAGTTGTGCTTCGGTCGCGTTCGGGTCGTCGAGCGTTTCAGCCAGTGATCGTTCCATCCGAGCGACCGCGTCCGGCGCCGGATCCGGTTTCGGAATCCCGGTGCTGCGCAGCAGTTCAACATCGGGATCGAAGTCAAAGTACCGTGCCTGATTGGAATAGGTGGAGCCGCCGATCGTAAACCGGGCGTTGGTGAAAGCACCCTCGAACCCGAAATGGAAAAAGAACGCGGGCACACGATGTTGCACCAATGATCGCCGTGCCTTTACCGTGCCATTGCGGTCGCAGATCTCCAATCGTTTGATGCGGGGCTGGCCCGGTTGTCGAATGTCCTGGTAGACCACTCGCCAATCGATGCGATCGTTCTCCAGCGGTGTGTCCTTTCGCAAGGTCTGCCCCTGAGCGATTCGCAACGCCCAATCGGCTTGCAACGCCCGCCCCAAATGTTTGCGTGCTTCGAAGGCCCCGATCCCATGTGGTCGGGACAATTTGCCGAATGCGTCAAGAATCTTTTGCGGTTGATCCGGCTGAACCAGTGTGCCAGCTGCGTCGGCGCCGCATCGGTACGTTGCCGCGTTGTCACCGCTGATTTTGGTGACGCTTTCGACGCCGGGAAGATCCAGCAAGACCGTGCAACGGTGATCACACGACGTTTTTTTGCTCACTCGACCACGCTCGGGGGGAAAATCGACGAGCACGTGTCCCGACAGTCGGATCACCGGTGTCGCGACGATGTCGGGGATCGCGGCCTGTTGAAAACGACGAAGTTCCGTCATTCGCCAGGGCAACATCACCAGAAAACCGAGGGCGATCGCCAAGCCAAACGCGATCGCCGTTGATCCGATCCGAGACGACATCGGCACAAAGGGACGAATCAGAAACGTGGCCAGCAGATAAACGAACACCGTCGGTACGACCGTCAGAATCAGCCCCGGAATGATCAGAAAGAAATACCCCAGGACGACCAGGTCGGGAGCCGCCAAGACGATCGCCGAGAGAACGCCGAGTGGTATCAGCAGGTATTTCAGCATCGCTGTCGTCTCGTTGTTGCGTTCTCGAAGGTCGGTGCACGTCGGTCTCGCCGGGGCGAGACCGCCAGACTTCGCAACGATAGCTCGCGTTGCCCGACCGGAACGCGAAAATCAGCGACAGCGGTGGTGCAACCAGAACAGCAGGATGCCGCCGATGACACTGCTGATCGATTCCGCGGCGGTCCACCAGATCGGCATCCCGGATTGCAGATCGATCAGCCCCTGCAACAGGCCGAAGGCGACGATGCCGAGGGCGAGAAAACCGATGAATTTGCGGAATCGTGAAATCCGATAGGAAACCACGATCAGGGCGATTCCGACGGCCCCGTAAAGCAGCGACAGCTGTCGGGCCAGGTAGAACGCCAGGGGTGTTTCGGGGAAGGGTTCCAGCTGCAATCGCGCGGTGATTTTGACGATCCAGGATTCCGGCATCACGGCGGCCACAAACGCCAATTGGGAAACGACGCCGACGAGCCACAGGTACCAGGCCAGCCAGGATCTGGGGTGCTTCTCTGATGGGGCCATGGCGGATCGGGTGGCGAGTGGTTTGGGATGGAGGTGAGGGGGAATCGAAGAAGCCCACGGATGGCAGCGCGAACCCACGGATAGTATGCAGTCGAGGATCCGCGGGTTCGCGCAGGTAAGTCACCCTCCCTGCCAGGGAGGGTGAATCTGAAAAACCGCGGGACCTCGGGGAGGGGGCGGTCGGCTCGCATCCCCGGTGATTTGGCACCCCAACTGCCGCACTTGCCCCTACGCTTTCGCGGCGGCCTGCGCCATACTTTCGTTTATGGATCCAACGTCTTCCCCCATGCCTCCCGAACTACTCGCCCCAGCGGGGGACTGGGACTGCGCGCGTGCGGCGATCGAAAACGGGGCCGACGCGATCTATTTCGGTTTGGATTGTGGGTTCAACGCCCGCCACCGGGCCAAGAATTTTCACCTGGACGATCTGCCCGAATTGATGAAGCTGCTCCGCAGCCGGGGCGTGCGGGGCTACACGACGATGAACACGCTGGTGTTTCCGTCGGAATTGCCCCGGTTGGTGCCGGTGATCGAGCGGATCGCCGAAAGCGGTGTCGACGCGGTGCTGGTGCAGGATTTCGGTGTCGCGCGACTGGTCCGCAAGATTTGCGGCGAACTGGAAATCCACGCCAGCACGCAAATGAGTCTGACCAGTGCCGAGACGATTGCGGTGGCGTCCGAGTTGGGGATCACGCGGGCGGTGCTGGCTCGTGAACTGTCGGTCGCCGAAATCAGCAAGATCGCCGCGGCGACCGAGATGCCGCTGGAAGTCTTCATCCACGGGGCGTTGTGCGTGGCCTATTCCGGCCAGTGTTTGACCAGCGAGTCGCTCGGCGGTCGGAGTGCCAATCGAGGGCAATGCGCCCAAGCATGCCGATTGCCGTACGAAGTGATCTGTGACGGCAAGGACGTCGATTTAGACGACGTGCGTTACTTGCTCAGCCCCCAGGATTTGGCCGGGTACGATTCGATCGTCGCGTTGATGCAAGCCGGGGTCGCGTCGCTGAAGATCGAAGGCCGTTTGAAAACTCCGGAGTACGTCGCCAATCTGACGAACCACTATCGCCGGTCGATCGACCAGGCCGCCGCCGAAGGGCGGGTCACCATCGGCGAAAAAGCGAAGCAGGAGATGGAGCTTTCGTTTTCGCGCGGCTTTACACCGGGATGGTTGGAAGGAAACGACCACAAACGGTTGGTGCCGGGACGTCACAGCGCCAAACGCGGGATCTTGCTGGGCCAGGTGCGGCGAATCGATGGCGATCGCATTCAGACGCGATTGGCGGCCGACGTTTCGCTGGGTGATGGTCTGGGCATCGAGTCGACGCAAACCGAAGGTAGCGATCAGGCGATGCTCGGTGGTCGGGTGTATTCGTTGCACACCGACGACGGCGAAAAACGGAAAACGGTTCGCGCCGGAACGACGGCGTGGATCGGATTCGGCCGGGGCGAGATCGATTGGTCGATGATCGTCGAAGGCGCTTCGGTGTTCAAGAACGACGACCCCAAATTGAATCGGCGGTTGCGGGCGTCGTTCAATGTTGCCGATCCGGTGACGCGGCGCGACATCGATTTCTCCGTCGTCGCATCGACCGGCAAGCGGTTGCAAGTCACCGCAACGCTGGTCGGGGCGTCGTCGTTGGCCGAAACGGTTCGCTCGGACATCCCGCTCGAGCGGGCGAACAAGCACCCCGCATCCGAATCCATGTTGGCCGAAAAACTTTCGCGTCTGGGCGCGACGGCCTTCCGGATGCGAACGCTGGACGCTGTGATCGATGGAGATCCGATGGTGCCGGCCAGCCTGATCAACGAACTGCGGCGGCGGGTGACCGAGCAACTGGCCGAGCGGATCGAGGAACCTCCCGCGCGAACCGTTCGCGTCGCCGGCGGCGAGGCGATGTTGGCCCCGATTCACGCCGACGAACCAGCCGCCCAATCCCCCAAGATCTCCGTCCTGTGCCGAACGCTGGAGCAGGTCACCGCGGCGACGCGGGCGGCCGTCGATCTGATCTACGTCGACTTTCACGACGTCCGGCAATACGCGGCGGTGAAGGAGATCGTCGCGTCAGAGTCGATCCCGTTCGGCATCGCGTCGGTGCGGATGCAGAAGCCCGCCGAGATGGGATTGTTGCGGGTGTTGTCACGTCACGAACCCGACTTCATTCTGGCGCGGAATCTGGCGGCGCTCGAGTACTTTCGGGAGTCCTCGATTGCGACGGTCGCCGATTTTTCGTTGAACGTTGCCAATCATCGATCGGCCGAGTGGATCCGCTCCTTGGGGGCGTGCCGGGTGACGGCGTCGTACGATTTGAACTGCGATCAACTTGCCGATCTGATCGAATCGGTGCCGCCGAATTGGATGGAGGTGGTGCTGCACCAACACATCCCGATGTTCCACATGGAGCACTGTGTGTTCTGCTCGGTGCTTTCGCCGGGGACCAACAAGACCAACTGTGGCCGGCCCTGCGACGAACACGTCGTGCAATTACGTGACCGGGTCGGGGCCGAGCACACGCTTCAGGCTGACGTTGCATGTCGCAACACGCTCTACAATGCGACACCGCAAAGCGGCGCGGAAACGGCCGCCAAGCTGCTCGGCCAAGGGGTCCGCTGGTTCCGGTTGGAGGTGTTGGACGAATCGCCACGGCAGCTGATCAAGACGGTTTCGTTGTACCGCGACCTGTTGCGTGGCGATTTGACCGCCGAGCAGGTGTGGAAGACGCTCGGCGCGACCAACCGGATGGGTGTGACGCGTGGGACATTGGAGTCCAAGCGGAATCCTTTGGCGGTTTTGTGATCGCGGCAGGTGAAGTGGGTCGCGGCGGCGGAGAGTGTGTATCCTGGTGGTCTACCGCAGCTTCGTTTTCGTTTGGTCTGGACAGTCGCCGTCCTCTCCGAGGTCGGCGCGGGGCAAAGCTTCGCTTTCTCGATCCGCCGAGTTCGGAGAACACGGCGACCCTCGGAACGCATCGTCAACCCGCAGATCGAGTTGCGATAGTCGCCGATGGCTGGAAAGTCCCGCATCGACCGACCGATTGTTAATTTGCCGATGAACTCGCCCTTTACCAAGATTCGTCGCGGCGCTTCGGCGCTTGCCGTGATCGTCTTCTTGGCCGTGGTGGGTTATCGTTTGATCGCCGGATACGATTGGCTGGAAGCCTGTTGGATGGTGGTGATCACGATTTCGACGGTCGGTTACAGCGAGCAAAGTGGTGAAGACTGGATGACCCAGCTGTTGTCCATCGTCGTCATTTTGTTGGGGACGACGGCGGCGGCATACACATTCACCGGAATGATCCAGTTGACGCTTCAGGGCGAATTGGACCAAGCGTTTGGACGTCGACGAATGGAAAAAGAACTTTCGCGGTTACAGAACCACACGATCATTTGTGGGTTTGGCAAGACCGGGCCGGTATTGGCAAAGGACCTGCAACGGCGTCGCTACAAGTTCGTGATTCTGGAGATCGACCCGGTCAACTATCAGCTCGCGATCGACCAAGGCTACTTGGCGATCAACGCCGATGCGACGGACGAAGAAACGTTGAAGGAGGCCCGGATCACCGAGGCCAGCGCGATCGTCGTCGCGTTGCCGACCGATGCGCAAAACGTATTCATTACGTTGTCGGCGCGGAACCTGTGTCCGGGGATTCGCATCGTCGCCCAGGCCGACCAGGAAAGCAGTTCGCGGAAGCTCCGCCAAGCCGGTGCGAACGAAGTCGTGATGGGGCACCAGATGGTCGCCGAGTACCTGTCGCGTCTGGTCACGCGTCCGACGGCGGCACAGTTCTTTTCGTCACTGAACGAACCCGAGTTCAAGGAGTTGATCCTGGACGAGTTGTTCATTCCCAACGGCAGTTCGATCGAAAACCAGTCGATCGCCCAGTTGCGTGTTCGCGACCGCCACCAATTGCTGGTCGTGGCGGTCAAAACGAAAGACGACTCGCTAGATTTCAATCCCGCCGGTGATCGCGTGTTTCAGTGCGGCGAGACGATTCTGGTGATGGGAAAACAGGACGCCGTCGTGGCATTTCAAAAGAGTTACGCCCTGGTCGACCACAGCGTGGGGCGGTAGGTCACCGGCGTGCTTCGTAGGCTGGCGCCCAACGTCATCTTTCGATCACACACTGAGCCGTCGGCGCTAGCCTAGGGCCTTACAAGTCTCGAAGGGCAATCCAAGGCCCGCGGCTAGCGCCGTCGGCTCATAAAGTAGGTGGCATTGGGCCGGCGCCAAACGGGTGACCCTACGAGAGTTCGATGGAGTCGAAAGATGCCGCACGGCTCCGTCGGTGACGAAACCGCGATCAAATGATGCGACCGCCCAGGCCGCGGAGTTCGTTGTACTTTTCGTTGACCGGTCTGCAGCGTTCCTGACGTTGGTTCAGTGACGAAACGTCGGATTCCAATTTTCGGCTCAGTGCGTGTTCGACCCGTTTGACCAGCACGCCCGGTTGCAGGGGCTTGGTCAGCACTTCGTCGGCGCCCAGCTCCAAGGCGCGACGATGGATGTCCTCGGAATCACTGGCGGTCACCACGATCAGCGGCACCGAGTTTAGATTCGGATCGGCGCGGGCGATTTGAATCAAATAGTTTCCGCTGACGTCCGGCATCGAAATGTCCAACAGCACCAGGTCGGGGTTTTCCTGCTTCATCCGCTGGACGGCATCGATCGAATCACTGATCCCGACGACGTTCCAAAACCCCGCCACGTTCAGGTGGGCCGTGATGACGTCGATGATGATCTGTTCATCGTCGATGACCAGAATTTTGCTGTTTACGATTTGTTGTCGGCCGTCGAACATCAGAGGGTCCACTGATCGAGGTTCAGCGCGCCCCGTCGCACCGGGAACCGCTGAGTCATTTTGTTGGGGCATGTTGTCGCGCTCGTCGCCACGACGCTGTAGCTAAAATTACGTCAGGGCAATGCGGTGACACCCCGTGATGCGCGAGGGAATTCCCTCCATTGCGACCTTTGTTCACGTCCGGCCAAGTGACAGCCCGAATAACCCCTAATATGGGATCTGAGATAGGCCATTGCGCAGGATGACGCAGGACGCACGATGAAGAAGCGATCAAAACGAACGGCGGCGATGACGGCGCTTGCGAGCTGGGTCATGTGTTCGTTCGCGGTGGCGGACGGAACGATTCGTGACGGAATCTCCGCTCGCAGCATCGGACGTGGCGGGGCCAACATCGCCATGAGCGACAACGCACACGTGATGCTGGACAATCCGGCGGGCCTGGTGCGAAACGATGCCGATTGCTTGTTCGAGCTAGGCGGTCACCTGTTGCTGACCGATTTGGAGTACGACGACGGTGACAACCCCCGCGTCGGCGACATCGACAACCCGTTTCCGATCGGTGAGGTCGCGATCGCCAAGAAGATGGATGATTTCGTCACGATCGGTTTCGGCGTGTTTTCTCACGCCGGCTTTTCGGCCGAATACATGATGAACGGTCCGGCACCGTTTTCCGGCCGCCAGCACTACAAGTCCATCGGGGCGCTGGCCCGCTTGCTGCCCACACTGTCGCTCAAGCTGACCGATCGGCTGTCGGTCGGCACCACGCTGGGGGCAGCGATCAATCATATCGAATTGGAAGGACCGTACACGTTGCAAGGGCCCAACTCGTTTGCCGGGACGCCGACCCGGATGGATTTGCAAGGCACCGGCGCGGGGTTGAGTTGGTCGGTCGGGATGCAATACGATTTGAACGCGTCGACCACCGTCGGGGTCAGCTATCAACACGAAACCACGATGGAGCTGGACGGCACGACGGTGGTTGAGATTCCCGGAATGGGGTCTGCGAGATACGATTCGATGCTGGACGTCAAATGGCCGCGTTCGTTGGGGGTCGGGTTGGCGCACCGCCACAACGAGCGTTGCACCTTGTTGTTCGATGCCATCTGGTACGACTGGTCGAGTGCCTACAACCAGTTTGATCTGTCGCTGCAAGACCCAGACAATGGGGTGTTCCAGTTTGTCGCCCCGACGTTGTTAGAATCGTTCCCGCTGGATTGGCGTGACACGGTGTCGTTGCGATTCGGGATCGAGCGAAAGTTCGCCGCCGACAAAGTGTTTCGCGCCGGGTACGCGTTCCACCGCAATCCGATTCCCGATTCCACCGTGACGCCCTACATTCAAACGATCTTGGAGCACGCACTTTCGTTCGGATATGGATGCCAGTGGCGCGGGCTTGCCATCGACGCGGCGTATCAGTGGTCGTTCGGACCCAGCCAGTCGGTTGACCAAAGCGGATTCATGGGCGGGGATTTTGATGACAGTTGGAATTCCGTCAACGCGCATCAGTTTTCGTTGAGTCTGCAGCGGGCGCGGTAGGACGCAGCACCGTAGCGGAAGTCGCCAAGACTTTCGGCCTGACGCGGCGACGCTCGCCGGAACCAGAAAAACACAGGCGACCCACCTTCTGGCGCAGGTAGCTGCGTTGGTTGGTCACGAAACGCCGTCGACCGATTGCGATTGTGGCAGTTCGTCGCCACATTCATCGACCAGCATGGTGACGTAGGATTCGATCGCGTCCAATCGTTCGGTCAAGGCCTCGGTATCGGAGGCTTTGGCGGCTTGTTCACAGGATTTGGCCAGATCCGTCAACGTGTTCAAGCCCACGGTGCCGCCGGAGCCTTTGATCCAGTGCAGCTTTCGCGCCACTTCGCCGTAGTCGGCACACTCATATGCGTTCTTGATGGCGGGCATTTGGAAGTGGACTTTGGCGACCAGGTCGATGGCGAATTGTCGTAACCAGTCGCTGGGAAGGTGTGATGGAGTGGATTCGTTGTCGGTCAAGGTGGCGGGAGCGGGTTGGGTGGAATCGAGTTGATCGGAAGTCGATTGCTCGGAAGTGGTTGGTTTAGCCATCGCGTCGTGTGCGGCGATCGAATCGGCGCACCAGTGACGAACCATCTCCAACAGCGCGTCCAAGTCGATCGGTTTGGAAACGTAATCTCGGCAGCCGACTTGACGGCATTTGTTGTCGTCGCCGACCATGGAGTTGGCGGTCATGGCGACGATCGGGATTTGCAATCCGGCGCTGCACAGTTGCTGTGTCGCGGAGTAGCCATCCAGGACGGGCATCTGCATGTCCATCAAGACCAAATCGATCTGGTGGTGGTCGATGTGTCCGTCGCCATCGACGAAGAAATCGACCGCCTGTTGGCCATCGGCGACGCTTCGGACCTCGGCCCCGGCACTGGTCAGCAAACGGCGGATCAAGTCACGGTTGGTCTCGGCGTCATCGACGACCAAGACCCGCGCGCCGCTCAGATCGACCCGCTGCCACTGCGCTTCATTGCGACCGGTTGCCAGCTCGATCACTTCGGAATCGCTCAACAGCCGATCGCCGGGTTTGGTATCCGCGGCGATCCGCACGGTGAAGGTGCTGCCGACGCCCGGGATGCTTTCCACGTCCAGTCCGCCGCCGAGTGATTCGGCCAGACGTTTACTGATCGACAGTCCCAGACCGGTTCCGCCGTACTTCCGCGTGGTGGAGGTGTCGGCTTGGGCGAACGGGTCAAAGATCTTTTGAAGTTGTTCGGCGTCCATCCCGATCCCGCTATCACGAATCGCAACATGAAGCTGGTCGGGCAGCCCGGTCGCGTCATCGATGTGGGACGACAATCGCACGGTGACGCCGCCGCGGTCGGTAAACTTGATGGCGTTGCCGATCAAATTGGTCACGATTTGCCGCAGCCGAGTCGGGTCGCTGGTGATCGTTTCGGGGATCTCGGATTCGGAATCGATCCCCAGCGTGATGTTTTTCTGAGCCGCCTTTCCTTGCAGCGATTTGATCACTTCGCCGATGACTTTCGCCGGCACGCAGCTGATTTGTTCGACTTCGATCTTATCGGCTTCGATTTTTGACAAATCCAGGATGTCATTGAGCAGATGCAGCAAGTGGCTGCCGTTGCCATGGATGGTTTCCAGGTGTTGGCGTTGTTCGTCGGGGTCGGAGGCGATCCCGCGGAGCATCAGTTCGGTGTACCCCAGGACGGCGGTGATGGGGGTGCGAATCTCGTGACTCATCCGTGCCAGGAAATCACTTTTGGCGCGATTGGCTTGCTCGGCAACCTCTTTCGCCTCGCGGAGGTGGACCTGGGTCGCCCGCAGCCGGTCGGCGGCCCGTTCGATTTCCTCGTTTCGCTGTTGCAACGTTTCGGTTCGCTGGGCGACCTTGCGTTCGAGTGTTTGGTTCAGTTCTTGCAGTTGGGTGAAGCCGTCGGCCTTTTCGAATGCGGCGCCCGCGGCCGAGGACAGGTAGGTGGCGATACGCAATTCGTCTTCGCCGAACATGCCCATCATGTAGGAGTTGGCGATGTACAGGTACGAATTGATCTTGCCGTGAACGAAGATCGGGCAACACAGGAACGTCCCATAGTTGTGGTGGGGGTCGCTATGGTTGGCCCTGATGTCACAGACATCACTGCGTTCGTATTCACAGACGATCGCCGATTCGGCCTGTTCCGCTTGGCCGACGATATCGGGGTCATACACGGTGTGCGGCGGGATGGTGGTCGCTTCGCCGTCGTCGCCCGCCGGCTGGATCAGCAGGACACGGTCGCCGCGAAGCAGTTTCGAGGCGGCAGCGATGATCTCGTTGCGGATCACGTCGATTTCGGTGCCGACGGCGATCCGGCGTCCGGCATCCAGCAGCGAGTCGAATCGATCGACCAGCGAAAGCGAGCTGCCCTCGTCGACGGCGCCGACGGAGGTTTTCAGTTGCAGCAGGTCTTCGGAAGCTTCGCGGACCAGCAGCTCGTCGACGTCCCATCCGGTTTCTTCGGCAAGCTGGGCGTGCAGCAGCGTGGTCTGGATCGCTTCCAGCCGAGCGCCCTGTTGCTCGGCGATCCGCAACGACTGGCGAAAATACCGTAGCGCTCGGCGCGTTTGGCCTTTGAGCGCGCAGACCGCGGCATATTCACGCAGCGCGTGGGGCAATTCATTGGTGTAGCGTTTGGCCAGCCGGAGGGCTTTTTTTGCGGCCGATTCGAGCTCGCGGAGTTTTTTCCGCCGCATCGACTTGGTGCGTGCCGGTTCGGTTTCCAGCAGACGACGCAGGGCGGTCGTTCGCCACGCATAGCAGGGGCTGATGTAGGCGTTGACGACCGAGGCGTCCTCGGCGATCTGGACCGCTTCGGTCAGCGCGTTGACCGCTTCGGCAAATCCGTGTTGGTAATAGTGATAGACGCCGTAGGCGAGTTTGACTTCGCAGATCCGTTGGGCGTCGTCGACGTTCCGTTTGAGTTCGATTTGCAGCACGTCCAAGGGGATGTTCCCCAGTGCGGCCCGGGCCCAGACTTCGATGATGTTTCCGGTGGCTTGGAAATCGCTGCGGCGAACCGCCGACCGGTAGTTGATTCGCGTCTGATCGAGCGCTTCGCGCAGATTGCCTTGGCGATACAGCGACGCGGCGTACTGGTAACGTGCGATGTGGACTTCCCAAAAGTCACCGGTGCGTTCGAGGATCGAAACGGCTTGGCTGGCTTCGCTGATGCATCGCTCGTAGTTGCTGAACGAGTAATGCAGGATGCTGATGAAGTTCCGCGATTGGCCTTGTCCCCAGACGTCATGCAATTCTTTGCGGATATCGAGCGACCGCATGGCGTAAGCGATTCCGCGGCGATACCAGCCCAGCAGCGTCATCGCCGGAGCGTGTTCGCTGTAGGCGTGCGCCAGGGCCGCCGAAGGACGATAGCGTTCGCCGCGATTCATTCCGCTCAGGTGCGCCCAAAGCGTGTAGTACTTGTCGCGTGTGTACCAATAGCCGCGGGCGATGTTGCTATACAATCGCAACGGAAGTTGTTCGGAGGGGTCGGGCGAAGCCGAGCGACGGCGAATCAAAAATGGCGTCGCCGTGTGGACCGCTTGCACCGCGATTTCCCGCAGCAATTGGATCCACAGCTGAAATCGGTTTCGGCACACGGGTTGTCCCAAGCGGGCGAGTGCCGATTCAAAGAACTCCACCGCCTGGACTTTGTCACCGCGTTTGAAGGCCAATTCGCCTCGGCGCGTTGCCACGACCGCAATGTCCATTTCCGTGGTCGCACTCTCCGATGCCGCGGCCAGCCATCGTTCGGCTTCGTCGTACTCGCCTTGCAGCATCAACACTTCGCTCATCATCGACTCGACCTGATGCCGGGTCGCATCGTCGGTGACGTGAAAAGCTCGGGCGGCGATGTTCAATTGCCGCCGAGCGCTGGCGAGCGAAAATTCTTGGCGCGCTTTGGTGGCCGCGGTGAGCGCGTAGGGCAGGGCCTCACGGTGCATTCCTGCGGCATCGAAATGGTAGGCCAGGTCGTAGATCCGATCCGGCCGGGTCTTGGCAAAGTACTGGCCGATTTGACCGTGCATTTGCCGTTTAACGTCGCCTTGAAGGTGCTCCAGAACGGTCTCGCGGATCTTGTCGTGGGCGAACGCGTAGCTGCCGTCCGGCTTGCTCCACAACATCCGATGGCGTCGGATGTCGGCCAGCAGCGAGAAGCTTTCCGAAAGTTCGATTTGCGAGAGTTCGACGACGGCATCGAGCGTGAATTCGCTGCCGATCACGGCGGCGGCGTTCAAAAAATGGCGGGCCTTGGGCGGCAGATTGTCCAGCCGGCCCGCCAAGACTTCGCCCGCCGCGGCGGTGGTTTGGAAGTGTTCCAGCCGGTCGTGGTCGAGGACCCAATGATCCTTATTCGAGACCAGCACGTCCGATTCGACCATCCCGCGCAAGATGGCCGCCGCCATGAACGGGCTGCCCTCGGCGAAGTCCTGGATCACCTGAATCGCTTCGGCCGGAAGCGCACCGGCCATCGATTCGCTCAGCCGGCGAATGCTGTCGACATCCAGTGGTCCCAGATCCAATTGGTGATCCAGCTGGGTGGCTTCGCGAACCCGCGCCGCCTGGCCTTCGTTTGCTCGAGTGGACAGCAACAGCAATTGAAAGGGCGCGCTGGCGCGTGACAGGCGTTGCAGGATGCGAATGGATTGGTCGTCCATCCACTGGCAATCGTCCAACGAAATCATCACCGGGCAATCACTCGAACCGAGTTGGGTCAGCAGCGCCGCGAACGCCGCGATCACCCGACCTTGTCCAAGTTCGTCGGGACCGGACAGGGTGCGGCCGGTCCATCCGAACACGTCCGCCAAGGAAGGCATGGCCGTGATCACTTCTTCGCGATAATCCGAGATCGCGTCTTGAAGCCGCTCGCGGGTGGCGGGATGTGATTGACAGTAACGGGCGACCTGGTTGACGACCTGCACCCACGGCGCGTTGGGCTCGGCGGCGGCCAGGTGGATCGATTCCCCTTGGAAAACGAGAAAACCGTGGCGTGTGGCCAGACGCGTGATCTCTTGGTTCAGCCGGCTTTTTCCCATCCCCGATACGCAGGAGATCAACGCCTGGCGCCAACTCCCCGCCGCGACCTCGGTCAGGCAATCTTGCAGGACCTGCATTTGCGGTTCTCGTCCGACAAATGCGGCGTCGACCAAATCGGTGCGGGCATCGCTGCGGCCGATCACCACCGGTGATGCCGAACCGCCGTCAAGGACCATTTTCAGAATCGCCGAGGCGTCGGCCAGTGCGGCGGCGGCGGATTGGTAACGCTCACGCGGTTCCTTTTGTGTCAACCGCTCGATCATCGAGACCAATTGGGGCGGCGTGTCACCGGGGAACCGATCGGCATCCAGGTTGAGTGTCGAGTGCTGCAACAGGATTTCGCCGACCGTTGACGCGTCGCACATCGGTCTGCCGGCAAGCGCCGAGTAGAGAATCAACCCCAACGAATACAGGTCCGATGCGGGTCCGATGTCATGTCGAACGATCCCCGCCAACTCGGGCGACGCGTAGCGGACCGTTTCGATCCCGATCGGGCTGTCGCCGGCGGCCAGGTTGGCTCGCCACACCGGCCCGTATCCCGCCAGGACCGCTTCACCCGAGGGACTGAGGATCACGTGCGAGGGCCGCCAGTCGCGATGGACACAGCCTTGTTCATGGATCTTGGTCAGTGCCTTCAACAGGTCACACGCCAACCGCAGCGTCGATTTGGGTGACATCGCCGATTGCGCGATCAAGCGGGCCAGACTGATCCCGTCACGGTAGCGATAGACCAACCGGATACGATCGTCATCGATGTCATAGGAGACCATCGAGTGATAGGTCTCGCAGTCGATTTCGCTCAGCAGCCGGGCTTCGTTCTGAAACCGAATCCGAAGGCCTTCCTTGAACATCGTCGTCGGCAGATCGCGGATCACCAAACGATCTTCGCTTTGTAAGTCCTGGACGAGCCAGCAGTTCACTCCGGCCACATCCGGCAACTCACGCAGAGTGCGGTAGCGGTATTGGGTGGACTGGGAAGCCTGCATTTCGGGTGCTCAATCAGGTGCATGGACAGAATGATCTATCCAACAGTAGGTCTGCACTGGTTTGCCGAAGCGCAATCTTCGGAGGGGGTTTGCCCTCACGCGGTGGCGAAAAAAGTGGCTCATGGATTGAGCATTGTTTTGAACCAACCATAGTAGGTGCTCAATCTCTTTTTACACACCACCTGGGGGCAACAATGGCTGTGATTGAAACTGACCGTGAAGTCGGTTGGGAAAAAGACTATGCAGAACGCATCAATCCCGAACTGATGAACAAGTTACTGCACCGGGCCGTGCCGGTGCTCGAGTGGACGGGTTGGAAGATCACCCGGGTCGGTCCGGGGTTTTGCGAATCGGTGCTGCCGCTGGTCGTCGAGACGACCAACCAACACGGCACCCATCAGGCCGCCCTGATTTCGCTTTCGGCCGATTATACCGGCGGCATGGCGTTGACAACGTTGTTGACCGGCACGCCGTTGACGGGCATTCATCGCGGACACCCGGAGGAGTCTGCTTCGTTGTGGTTGGTCGGGATGGACGTGAAGTACGAAAACCCGAGCACCAGCCACCTGCGTGCCGTTAGCCGCGTCGATCCAAAAACGGCGCGGCGGATCCAGTCGCGATACTTTTCCGGTCGCGTCGTGTTGGCCACGATCGAGGTCGAATTCTGGTCCGAAGACGGTGAACGCGTCGCCGTCGCGGTGATGCGCTATTTCGCCCAGGCGACGCAAAAGTTGCTGGAGCATCGCAGCGGCGGCGAGCAGTCGCCGATGACCAAATTGAATCTGAAAACCTCCGCACGCATCATCGCCGGGTTGCGAGCGATGGGGGGGCCGGCCGCGTCGCAGACGACGACCGACGCACAAGGACGGCAATTGCGAATCGACGGCCCGCACAATCATGATCGTGTCGCTGCGGGGACGCACGGGGTGCTACAGGCCAAGCGGTTGCAAAAGGTGCTGCCGCAACTCGGCGCGATGGTCGGCGCACGCACCCGGCAGTGCGATCAAGTCTTGCGATCGATCGACGGCATCGAACAGCTGGTGATGATCGGGGCAGGACTGGATATGCGACCGATCCGCCGTGCCGCAGACCTTCGCGGCGCGACGGTGTTCGAATTGGATCTGCCCGTGATGTTGGCCGAGCGACAGCGTGTGATCGAGCGGCTGGAGCAACAATCCGGCGCCGTCGCCGACGCACCGGAACGGCACCAGATCGCGGCGGACTTTTTACAGGACGACGTCGGCGAGTTGCTGCAAAAACACTTCGCGTTCTCCGAAACCGCGCTCACGTTGTTCGTCTATGAAGGCTGTTCGATGTACTTCGACGAACAGCAGAACCAACGTTTGCTGCGATCGATCCGCAGACGCATGAAGCACCCCCAGAGCGTGCTGTGGATGGACTGCGTCACACCGGCTGTCATCAACGAAGGCACCGGCGACCCGAACATCCACGAGTTCGTCGATCGGATGGAGATGATCGGAGAGCGGTTCGTTTACGGGCCGGCCGATCCGAGAGCGTTTCTGCGCAGTTGCGGTTTCGTTTGCAGCAGCGACGTCACGGCACAGCAGTTCTTGGGCAGCGAGGATCCGACGCTCGGCGAGTACCGTTTCGTGACGGCTTGCCAGGATGTGGTGGATCTGGACTCCGTGGGGCCGGTCGAGTAGACCGGCCGAACATCGATGTCCGAGCGGCCCGTTGATTGACTTGCCCGCGGCGCGAGCAAGGGATGAGGCGGGCCGCCGGCCTTACACGGGGCGCACGACAATCCGTGTGCCCTGTTTGGCGATCACCTTCACGCTCGTCCCGCCGTCGACAAAGTCGCCTTCGGTGACCACATCAACGGTGTAGTCATCGATGTTCATTTTGCCGCCCGGGCGGAGCGGGCTTGCGGCGGTGCCGACATCACCCAGCGAAACGCGTTGCCAGCCCGGCAGCAAGGCGGCGGTGTCGGCGTCGGTCGGTTCGGACGGTCCGGCTTCGGCACCGACGACGGCGACTTGCGGTTTTAACGTCAACCGCCCCAGCCCGGGGATGTCGCCGATGTAATTGGCCAACACCAGCATGGCCACCATGAAGCCCGCAAATGCGCCCAGGACCGTGGCGACGTCCCAGCCCAAACTGGCCAGTTCGTCGGCGTTGCCGGGCACGACGAAACGACGCGACGCCATCACCAACGACCCCAGCATCAATCCCAGCCCGCCGATGCCGGCGACGCCGAAACCGGGAATCACAAAGATCTCCATGCCGATGAAGATCAGTCCCAACACGAACAGCGTCACTTCCAACCAGCCCGCGGTCCCGCCCAGGAACCGGCTCCAGAAAAACAGCCCGAAGCACAACAGCGACGTCAATCCGCCGATGCCGACGCCGGGGGCGCCCAGCTCGATCACCAGCGCGACCATGCCGATCACCAGTAGAAGGAAGGTCACGAATCCGGAATTGAGGATCATGATGGCGGTGTCCATGCCGGTCCGTTCCATCACCGCAATGGGGGTTTTCACTCCCAGGACTTCGGCCAGTTCGGCTTCGTTTTCGACGGTCCGGTCGGCCATCCCCAGTTCGACGGCACGCGCACCGTTGACGGTAAAGAACATCTCCTTGCCGGCTTCGCGGATCGGTTTCCCCAGCTCCCACTCGTCGGTGTTTTCCATCGATTCCCATTCCTTGTCGCTGATGTAGCGGACCGTTCCGTCGGTCTTGTGGACGGCGCGAAAGACGACCATGTCCTTGTCGGTCATCTTCTCGGCCAGCGCCAACGGGCGGCCGGTCGCGCGGGCGGTGTCGCGGACTTTCTGGGCCAGCACGCTGCGGCTTTTGGCTTCGGTGTACCGGAACGCCCCATCGGCCCCCATCACGATCTCGCCGGCGTCGCCCATCCGCGCACCCGGCAGCATGATGATTTTGTCACAGGCCAGCGAGATCAGGGCGGCGCCGCTGATCGCGTCCTTTTGAATGAACGCGACCGTTTCGACGTCCTTGGCGTCGGAGATCATGTCCATCAATTCGAACGTCACGTAGACCAACCCGCCGGGGCTGTGAATGTCCAAGATGATCACGTCCACGTCCGAGTCGACCGCCTCGGCGAACTTGCGTTTCAGCAACGCGCCGCTGAGCGGATTGATGTCTTCGTGCAGCGGGATGATCACCGCGGTTCGGTCGGCCGGTTTCGCCACGTTTTCCGCGGCGTCAGTGGCTGCGACGGCGTCAGTGGCTGCGACGGCGTCAGTCGCCGCGACGGCATCCGGTCCGCTGCGGACAAATGGGGCCGGGATCAGGCACACAGTCAGAGCGATCCAGAGCGGAAGGATCCAACGCGGAGCGGAAGCGGGGCTGGGACGAACCATGACAGAAATCTGACCATCGGGAAACAGAGGAGAGCCGGAATCCTATTGTAGGCTCAAAACAGCCCGTCCAGTGGCGATGGATCGAGGCCGAATCCCGATCGTCAGTTAGAGACCGGCGCGATCGTTCGGCCCGTCTGCCGGCGCGAAACGGCGAATCGCGATGAGGATTCGATGGATTTGCAATGCCGCAATCGTCTCCGCCCGGTCTGTCACTCTTGCTGCGATTCGACGTTTTCGCCGTTCTGATCCTGAACTTCGACACCGACTTCGACACTTTGGGTGTCCGAGTTTTCGCCGGCTTCCATTTCGGCGGCTTCCTCGTTGATGGATTCCTGATCTTCCAGCCCCTCCAGTTCGGCGTCAAAACCGTCAAAGCTTTCGTCAAACGCGTCCAATTCGAATGCTTCGCCGCTGTCCAGCAGCAGCGTCACGGTCACTTCCTGGGTTTGATTGTTGGTGCGATGGATGATTTTGCCGCTTCCCTTGTCGCCTTGGACCTCAAACACCATCGCCGTGATCGATTCGTCCTTGGTCGATTCCTTCATCGCATCACGCAAGTTCATCTGACTGCTTTGGATCGTGCCGATTTTTTCCATCACGATCGGATCATCGGCGTATTCCTCCACCGCGACCTCGGCCAGCACACCGGCGGCCTGGTCCCACGCGAAATACATCGCGCCACAGCAGAGAATGGTTCCAAACAGAAAAACGCCTCCGATGATCCCGAGCACCCACAGCCAGGTATTGCTGCTCTTGCGGGCAGGTTGACCGAACTGATCTGGGGCGGTTTCGAACGGATTGCGTGGGGCTTGTGACATAGGAAAACCGTCGCGCCTGGGTGAAGATGAATCTCATCCGTTGCCGATTCACCGACGGTGTCGTCGGGGCATTCGGATGCTGCTGCCGCAAACCATTAGAACGGCGCCCCGCGACGACCGGTAGTGCGCCCGCCCACCGGCACGTGCGGGATCCGCGGGCAATCGACCTCCACGTGTTGACTTGGCGTCTGCGGGGTCCAGTTTGGCTCGACTCTATCCGTCGGGAACCGGAATCCACACAAATCCCAATGGCTGCCTTCTCCCGCGATCTGGCCTGGTTTTGCGCACAGAGAAGGGCTAAGGAAGTGGGGGCCAGCGGCCTACCACGCGGGTCAGTGCAGGTTCAATCGCCCCTGGCGTCGATCGGCGGCGGATAAGTCGCCTTCGCGCGGTCTATGGCCAACCGCAGCGGCCGCGGTCGGGGGCGTTCGAGACGGGAATTCGGCTTCGGATCGCCGGGAAAGTATTACTTACGGGGTGACGACTTGACTCTTTCGTGGTAGAAGAATCTGGTTATCGTATTTCTCTGTCGGTCGGCGGTCGTGTCAACGCGTTTGCATCGCCGCTGACCAGTCCAGGAGGACACCGGAGAACATCAGGAGCACGGTTCTTGCGGTAATCCGGTCGAAAGATCGGGGCCGGTAGTTGCTCAGAGGCGGTTGACACCACACTTGCAACTGGGCTGGCCGGATGGCCGAGTGCATCGGCGGCGGATCCATCGGATCCGGCACCCTGCATAAATCCATCTCGGATGCGTTAGGTAGACGTAGACATTGTTGTAACATGAAGGCAGCCCGTGCGCGCGGCGCGTGTCTTCCCAGGTCCACTCGTTTGATTCACCTAGGGGGAATCTCATTTATGACCAAGTGCAAGTTGGAATACATCTGGTTGGATGGCTATCAGCCGACGCAAAGCCTGAGAAGCAAGACCAAGATCATCACCGATTTCAGCGGAAACGTCGAAGACGCACCGATGTGGTCGTTTGACGGTTCATCTACCGAGCAGGCACCCGGCGGCGCATCGGACTGTCTGCTCAAACCCGTCAAAGTCATTCCCGATCCGGGCCGCATGGGCACCGGGTACTTGGTGATGTGCGAAGTGCTCAACGCCGACGGCACGCCGCACCGCACCAACGGCCGCGCCACCATCGACGATGACGATGGCGATTTCTGGTTCGGGTTCGAGCAGGAGTACACGCTTTGGGATCCCGGCACCAACCGGCCGCTCGGTTTCCCCGCCGAAGGCTACCCCGGACCGCAAGGGCCGTATTACTGCAGCGTCGGCAACGGCAAAGCCGTCGGCCGCGAGATCATCGAAGAGCATCTTGAGCTGTGCCTGGAAGCCGGTCTGAACGTCGAAGGCATCAACGCCGAAGTGATGATGGGCCAGTGGGAATTCCAAGTCTTCTCCAAGGGTGCCAAAGACGCCGGCGACCAAGTCTGGTTGGGCCGCTACATTTTGGATCGTGTCGCCGAAGCCCATGGCGTCGGCATCAACTACCACTGCAAGCCGGTTCCCGGTGACTGGAACGGCAGCGGCATGCACGCAAACTTCTCCAACAGCACGCTGCGAACCTGCGGCAGCCAAGAGGTTTACGAAGCGATCTGCCAAGCCTTTGAGCCGCGGATCAAAGAGCACATCGACGTCTACGGTGCCGACAACGAGCAACGCTTGACCGGCCTGCACGAAACGCAGTCGATCGACAAGTTCAGCTACGGCGTTTCCGACCGCGGTGCTTCGATTCGGATCCCGATCGGCACGGTCGAAAATGGTTGGAAAGGTTGGTTGGAAGATCGACGTCCGGCCTCCAACGCTGACCCGTACATGGTCGCCAGCGCGATCATCGCGACGGTCAAAACGGCTGCGGTCCCCGCCTAGGTTGACGCCCCCCGCGGGTCATCGATCCGCCCCTGAAATGAAACCCGAGCCCGGTTGCGGTTGATCCGCGATCGGGCTTTTTTGTTGGGGTTGGAAACCGCTGTGTGACGTCCTTTCGGGGTCGTCGCGCCGAGTCCCAGTCGCGACGGCCCGGAAGGGCCATCGTACTTCCAGAAAGCTGCGTCGCAGCGAACGGGAATCGCCTAAAGGCTAGACACCAGCGTTTGAGACCAACATGCACTGAAATAAACGTGCGCTGAAAAAACAGGGGTGTCGGACGATCCGACCGATCGACTGATGGTTCGGCCCCGCTGGCCAGCTACAATGTCCGTCCCCGCCTTTCCTTGGTCTTGCCCGTTTTCCGCTCCATCCCACCACGGACCGACTTGATGATTTCGTCTGGCCCTCGCCTTCTGTCCCTCTCCGCGCCCCTGTTCCAGATTCTGTTCCTTTCGCTCGCTGTGATCATGGCTGGTACCACGGCCCGTGCCGCCGATCCGCTGCAATTGCGCGACGGCGACCGCGTCGTTTTGATCGGCGACGGGCTGATCGAGCAAGAACAGTACTTCGGCTGGATCGAGTTGATGATGACCACCGCGTTTCCCGACGCCGACGTCACCTACCGCAACCTCGGCTGGAACGGCGACACGCCGGCGGGTGACTCGCGCGAGGGGCTCAGTCTGGTCCAGGCCGGTCATGAACCCGCCGGGGAAGGCTGGCGGCAACTGGAAAAGCAACTCGAATTGACCCGTCCCACCGTCGCCGTTGTGGGTTACGGCATGGCAAACGCGTTGGAAACGTCGACGAACACCACCGACGCGGCCAAGGTCCAGTCGATCGTCAAGTTCACCGAAGACCTTCAGCGGCTGGCCGATCGGATCAAGCAAATCAATCCCGATTGCCGGTTTGTATTCTTGTCGCCGATTTCACCGGTCGGTCCTTCCGTTCTGACCCCCGAAATGGTCAAGGCCTATGGAGAATTGATCGCGCAAGTGTGTGACAAGACCGGTGGTCACTTCGTCGATCTGACGCGGGTCGCCGACAGCACGAACGAGCGCAAGGACCCCGTGCACCTGAACGGTGAAGGCTACAAAGCCGCCGCCGTTGCGATCGGAGCATCATTGGGAATCGATCGCGGGGCTTGGAAAGACAGCCCGCAAACTGAATCGCTGCGGCGCGTGATCTTGGAGAAGAATCGACTGTGGTTCCACCGTTCACGGCCGGCCAACATGGCCTACGTGTTCGGATTTCGGAAACACGAACAGGGGCAAAACGCCGTCGAGATCCCGCAGTTCGACCCGTTGATCGAACAGGAAGAAGCCAAGATCGCTTCGCTGCGACAGTTGAACGCCGATGACGCCCGCGACGCCGCGACGCGATTGGAATCCAAGTACGCGGAATTCACCCCCCAGCCGACGCCGGACTTCGTCGTCGCCGACGGGCTGGAGGTTTCGTTGTGGGCCGAAAACCCGATGTTGAACAAACCGATCCACATGAACTTTGACCCGCAAGGTCGGCTGTGGATCGCCAGCAGCGAAGCCTATCCGATGATCGAGGTCGGGCAGGCGATGCCCGACAAGGTTCTGGTGTTGGAAGATTCCAACCACGACGGCACCGCGGACAAATCGACCGTGTTCGCCGACGGATTGTTGATTCCCACCGGGATCGCTCCGGGCGACGGCGGGGTCTACGTGGCCCAGAGCACCGATTTGTTGTTTCTGGAAGACACCGACGGGGACGGCAAGTCCGATCGCCGCGAGCGAGTGCTCAGCGGATTCGGCACCGAGGACACGCACCACAACTTGCACACGTTGTTGTTCGGTCCCGACGGGCGTTTGTACATGAACCAGTCGGTTTACACCCGCACGGATGCCGAGACGCCGCATGGTGTGGTTCGATTGAAAGCCGGCGGTGGATTTCGATTCGATACCAAGCACCGGCGGATGGACGTTTTCTTCCGCGGTCTGTGGAACCCCTGGGGACACCAGTTCGACGCCCTCGGTCATTCATTCATGACCGATGGAGCGGGCTTTGCCGGCATCGCGTATGTGTTTCCCGGGGCGAGATTCAACCCGACGCCAGGCACACGGCAACAACTGGATTTGATCAGCCCCGGCAACTACCCCAAGTTCTGCGGCGGAGAAATCGTCTACGGTGAAAGCTTCCCCGCGGACTGGCAGGGTTCGTTGGTGACCTGTGACTTTCGGGCCAACCGCGTGACCCGGTTTTCGTTGTCGCAGACGGACTCGGGATTCGTGACGACACAAGAAGCTGACTTGATCCGCACCACCGCCAGCACGTTTCGCCCGATCGATATCAAACAAGGTCCCGACGGGGCGCTGTACATCGCCGACTGGTCCAACCCGATCATCAATCATGGCGAAGTCGATTTCCGCGATCCCAGGCGCGACCGCTGGCACGGTCGCATTTGGCGGGTCACGGCCAAAGACCGTCCGCTGCACAAGCCGGTCGATCTGACCGTACAGAAAACCGAAACGCTGATCGACCATCTGTATTCGGGCGATCGCTACCTGGCCGACCAGTCCCGCCGCGTCTTGATCGAGCGCGGTGACCACACCGCGACCAAGCTGGACCGGGTATGGAGTTCGGCGAAGGCACCCGCGGACCGATTGGCCGCCGCGCGTCTGTCAGCCGCGGTCGGTATGCCAAATTCAGCATGGTTGCAAGCCTTGTTGGACGATTCGGCAGGCGACGTGCGTGCCGCTGCGACGCGGATCTTGGCCGATTGGTCCGATCCGACCGACCCGACGGCGAGCATTCAGAGAGAACAAGCGTTGGCATGGTTTGCCGACCGGATCGCCGACCAGCACCCGCGAGCTCGACTGGAGGCCATCCGCGGCTTGGCAAAACTCGGCGGCGTCGATGCGATCCGGCTGTCGCTGCGGGCGCTCGACCAGCCCACCGATCGATTCCTCCAACACGCCCTGTTCTTGAACGTCGACGAAAACACCGACGCGCTGATCAAGGACCTGCGCGATCCGGTCTGGAGCACGGCGGAGAATCAAAAGCAACTCGAATTTGTCCTGACCAGCGTTCAGCCGGCCCAAGCGACCGAGTTTCTGGCGGGCTACTTGGCCAACAACGGCCTGCCGCGCGACGGTTCGGGGCCCTGGATCGGTCTGATCGCCAAAGCGGGCAGCGGCAAAGAGCTCGCGATTCTGTACCAACATGCGATCGGCGGAAAACTGGACCCCGCCGCGACCGCCGAAGCGTTGACGGCGCTTCAAAACGCGAAACGGCTTCGTCGTCTGGCACCGAAACCCAACGGCCAACCCGCCGAAGACTTGAAACCGCTGCTGTCCAGTTCTGACTCGGCAGTCCAGGCCGCGGCGATTGAACTGTGCGGCGTCTGGCAACTTCGCAAACTGATCCCCACGTTGACGGAGCTTGCCGCCGACGAGCAACTCGATCCATCGACCCGCATCAAAGCCGTCAGCGCGCTGCGATCTTGCGGCGGCGACGCGGCAACGCGAGCGCTGCTGTCGCTGCTGAGCGATGAAGCGACGTTCGAATTCAAAGCGTCGTTGGTTGCGGCGCTGGCCGGGACGGACGGCGCACAAGCCGTCCGGCCGTTTTATGACACGCTGGCTGGCGTTGAAGACGAGGCATCGGCGCTCGCCTTGTGGCGCGCGATGTTGTCGGCCAAAGACGGCGAAGCGTTGCTGGTCGGTTCGTTGCCGGCCGATGGTGTCTCCGAAGTCGCCGCCCGCGCCGGCGTCCGCGCCGCCCGAGAAGGCGGTCGCAACGCCCAAGCCTTGGTCGATGCGTTGATGCCGATGAGCGGATTGACGATGACCGCCGACAAGTGGACGCCCGAGCGGAGTGCCGAATTACGATCGCTGGTGGCAGCCAAAGGTGACCCGGCACGCGGCGAGATGATTTATCGCCGCAGCAGCCTGCAGTGCGCCAGCTGTCATGCGATCGGTGGTGTGGGCGGAAAGGTCGGTCCCGACATGACCAGCTTGGGTGCCAGCGCGCCGGTCGACTACATCATCGAATCGATGTTTGATCCCAATGCCAAGATCAAAGAGAACTACCATGCGGTGACCGTGCTGACCGAAGAAGGTCAGGTTTATTCCGGGATCGAATCGGGCAGCACGGACGAGGAAATGGTGCTGCGTGATGCGACCAACAAACTGGTCCGGATTCCCGAAGCGGAAATCCTGCAGGTCAAACCCGGCAAGTCGTTGATGCCCGCCGGGTTGCTTGATCGCGTGTCGCAACAAGATCAACTGGATTTGATCCGCTTTCTGACCATGCTGGGAAAACCGGGCGAGTACGACGCCAGCCGACAGACGGTCGCGCGGGTGTTGGAGGTGTTCGCCGGGTCACACCGGATTGAACAGGAGGGCAACCAGGGGATCGTGTCCGGGGAGCGGACCGAGGGTTGGAAACCGCTGCAAGCGCGGGTCAGCGGAAAGATCGAAAAGGCGACGTTGGAAGCCATGACCGCCCAGCCCCGGCACACGTCGCTGGTCAACATTTACCTGCGGACGCAAGTCGAAGTCGGCTCGGACACGGCCGCCGAGTTCTCGATCGACAACATCGACCGCGCCAACGTCTGGGTGGACGGACAAGCGGCCGGGACGATCGACGATCCGATCAAGCTGTCCCCAGGCAAACACACCGTGCTGTTCCAAATCGACGGCCGAGGCCTGCCCGAATCGATCACGATCCGCAGCGAGCAAGTGACGTTCATCAGCGAGTGATGTGCATGGCCGTTGGCCAATTAATTCACCACCGCGCCGGGTTCCTGGGGCGATGCTCCAGGCTATGGGTATGCATGGCCGTTGGTGTGCGCGCCTCTCTCTCGCTGCGTCGCAGCGAATAGGAATCGCCTAAAGGCTAGACACCAACGGGCGCGTGAATTCTCTATACTGGTCGGGCTCTCGTTTTTGCCTCCTTCATCGACCTTGTGATGTCATCCAAACCCACCGCGATCGTCCCTGATGCGACTTCGCGGATGGAGTGCCGGGTGGTCGATCCGCCGCATCCGGCGGTGGTCGACGGCGGTCGGTTGCTGGCGGGCTGTGAGCTGCGCACGCAGCGGCGGAGCGGTCCGGGCGGTCAGCACCGAAACAAAACCAGTTCCGGCGCGTTCCTGACCCACCGGGCGACGGGAATCGTCGGCGAAGCGACCGAGCGGCGTAGCCAGGCACAAAACCGTGACGTGGCGCTGATGCGATTGCGTTACCTGTTGGCGATCGAGATTCGCACGCCCAGCCCGCTCGATCCGACCGCCTGGACAGCCAACCCGGAGGAGGATGCGATCCGCCGCCGCTACGCGAACCATTCGCTGCGACTGAATGACGCCAACGACGACAAGCCGGCCGTGTTGGCGTTGGTGCTGAATGATCTGTGGGTGGCCGGGGGACAGCCCAGTTTGCTCGCGCCGTCGTGGTCGGTGTCGACCAGCAAGATCGTTTCGCTGATCCGGTCTTACGGCCCGGCACTTGCCTGGGTCAACCGAGTTCGCAGCCATCATCAACGGTTACCGCTGCACTGATGAATCGCCAAGGGTCCTTTCGCGCCACCGTTGTGCACAGTGTTCGCGCTTGTGTCGTCGCCGCGCTGTTGCTGATGATCCCGTCGCCGCGCCGCGACATGCCACCGCCGACCGAAGCCACACCATCGCCGAGTGTGGATGTGATCCGGCCGTTTCTGCCGACGGCAAGTGTTGTCGACGGCGACAAGGATGCCAACGGATTTTGGACCGTCCGCGATGCCGATGGTGCCGTGATCGGGCGTGTCGCCAGGACCTTACCCGAAGCGTCCCAGATCATCGGCTACCGCGGACCCAGCGAAGCGATGATCGTCGTCGATGGGGATTTGAACTTGATTGCTGTCGATCTGATCAGCAGTGCGGACACCGAAGAACACGTCACTGCGGTCGAGAACGACGCCGAGTTCTTTCGACAGTTCCTCGACTGGACCTGGGCGGGTCCACCGCCGGGGAAAAAGGTCGATGCCGTCTCCGGTGCAACGCTGACATCACTGGCCCTGGCCAAGGGGGTGCTCCGCCGGATCGGCGGTGACGTGTCTTCGTTGGTGTTCCCCGAGCAGCTGACCATCGAGGAGTTGCAAGGCTGGTTTGCGGAAACGTCATCCAGTCGCACCGAAGCGGATGTTGTGATCGCCCTGGATGCAAACGGCGACGAACTCGGCCGACTGATTCGCACCGGGCCGCTTTCTGATTCGATCATCGGTTACCAAGGGCCGACGGAATTGTTGATCAATGTCGAACCGGGCGATCCGATCGAGGGCACCGAGACACGACCGTTGATCGTGGCCGACATCAAGCTACGGTCCTCGTTCGACAACCAGCCCTACGTCCGCTACTGCAAGACCGAGTACGGTTTCTGGGCCCTCTTTGAGGGCAAGACGGTCGCCGAATTAGCGGCGATGGATTTGCAAGAAGAACGGGTTGAGGGTGTTTCCGGTGCGACGATGACTAGCATGGCGATCGCCGAAACCCTGGTCGCCTCGGCCGATCGATTTCACGCGAGACAACAACGGCGGGCCGAATCGGATGCCAAAAGGCAATCTATTTGGAATCGATCGGCCGAATGGCTCTCCGGCGGCGGGGAGATTCGAATCACGGCGGCGGATGTCGGTTGCGTGATCGTGTTGTGCTTGATCCCGCTGTTTCGAATGCGTGGCTGGTTTCGCGGGTCTCGGATCCGCAAGGCTTGGTTGTTGGCCGTGATCGCAGTGATCGGACTGTGGTCGGGAAATCTGATTTCGTTGGCCCTGATCAGCGGTTGGAGCGGTGGAGGGATTGCTTGGCGATTGGCACCCGCACTGGCGGCGATTGCGGTCGTGGCGTTTGTCGCGCCGGTCGGTTGGAAGTCCAATCCCTACTGCAACCACCTTTGCCCGCACGGGGCGCTCCAGCAATTGATCCGGCCGCACCACCGGAGCAAACGATTTTGGAAACCGCCGGCCGCACTGCTGGCCGTGTTGAAATACATCCCGGGGACGATGCTGGTCGTGGCGTACCTCACGCTGCTGCGTTTCCCCGCGGTCGACTTGTCGTCGTGGGAGCCCTTCCACGCCTATCTTTACACGATCGCGCCTTGGACGGCGCTGGTCTTGGCCGGTTTGACGCTGTTGTTGTCGGCGCTGGTGCCGATGGGATATTGCCGACTGGGCTGCCCCACGGGGCGATTGCTCGATTACCTGCGCCGCAGTGCCGGCAGCGATCGGTTGCAGATCGCCGATGGTGTCGCGATCGGGTTGTTGATTGTCGCAATCCTAGTGTGATACGGATCCGGCAACCGCTGCTGTTTCGCCTTGAGGCGATTCTCGGGTCGTCGCCCGTGGGGCTCGGCGCGACGACCTAAAAAGGACGTCGTACATCAAGCCGCAGACCGATTTCAGATTGTACGATGACCCTTCCGGGCCGTCGCCCGTGGGGCTCGGCGCGACGACCTAGAAAGGACGTCGTACATTAGCCGCAGACCGATTTCAGATTGTACGATGGCCCTTCCGGGCCGTCGCCCGAGGGGAGTAGCGCGACGACCACGAAAGGACGTCGTCCAACCAGCCCTTGCGTCTGACCTTGTTGGCCGTCCAATGTTAGACTGCCGCGATGAGTTCGTTCCAACAAACCTGCCCGTCATGCAGCGCGTCGCTGGAGTTGCCGATCGAAGCCGACGGCAAGGCGGCGGTCTGTCCGGCCTGCCAATCCCAATTCACCGCCACGGCACCCTCGGCCGCCAAACTGGATGCGGTCGCGGCGCCTGAGCCTGTGCCGCAAACCACTCCCGCAGCGAGTTATCAAACAATCACGATCGAACGCATCTGGACGGACACACAGTCGGTGCTTTCGGAGAGACGTCGTCCGCTATTCGTGCCGTTTCTGATTCCGTCGGTCCTGGTGTTGTTGGGATTGGTCGTTCCGCTGGCGCACCTGAATGATTTGGCCATCACGAACCGGCCGCTGGCATTAAGGTGGCTCGCCATCGGATCGCCTTGGTTTTTGCTGTTGATCGTCTATTCGGTCTGGTTTGCGCTGAACCTGGCGGTGGACGTTTGTGACGCCGAGCCGGATGAGAACGGTGAAGTGCCTCCACGGACTCGCTCGTGGTTCGTTCCAAGCGTTGCCGTGTCGGGGGCGCTCTTGATCACGTTGGCGACCGGCATGTTATTTGTTGCGGTGATCCTCGGTGTGGCGATCGTGATGATCAATGCGGCCAGCGGCGTTCAGGCGACGGAGATCCGTCTGTTGACGACAATCGGCGTGTTTCTGGCAAGTGCTTTGGCACTGACGTTCACGGCGATGCGGCTGTGGCCCGTCGTGCCGCTGGCGATGGACGGTCGATGCGGGGGAGCGGTCATTCGCGAGTCGATCGAGATGACTCGGGTAAATCCGATGACGTCGTTCTTCCTGGTCGTGGTGATGTTTGTTGCCCTGGGAGTCGGGTTCAGCCTGTTCGGGCTGGGGTTGCCGCTGGCGATGCCGTTTGTCTCCCTGGTCTGCGTGATCGCGTTTCGATCGATCGCCGGGCGTCGGATCCCGGCACTCGGCGGTGAGGGGCAGTCGCGGAAGCCGCCAAGACTTTCGCGATTCGCCGAGGCGGGCCGAAACGCTTGGCGAGTTCCGCTACCTCAACCACAAAACTCCTTGACACCGCCTCCGGATCGGTGTACCATGACACGGGTACACCGAAGGCCGCTTTCACATGGGGATGGCTTGGATGTTCTTTTCGATTGACGCCGATGGCGATATTCCGATCTACGAACAAATCGTTCGTCAGGTCAAACTGGCCGTGGCCGACGGAATCTTGGTCGGCGGCCAGATGGTCCCCAGCGTTCGCCAGCTGGCCAGCGATTTGGCGATCAATTCCAACACGATCGCGCGAGCGTATCAGGAATTGCAGTCCGATCACGTGCTGGAGCCGCTGCGGGGACGCGGCATGGTAGTGCGTCGCGATGCGATGAAGCGTTGCACCAAGGCGCGAAATTCTTTGGTCGCCGAAAGTGTTCGGCGGGCGCTGGCCGACGCTCTGGCCGGTGGCATGACGACCACGGAACTGCGTGAATTGTTTGAAACGGAACTGGATCGACAGTCCGCGATCATTGAAAAAGCGAAATACGTCTCCGGCAACGGCAACGCCTGACTCTTCTCCACTTGTCTTCTATCGGGAAGCATTCTGACATGAACGCAGTCATCTCTTTACAAAACATCAGCAAATCGTTCGGTCGCAATCGGGCGCTCGTCGACGTCAGTTTGGAGATCCCCAAGGGCGTCGTCTTTGCATTGCTCGGTGAAAACGGCGCCGGCAAAACGACGATGATTCGGATCTTGACCGGATCGTTAAAGCCCGACAGCGGATCGGCGTCGGTGTTGGGAATGTCGTGTTTGAAAGACGGCCAGAAGATCCGCCAACAAACCGGTTACGTCTCCGACGCGCCGGCGATGTATGAATGGATGACGGCCGATGAGATCGGGTGGTTCACGTCGGCGTTTTACGACGACGAGTTTCCGACGCGTTATGCGGAAACGCTGATGGGATTTGATGTGCCGCCGGGCGTCAAGTTGAAAAACATGAGCAAGGGCCAGCGCGCAAAAGTCGCACTCGCGCTGGCGACGTCTCACGATCCGGAGTTGTTGATCCTGGATGAACCGACCAGCGGGCTCGACCCGATGGTTCGTCGTCAGTTTTTGGAATCGATGGTTGATCGGGCATCGTTGGGCCGCACGGTGCTGCTTTCCAGTCACCAGATCAACGAGGTCGAACGGGTGGCGGACTGGATCGGCATCCTGCATCAAGGCGATTTGAAACTTGTTCAGCCGCTGGAGGCGCTGCGTGATTCGACGCGTGTCGTCACCGCAACGTTGGAACACGGTGATGCCGCCGTCGTGATGCCGCGCGGCGAAGTTTTAACCGAAGCGAGAAACGGGCGGCAGATGCGCTGGGTCGTCCGCGACTTGGCCGACGACTGGCGCAGCGACTACGGCGACGATTCCGGCGTGATCAAAGTCGACGAGGAGACGCCGACGTTAGAAGAGGTTTTTGTGGCGGTCTGCGACACCAACGCGGTCCGGCCGACGCAGCAGCGAGAAACGACCAACCCCGAGCCGGGCGTGCCGGCGGTGTAACGGCGTGTTGATTGAATCTGATCAAACGTGGGAATAGCCGTTTCGCGCGAGCGTACGGTCCTGAAACGTCAAGAACACATACCTCGTTCCAAGGCTCCGCCTTGGAACGCACTGCAGGTGTGGCTCCCGCCACACCTACCGCGTGCAACCCGAGGCGGAGCCTCTAGAAACTTCCGTTCCCAGGCGGAGCCCGGGAACGAGACCTCAACGCCTATGCCCGAGCCATTCGAACCATCGCCTACTTGGAACCGATCGATGAACCGGAAAGTGATGCAGCGTTTGATGTGGAAAGACGCGCGAACGCTGGCGCCGTTGGCGGTCGCGACGGTGATGGCGATCATCGGATTCAACGCGTTGTGGTGGTTGATCGCCGACACGGTGACGGATCTGCACCATGAAACACGACTGGGCCTGGCGCGAATGATTTGGATCGTGCTGCCAAATCTGCTCGCCTTCGGTGCACCGGCGCTGTTGGTCGGCGGTGAAGAGGAAAGTGGATCGCTGGCGTGGCTGCGGACGTTGCCTGCCAGTTGGCGTGGGGTTTCGATCAGCAAGTTGCTGGTCGCCTTGGCGGCATTGGTGGGCGTTTGGATGCTGGGCAGTTTTCTGTATTGGTTGCAGTGGGTGATTCTGCCCGAACATGTAGTCGCATGGGCCGAGAATACGGGCAACCTGCCGGATTGGTCTGCGGTCGCCGTCGTTCCCAATTGGGTGTTCAGTCTGGCATTACTGCTGACCGGTTTTATTACGGCGTATTGGTTTCGGTCACCGATCAACGCGCTGTTGGCGGTGTTGCCGGCGATGATTGTGTTTGCGATCGCGTTTGTCAGCGTCGAGGAATACCTGCTGGAAACGACGCTGCAGGGGCGTCCGCGATGGCAATCAATTTCGGCGCTGCAGTTCTGGTCGGTGCTGACGTCGCCGATCGTTGTGGCGATCGGTTTGCTCTTTGCACTCCATCAGTGGATGGCTAGACGTCGGCTGGCCGGTCCCGATGAATCGCTCGGCAGGCGGATCAAGCAGCGTGTCTCCGGCGACGCCTTTCGACCACCCAGCACGGTGCCGACCTCGTGGTACGGTGTCTCGTTGATCCATCGGCGTCCGACCAAAACGCAGGCGCTGTTGTGGCAGGCCGCGCGGCAGAACGTTTGGATTCTATCCATCATGACGCTGCTCGGGGCACTCGGCATCACGGCCGCTGTCTGGGGACGAAGCGCCGGTGAAGAACTGGCCAGCTTGGTGGCCGCGGTGGCCTTGTTCGGGATCGCCGGATCGACATTCTACGGCGATTCGGTCCGTCGCCGCGGTGTGTTCCTGGCCGACCGCGGTGTGTCAACGACGTTGATTTGGCGGACGCGGTTGATGCCGACGGCGATCGCGGTCGCAATCGTTTTCCTGGCGATGTCGGCAAGCCAGTTGCTTTGCAGCATGGTGTACCCTGGGGGACTGCAGTCCGATGAGTTTCTGTTGTGCACGCTGTTGATCTTTGTCGGCTACGCGCTGTGCCAATTGGTCTCACAGTGGGCGCCGCGGCCGGTGTTTGCCTTTTTGGCCGCGCCCGTATTCGCGGTGTTGGCGTTCCTGTTGTTTTACCCGCTCTTTGACGCCTACAACGAAGGCGCTCTGTGGGCGGCGCTGGTGTCGATCCCGGTGTTTTTGTTCGCCTCGTGGCGGCTGACACCGCGTTGGTTGTCTGGATCGATGGGGCGGGATTACACCGCGCGATTTGTCGGTTACTTCGCGCTGGCGTTGGTCTTGCCCTACCTGTTGGTTCTAGCAACGCGAATTGCGACGACCCCCGCCGAACAGACGCAGTGGCGGACCCGGATGTTGGCCTATCAGTTTCCGCAGCGACCGGCGGGTGACAAACCCATCCAGATCTTTGCGGCAGGCGCCCCGAACGAGGACGTGTTTTGGAACACTCACCTGCGTGTCGAATTGCTGTTTTCGCCCAAAAGTGATCGGTTCGACGAACGAATGGCGCTGGAATTGGAGTCTGAGACGAGCGTCGGTGAATTCGTTTCGTTCGATGAATTGGTCGCCCGCATTCCCTATTGGCCCGAAGGATATACCGCCGGAGCAGACGCGGGTTCACTTGGCCGCTTTGGCACCGATCAAATCAATGTCGAATTGCGTGTCGCCCGGGTGTTGTTGAAATGGTCACGGATGGTGCGTGAGGAAGCCCGTTTGGGCCGAGCTGCATTCCAGCAGATGAGTGAAATTACGGAATATGCCGAATGGTGTGCCGCAGAGATTTTGCACCGACATCTCGACGAACACAGTTTGACGCCAAAAATCAGCAGAGAACTGGTCGGATTGTTTCCCGACGATTCGCTGGTCTTGGAGTCTCGTCGCAACAGCCTGATCAAGTCTTGGCAATATGGAGCGGCCGAGCCTGATCCATCAACCTACTTTGGCATCAGACCATCGCTCCCACAGATCGAGTTCATTCGATCGATTGAGTCGCTACGGCGGGAACGATTTGTCGATCAAACAGTGATGCTTGCCGAACAGCATTGGCGATCGGGATCGATGGCCGGAATCTGGACCGTTCCAAACTTCACGCACTCGGCGGCCGAAGCAGGTTTGTACGAAGTGTTTCGTCCGATGTTTTGGTGGCAAGGTGTGGAGTCGATCGAACGTTTGAAGAACCGCGTCCGGTAAGTGGAGCACGACGATGAACCATAAAATCCTGCAGCGAATGATTTGGAAAGACGCGCGTACGGTTCGGGCGTTGGCGATCGCCACGCCGGCGATGATCGTGGGCTTCTTCCTGTTGTTGGGGTTGTTCACCGGATTCACGCACGTCGGAACCGAGCGGATGGGGTTGGCCTATGCGATCTGGATGCTGCTGCCGATGTTGATCGCCTGTGGTGCGCCGGCCGTGTTGATCGGTGGTGAAGAAGAGAGCGGCTCGCTGGCTTGGTTGCAAACCCTTCCCGCCGGCTGGAAAACGATCGCGGCGAGCAAGTTGTTGGTCACCAGCGTCTGTTTGTTGCTGGCTTGGATCGTCGCGACCGGTTGCTTTCTGATGTATTGGTCTGCGCTCAGCGATTATTGGATCAATCGGATTCGCCAAAGTAGCGGACTGCCCGAGCCGTTCTGGATTCACTGCGCCGGCGCGGTGGCTCTGAGCATCGCGGTGATGTTGTCCAGCTTTACGACGGCCTATTGGTTTCGCTCACCGATCACGGCTCTGGTACTGTTGTTCCCGCTGTTGATGGCAGCGATTTGGGCGGTCGTCTATGCGTCAATCATCATCCTTCCCGCGGCACAGTTTCGCGGTCCGCCGCAGCGGGTGATCGAGCAGAACACCGGGACGTTCGCCTTGCTGATCGCGGTGGCGTTGCTGTTGCTTGCCGGGCTCAGTCTGCTGGCCGCCTGGCGGCGATTGACTTGGCCGGAATCTCGGGGTGCGGGGCGAGTGCTCGCAGATTCGCCGACGGGTGCGTTTCGACCTCCCCCGGACGTGACGTCGTCCAAGCTGGCCGGGGCGATGGTGTTCGGCCGGCCACGACCGCTGTTCGCGCTGTTGTGGTTGCAGGTGCGGCCGATCCGTTGGCAGCTCGTCTTGCTGACGATGATGGCGATCGCCGGTGCTTTGTTCACTGCGTTGCCGAATAACGAGTTCTTGGTGGTCGGCTATTCGATTTCCATCTTGCCGTTGTTCATGATCGCCGCGCTGACGTTCTACAGCGATTCGGTGCGGAAACGATGTGTGTTCTTGTATGACCGCGGCATCTCTCCGACGAGGGTCTGGTTGACGCGCGTCGGACCGACACTGTGTGCCACGGCCATCGTCCTTGCAATCATGGTGTTGGCGGGAACCTATCGCGAGGCGTCGGGTGTCGACCGCGAGGTTGCGTGGAGCTGGGATAATCGGTTGGTGATCACCGCCATGGTCGTCATTGCGGGGTTTGCACTGACGCAATTGGTTTCTCAGTGGTCGCCACGTCCGACGTTGGCGTTTTTTGCCGGTCCCGTGTTTGTTCAATTGGCGGCGTTTGTCCTGGCCGGCTTGCTGATGTTCTACACGCGTGCCTCTGCCGTGTTGCTTTTGTCGTCGGCAATCCTGCTGCTGGCATCATGGCATCTGACGTCGAAATGGATGGCCGGAGAGAAGGGGAAAGTCTACGTGGCACCGATGGTCGGTTTTATCGCCGCCGCGTTGTTTTTGCCCTATGTGGTGCTGCTCGCGGCACGCTATGTGACCACGCCCGCCCCTCGTGTCGCGTGGCGACAACAGATGTATTCCATCGAATTGCCCCACGTCGATCCGACTGCCGACAAGGTTGCGATCTTGGATCCGGCCTACGTTCGGCGACTTGAAACATTGGCCTTGAAGCCGGCCGTGAGTCAGGAAGGGCGCCAGGACCGCATCGCAAAGGAGTTGGCCGCGACCGAAAGCATCGGTCAGCATGTTTCGTTCAAGGAGGTCATGCAGGTCCTGAACGTGCATTCCGATTCCCGAATGCAACTTCATCAAGACTTTGCGCGATTCAATCTCGCAGCCTACTTGGATCCCCACGTGTATCCGGCGGCCGAGCGATTTGATGCGTGGCGAACGTTGCAGTTTGATGCCGTGCGGGTGTTGCTGAAGTGGTCGCGCGAAACTCGGGAACAAGCGGTCAGGGGCGGGGTGAATTTCAATGTCTTGATGGGCGTTGCCGAGGTCGCTGATTTGGTGGCCGGACGCGTCATCAAGGCCTATGTCGACCAGGACGGGATGACACCGGAATTGAAGGAATTGATTCAGTTGGTTCCGCAGCAGGATCTCGTCCAACAGTCTCGACGCAACAGTTTGATCCGCAGTTGGCGTCAGTATCAGTCGAAGTCGCTGGGGGAACAGTTCGCCGGCGAGTACAGCCACAAGCCGACGCAGTGGTGGTTGGCGGTCGAACGGGCACGGGCCGACCGTTACGTCGACGAACTTTGCAAGTACATGTTGGACCAGTGGGAAAGCGGCGAGAATTTTCGCTATGACGGGTTGGCCGAGATCCAGAGATTGGAACATGAGGCGTATCTGGTCAGCGGCCAGGCGGTGTCCAACTATTTCCAAGATCCGGAATTGAGTGAACGGATCATGATCGCTGTTGATGCCGATTGGTCGATGGATCAGGTGCGTCGGCAGGTCGCCGACTAAACATGATTGCGTCACCCGGTTTGCTCATCGTGCCTGTCGCAAGGCGTCGCGGACTTCACGTTTGACGGCTTCGCCGATCGCGCTCTGCTGTAGTTGTTGCTCGATCTCTGCCGCGGTGCCTCGCAAACGGATCGGATCGTCGGCCAACTCCGGCAGCGACATCTCGATCGCGATTTGGTCCCCCGCACGACTGATCGAGACGGCGCGACTGCCCGAACCGGAACTGATCGCCGAGGCACTGGCACTGGTTCCGGTCGGTGGATTGCCCGGAATCGGGGGGCCGAACATTCGGTCAAAGAAACGGTGTTCGGCGACGGTGGGATGCAGCACGCGAGTCCGACCACGACGCAACACGACGATCGGGAACGAGGAGTCCGGAGTGTCCAGCGAATCGTCGGCCAAAACCGCTCGTCCGCCGGCTTCCAGCAAGATGTCGCCGTCGCGGAGTCCGGTTTTGGCCGCAGCCGACTCCGGTAAGACGGACTCAATCAACACACCGCGTTGCCGCCCGAGGATCGGAAGGTGCAGACGCAGCAGGGGCGGGACCGGTTTGAGCGTCAATTCGCCCTGGGGCTCGGCGGCCGTCGGGGGCGGCACTTGGGCGACGACGGCGAGCGAAAGGAGCAGTGTTGCGGCGGTTCCGCTGAGGAGTCGAATGGACATGGGATGGGTCCTGAAGAATTGGAGTTGGAATGCGTCTGTCTCGTTCCGAGGCTCCGCCTTGGAACGCAATGCGAGTGTGGCTCCGGCCACACACCGCGTGCAACCTGAGGCGGAGCCCGGGCTGCGCAAAATCGTTCGATGCGTTCGCGTTTTCGTTCGTAGGATTTTGGCTTTTTCGATTCCGCGAAATCCTCTTGGGATCAGCCGTTTGGCGCCAGCCTACGGGCTTCATGGACGCTGGGCCTCCATCGACTCCGGTGCCCGAACGCTTGCGCGAATCGGCTGATGTCACTCGTGTTTCGTCGCCCGATGTCGGCTGTGAGTCGACCGTCCGTCGCGGAATGATTTCGTTTGAATTCTGAACCACCTCAGAATCCCGGTTTTGCGCAGCCCAGGCGGAGCCTGGGAACGAGGGGCGGCGTTGGGTTCGGTTTAGCGGCCGAACATTCGGATCCCGCCGCTGCGGATGACACGGTTCGTCATCGTGCGGCCTCGCGAGGAGGTCGGTTGCGAGTAGGCCGGTTGGCTGTATGTCGTTTGCGGCTGATAAACCTGACCGCCCCACTGCCGGGTATGGCTCTTGGAATAGGCTTTGGTGTGCTGTCCGAATCCGGTCGAGTGGCTACCACCGTAGACTTTGCCGCCGGAGGTCGTCCCGGTGTGTCCGCCGCTGATCACGCGTCGGTTTCCGCCTTGGGAAACGACCCCGCCGTGGCTGACGTGGGCTCCGCCGCGTCCGATGTTCAGTTGCACGTTGTGGGCCGCCCCGCCTTGGCCGGCACCGACCCCGATCGAGTTGCTCAGGGCGATGCCGTTGGGGCCGGCGCCGAGAGCAAATCCGTGGCCGAAATCGACCCCGCTTTTCGAACTGCTGCGGGATTTCGCGATTTGGATCATTCCCGACGCGTTGGCGCCGGATCCGGCTTTTCCGCGGGCGATGTCGACCCAGGATCCCGCCGATTGGGCGGAGACTTGGGTCGGTGAGCAAGCCAGTGCGGCGGTGAACAGGGCGGCAGCAGCGACGGTCAGCAGGGTGGAGCGTTTCATGGTTCTCGCGGGCGTTTGGGGTGTTTTAAAGCGAATGAGTTGCCTTTCACACGACCCTGCGAGAGCCCCCGAGAAACCCCTGAAACAAAAATGGAAAAAAAATGCCAGCGGGAAGCGAGAGCGAGCGGCCCCCCATGCCAGCACGTGTCCGGCTGGCATGCCGCCTCGGGGACCGTGTGTTCCCGGGCGGGAGCCCGGGAACAAGGGGCGTGGGCCGCTCGCTGACGCTTCCCGCTGGCATGCGTCTCGGGAACAAGGGTGGCGTGGGCCGCTCGAAGACGCTTCCCGCTGGCATGTCACTCTTTCTGCGTTTGACTTTCGCAGGTCAGATCATCGATCCACAGTGTGCCCGATCCTCTGGCGACGATTTTGATTCGGACCGGGATGATCGTGCCGGGGGCAACGTGTTGCCCGTCGGCGGACTGTGTCACCCGCAGCGATCCGGCGACCCTCCGCCATGGGTACGTCCCGGCATCGAATTCCATTAGCGTCTCGCCATTGGGACCCAGGATTCGCATCGCAGCTTCGGAGACGTTTTCAGCTTTGACCCAGCACGACAGCGAGTACTGCCGGCCGGCGACGACGGAAAACTCCTGTCCGGTTCTTCCTGCGGGGGTGTTGCCGGGAGGGGGCTCATCGAGAGTGGAGGCTTCGATTCGCAGCGAGTGGTTTCCGGTATGGGCTTGCCGGGAGATCTGTGCGGAGCAATGGAATCCGGGAGTGGTTTCCCATGGTGCCCCGGAATCGGAACTCCAGTAACGCATCGAATCGAGTTCGAAGCCGCCGTTCAAGATCGACGCGGCGGTCACGCGTTCGGGCTGCGCCGCCGGCATCACTTCGATCTTGGTCGCCCGTGGCAGCTTGGCCAGCGACGTGATGAATCCTTTTAACGCGTCGACTCGGATTTGGTCGACCGGTTCGGCATGCGTCATGCGATTCAGTTCGCTCGCGATGGTTCGCACGGTGGACAGCAAATCGCAAGCCGGTTCCACGTCAAGCGCGCGTCGAACGGCAACCTCTGCGGTCACGAGGTCACCGGCGAGTGCCGCGTTTCGGCAGCGTCCGAGCGCCGCGGCTGCTTGGTTTTCTCCCGTCAGCGCCGCGTTCTCGGCGGTCAAGAACATTTCCGCCGCTTCGGCGAACCGGTCTTGCCGTTCCAGACACTGTGCCAGGCCGAAGGCACCCAGCGGATGATCGGGATCGACATCGACCACCGCTCGGAAATCCACGTGGGCGGTTTCCGAGGCGCGCTCGCGCAACAAGATCATGCCGCGAATGGCCCGCGCGTCGATGTTGTCGCTCTCGACCGCCAGAGCGGACTCGATCGCCGCCAAGGCCTCTTCTTCACGGGCTTGATTGAGTCGGACGCCGGCCAAGGCGGTGAAACCAACGACGCGATCGAAACGCATGTCCGATTTCGGTTTGGCCAGTTGTTGCTGCAGCCAGTCGCCGATTTCAGCCCGTCCCCGCAAATCATCCACGGCGACGAACCGCACGTCGGCGATGTCTCCCAGGGGATAGGTGTCGATGGCGGTCTTGATCCACAATCGCAGCGCCCGATCGACCTGGTTCACCTGGGCGTATGCCTGTCCCGCCTGCCATCCGACCCAGGGATGGGAATCGTAGGATCGCATGGCGCGCTGTGCGTCCTCCAAACTCCATTGCAACCGTTCGGTGACCCGCCGGCGACGTTCGCCGGGGCTGTAACGTTGGTCTTTGGCGATCAAGTCGGCCTGCCAGCGATAGGTGCTGGATCGATCGGCAAAGGCAAAACATCGCTGCGGCAACAAAGTGATGCATTGTCCGAAGGCGTGTAGCGCCGGTGCCAGGTCTTCCCAGTGCAGGTCGTCACGACGCTCGGCGATCAAGTAATGGACTTGCCCAAGCCCCAAGTGGGTTCCGTAATATTTGGGGCGCAGCGCCGCCGAGCGTGCAAAAAGATCACGGGCGGTCAGCAATGAATCGTCGCCTTGGTAGCCGCGAAAGACCAATTCGAAACTGGGGTCGATCGCCGCGATCATGCTCAGCACCGCCAGGGAGTGGGCATCGGCGCCGTTACGGGTTTGCCCCAAGTCTCGGCCCTGCAAACGCGTCCCCTGGCCCAGTCGCATCTTTGCGATCGATCGGTACAGCCGCGTCGACTCCGAGACGCGAAATCGATCGATGCGATCACTGACCACCAATGCGGCTTGGGCTTCGGTCATCCCGGCGTTGGTGGTCAGCAGCCGCCCGGCCGCTCGCAGCATCGCACCCGCACCGCCGACGCGCCCTTGGCCGGACAGTCGGACGCCGATCGATTTGACCAACATGGCGTCCATCAACATCAATTGCTGGTAGACGTCCCACTGGAGCCGATCGAGTTGTTCGGCCGACAGATCTTTGTCGGGCAGCCCCGACCACCAATCGGCGCGGTCCCAGATTCCCAATCGTTTCAGCGCGGTCGTGCAGGCCAGCAAGGCTTTGGTGTCACGGCTGAGCACATTCTGTTGCTCGACGGTTTCGGCGAGTGCGTAGAAATCGACGAGGGCTTTCAGACGGTCGGCCTGGTGCCCGATCCGATCGGCTTGGTCAGCCAAACGGGGTTCGGATTGCAGGCTGGGCAGGGCGTTGCGCAGGACATCCAAGGCGGATGAGAATCGGTCGCGGGAGACTTCGATCTGGGCCAAGGTTTCCGCGGCGTCGGCGGCCGTTTGCAACTCGGCAAGCCGCTGGCGATCTTTGGTTTCCAATTCCAAGCGTTTGGAACGACGCTCCTGTTCGGCTTGTAGCTTGCGGACGTTGGCCACGTTCCAAAGGATGGAACCCAACACGCCGCCGATGGCCAACAGCACGACGGCCACGGCGAGGGTGCTGGTGGCCGTTCGATGGCGTCGCATCCAGCGATTCATCCGCACCGCAATCGAATCGGTGTGAACGGAGACGGCTTGATCAGCCATCCAGCGATTGACGTCGTCTGCGATTTGGTTCGGGTCTGCATAGCGGTCTGCCGGTTCGGTCGCCATCGCTTTCAAACAAATCGACTCCAGCGGCGGCGGAATGTTGGGGGCGATCTCACGGGGGCGAGTCAGGGTTCCGGCGGCGATGCGTTCAAGTAAACGGGTGATGGAATCTTCATGGTGTGGCGGGCGACCGGTCAGGATTTGATACAGGGTTGCACCGAGCAAATAGACATCGGTCCGCGTGCCGATCGATTCCAACTGTCCCCGGGCCTGTTCGGGGCTCATGTATTGCGGCGTGCCGACGGTTCCGCCGACGCGTGTCGGCGTCGAACCATCGCCTTGGGCTAGCTCTCGTGCCAGATCGGCCGTCATCGATTCGTCGACCGGTTCGTCCAACAATTTCGCCAGCCCCCAGTCGACGACCAGTGTTTCACCATACGGGCCCACCATGATGTTGGACGGTTTGATGTCTCGGTGCAGGACACGTCGGCTGTGCGCGTACTCGATGGTGTTGCAAACGTCGACGAATCGTGACAGCAGGTCTCGCAATTGCAGTCGCTTGACGTCGTCGGAATCGGAATGTTGCAGCCGACGGTGATAACGCTCGATGGAGTCCTTCATCGTGTCGCCTTCGATGAACCGCATCGCATAGTAGCGCTGCCCGTCTGGCCAGGTGCCCATCGCATAAACCGGGACGATCCCCGGGTGTTCCAGCCGACCGGTGACCTTGGCTTCTTGGAGGAATCGTTGTTGGGCCTCGTTGTTGTCGGCCCAGCGTGGTTTGATTCGCTTGACCGCCACGTCGCGATCGAGTTGGCGGTCGTGGGCCAACAAGACTTCACCGAGACCGCCTTGGCGATAGGCGCGCAAGATGCGGAATCGATCGCTGCCATCGCCGACTGATTCAACGGGCGGATCGGTTTCCGGGGCGGGAGTGTCGTTTGCAAAGAGATGCGAGCGCAGAAACGCTCCGTCACCGGCTTGCCGATCGGCTTGAATCAAATCCATCACGGCGGCGCGCAGCGTTGCGTCGTCACCGCAGCGTCGATCGAGAAACGAAGAGAGCTGATCCGGGGGCAACTCGACCGCCTCTAGAAAGATCGCTTCGATGTTCTTGCGGTCGGGCATGGAATTGGATGCGTCAGGTCACATTGTCGCGTTCCCAGAGTCCGGCCTGGGGACGAGTTGGCGTGAGGCTCCGCCTCCGTTGCGAGTCGGAGCCTCGCAACGAGTCTGTGTCGGGAACGGCCGAAACTCTTGGCGAGTTCCGCTACGGTGTGGTGACGTCAGGGGGTAAATCGGGATGCCACGTCGGTGCAGCCAGTTCCAACAACAGCTGCCATTTCTTTGCCGCGTCCTCGAGGCCCGATTGGCGCACCAGATTCAGCATGGAGATCATCGGGGCGGTTTGCAGGGCCATCGGCAACTGTTGGATCTCCGCTTCGATGGAATTCAAATTGGCTTTGATGACCGGGGGAGGCGCGGTGCGGTGTGTCAACTGCCTGGCGAGCAGTGCGATCGTTCTCCGATCCTCTTGTCCGGCCAGACGCACCAGCGCGGCTTCGGCGGCGCTGCGATACTTTGGTGACCGCAGCAGCCAACTGGCCACGACCAGTTTGACCGCCAGGGAATCGGAGGCGGCGTGTTCGGCGGCGGTCTGGACGAAGGTCGGATCGTCACCGACGGTCCCGGTCCAGTCGATCGGCAGGATTCCCAGGATCATCAGGGGCAAGGGGCGGGCGTCGAGCTGACGGACCAGCTCCAACGCGATGTCGCCACGGCCGGATCGCAGCGCCGCCTGGGCCGCCATCATCGACAGCCATTGTTGACGCCACACCGGCGGTCGGTCGGAGGCGTCCTGGTCACTGATGCAGCGAACCAGTGCGGGCAGCGCGGCGGCGAAGTCGCCTTGATGGAACAAGTCCAGCGCGGCGACCTGATCGGCCGGAGCGTCGGTCAGTTCGATCGCATTGACGCGTTCCGAAGCGACCCGCGTGGGGGCGGTTTGATCGCCGATCAGGATCGAGAGTTGGTCGGTGTCGAACGTGACAATCGTCCCGTCCAGCGTGGTCAGGGGGCGCGCGTACCAGTGCTGGGTCGAATCGGCGGTCGATGCCAGCGGCGGTGACAACCGCACGCGGTGCGGGGGCCGGGCCGCTGCGGAGGCCTGGCCGCCGGCCGTTCCACTGGTTGAAAACCCCGCTGCAAACACGACCAAGCAGGCCGTGACAAGCTGCGGCAACGGGTTGGTGTAACACCTTGTCCGGATCACCGCTCGATCCCCTCGCCCGCTTGTGATTGGGCCGGTTCCGACCGCAGTTGCCGCACGTCGACGTATTGGTACTGTCCGTTGTTCATCGCGGCCAGCTGTTTCAGAAAACTGTCCGGTGTAGGGCCGGCGCGGCTGCCGAATTCGATGGCGTGAATCGTCGTGCCGGCGCGCTCGGCACGGTCTTGGATCACCTGGAGTTCCAGTTGGGACAGCCGCGGGATGTGGGCGTCGGTCAGAAAAAAGATCACGTCCGGAGCAAGTCGCAGCGCCATCAGCAAGGCGCCTTTGTGTTTGGTGCCGCCGAAAGCTTGGATCGCTTCGATATAACGCTCGGCGCGTTTCAGATGATTCGGTTCGCCGGAGACCATCGTCATCGGCATCCCGGACAACTGAAAGGGTTTGACGTTTTCGTTGTAGAAAATGATCTGGAATTGCTGTTGGGGGGAAAGCGATTGCAGACTGCGGATCAGTTCGCGTTTGGCGCTGCGTAGCGGCAGCCCGCCGAAACCGTTCATGCTGTCGCTGCGATCGAACACATAGACGAATCGGGTGCCGCTGCCGGAGACCCCGAAAAGTTTTGCCGTTGCTTGTTGCCCGGTTGAGGACCGGCTGGGCGCACCCGCGCCGTCGCCCAGTGCGTCGGAGTCGAATTTGACATCGCCGGCGATCCCGCTGCCGCTTTCCGGGGCCGGTGTCGATTGCATGGCGGACAGGACGCCCTGCAGGTCGATCGGCGGCGAAAAGTCCGCCGGCGGAGCCGCGGCGGCCGACGCGCTGGCCGAGTCGGTGGCGTCGTCCTGGACCGTTTCCACGGATTCCGCGGTGACCTCGTCGTAGCGGTCGCGATCGGGCAACCGGTGGACGACCGCGATGCCGATCTGGCGGTCAACGGCTTCCCCGCTGCCCTTAGGGGCGGATGATGCGATCCAGGCAATCAGAATCAACAACACCACGTGCAAGACCAGGGACAGCAGCAGGGGCGGCGCGCGATGCGGCTGGATCTCCGGGCCGGGCTGCGTCGGCGCTGAATCGTTTCGGGGTGGTGTGGAGTTCAAGAAGCGGCGTTTCGCGAGATCCGAGACAATTCCGCTGCCAGAATGCCGACTTGCGGTTCTCAGCAGGGTCTGTCCAAACTACGTTATCGGATCACTATTGTAACGACTTCACGCCGGCGCCGACGTCTCCGAATTGTCTGGACTGACGGCTTACCCGCCCCTTATTCCGTATTGGAGTAGATCTGTGAGCCAAGCTCGTTTTTTGTTTACCAGCGAATCGGTCAGTATGGGCCACCCCGATAAGTTGGCCGACCGAATTTCTGATGCCATCCTGGACGCCCTGTTTGAGGAAGACCCCAACAGCCGCGTCGCTTGCGAAACCATGGTGACGACCGGTGTGGCCATCATCGCCGGTGAGATTTCCACCCAGGCCAAGGTCAACTATGCCGACGTCGTTCGGCAAACGATCAACGAAGTCGGTTACACCGACGACCAGATGGGGATCTGCGGCGACACCTGTGCCGTGATGGTCTCGCTGGATACCCAAAGCCCCGACATCGCTCAGGGTGTCGATTCGGACAGCGCCAGCGGCAAAGAAGTCGGTGCCGGTGACCAGGGGTTGATGTTCGGCTATGCCTGCAAGGACACGCCGGAGTTGATGCCGTTGCCGATCGCGCTGTCGCACCGCATCATCAACCGGATCACCGAAGCCCGATTCAACAAAGAAGTCACCTGGTTGCGGCCGGACAACAAGGCCCAAGTGACGGTCGAGTATGAAGGGAACACGCCGGTTCGGATCGATACCGTGGTCGTCAGTGCCCAGCACGATCCCGACGTCACCAACGACGAAATCAAAACGTTCATCATTGAAAACGTCATCAAGCCGTCGTTGCCCGAGGGCTTGGACAAGGGTGACATCAAGTACCACATCAACCCGACCGGCAAATTTGTCGTCGGTGGACCCCACGGCGATTGTGGCCTGACCGGACGCAAGATCATCGTCGATACCTACGGCGGTTGGGGACGCCACGGCGGTGGGGCATTCAGCGGCAAGGATCCGACAAAGGTCGACCGCAGTGCAGCCTACATGGCCCGCTACGTGGCCAAGAACATCGTTGCATCCGGGCTGGCCGAACGCTGCGAGGTCCAACTGGCCTATGCGATCGGTGTCACCGAACCGGTCAGCGTGCACGTCGACAGCGAAGGGACCGGAGCAATTTCCGACGAACGGCTGTGTGAACTCGTCCGCGAGCATTTCCCGCTCACCCCGGCCGGGATCATCGAGCACCTGAAACTGCGTCGCCCTGTCTTTAAGGTCACCACCGCCGGCGGTCACTTCGGACGCGAAGGCGACACGTTCACCTGGGAAAAGACCGACAAGGCGGAGGCCCTGGCCGCGGCATCGAAGCTGGCCGCCGCGGCACAGTAACGGTCGTCGAGTACCCACCCACGTCTCGTTCCCAGGCTCTGCCCGGGAACGGAGGGTCTCGGAGGCTCCGCCTCGAGTCCGGATCGACCGCGTGTGGCGGGAGCCACGCTTGCAGTGCGTTCCCAGGCGGAGCCCGGGAACGAGGAAAATCTGGATTCTGCAGTGGTTCAGAATTCAAGCGCAATCAGTCCGCGATGGATGGTCGACTCGCAGTCGCCATCGGGCGGCGAAACACGAGTGGCATCAGCCGATTCGCGCAAGCGTTCGGGCCCCAGCGTCGATGGAGGCCCGCAGGCTGGCGCCAAACGGCTGATCCCAGTAGGATTTAGCGGAATCGAAAACGCCAAGATCCTGCGAAAGAAAACGCGGTAAAATCGAAATGATTTTGCGCAGCCCAGGTCCATCCTGGGAGCAAGGCGTGGCCGGTCCCCGTCCGGTCTGCCAGGCGGTTCCTCCCCGGGAGTCCTTCCATGCGTCTCGCTTGGGCGTCTGATATTCATCTCAACCACGTCGCCTTGAAGGACTGGGACACTTGGATCGACCAGGTCCGCCAGGCCGCCGCCGATGTGCTGGTGATCACCGGTGACCTCTCCGAAGCCGAAGACGTGGTTTTTCAGTTGCGGCGGATGGGAGAGGTGATTCGATTGCCGATCTATTTCGTGCTCGGCAATCACGACTTCTACGGTTCGTCCATCGCAGCGACGCGGCGCAGCGTCACGTCGCTCGCACGTGAGTATCCGTCGCTGTGCTACTTGACCGATGCCGGTCCGGTCGAGCTGACGCCGGGGCAGTTTCTGACGGGGGAAGACGGTTGGGGCGATGGGACGGAAGGTGACTATGAAAACTCGCCCGTGCGGCTGAATGACTTTGTCGCGATCGACGATTTTCGTCAGGTCGATCCGATCCGTTGGCCGCGGCTGATGCGCGAGCAAGGTGCCCAGTCGGCCGAGCGATTGCGGCAAAAGCTGCTCGCGTTGCCGGCGTCTGCGGACCGCGTGATTGTGGCAACACATGTGCCACCGTTTCGCGACGCGTGCTGGTACGAAGGCCAGACGACCGATGACTTTTGGGCTCCGTTCTTTGTCTGCGGCCAAGTCGGGTCGGTGTTAAAGCGATTTGCCTTTGAACGGCCGGAGATCCATTTGACCGTGTTGTGTGGCCATACGCATCACGCCGGGACGGCGCAGTTGGCGCCCAATCTGGTCGTGCAGACGGCGGCGGCCGAGTACGGCGCCCCGCGCGTCGAGCAGGTGCTGGAACTGTAGCGGAAGCCGCCAAGTGCTAGCCCGACGCGTAAGCGAGGGGCGCCCCATGGCCCCTCGCTTACGCGTCGGGCTAGCATGATCGCATTGAGTTTGCAGTTGTGATTCAATCGACGCGCTGCGGAGGCCAGTCGGCGCAACAAAAAACTCTGCGGCCGCGAGCGAGCTCGGGGCGCAGAGTTTTTTTGGATGCGATTGCAGTGGTCGTATTCGAACTACTTGAGTTCGACCGAACCGCCTGCTTCTTCGATCTCGGCCTTGACCTTTTCGGCTTCTTCCTTGGAGACCGCTTCTTTGAGGGTCGCGGGAACGCCTTCGACCATCTTCTTGGCTTCCATCAGCGAAGCGCCGGTCAGGTTCTTGACGACCTTGACGACGTTCAGCTTCTTGTCGCCGAAGCCGGTCAGGACGACGTCGAATTCGGTTTGCTCGGCAGCGGCTTCACCGCCACCATCGCCGGCTGCGGCGGCCATCACCACACCGCCACCGGCGGCCGGTTCGATGCCGTGGACTTCCTTCAGGTAGTCGCTCAGCTCTTTGGCTTGCTTGAGGGTCAGTTCGGCGATCTTGTCGCCCATTTCTTTAGCTTCGGCGCTGAACTCAGCAACCGCAGTGGCTTCATCAGACATGACAGGTTTCCCTTAAAAAACGAATGGTCGGTTGTTTGAAAAACGGAATGGGGGGTGATAGCTGTGGCGGTCGACTACTCGTCGCCTTCGCTGATCTTTTTCAGCTGGCTGTTCAGCGTTTTTCCAGGTCCCAGCATCGCGGCGGAAAGCGTGGATCCGGGGCCCAGAATTTGTCCGACGAGCATCGAGATTTGTTCTTCACGGCTGGGCCATTTGCTGACCGCCTTGACACCATCGGCGTCAAGACGTTCGCCGTCCATGACACCGCCGGTGGTGGAGAACTTCTCGTATTTGTCGTCGTCCTTGTCCAAACGGACAACTTCCTTGACCAGCGACACAAAGTCTTCGCCGCCGTAGCACACTGCCACAGGGCCACTGGCACCTTCGAAGGCCGCAGCCAACGAGGTTCCCTCGGTGGCGCGTCGGGCGAGAGAGTTCTTCACGACAAACATCGTGATGTTTCTCTCGGCCAATTCGCCACGTAGTTCGTTAGTCGTGTTCGCATCCATTCCGACGGTGCTGACCAGGACGGCGTCTTGGACGCCGTCGAGTTGCCGCTGGATGTCGCGGGTCACGAGTTGTTTGACGTACTTACTCATCAGATTGGTTCACTGAGGTGGGGATGACGGGGACGCCGACTAGCACGTGACTCGCACGCTCGGGCTCATCGTTGCGCAGATCGCCACGCCTTTGACGTACGTGCCTTTGATGGTCTGCGGTTTCAGGCCGTCCACGAATTGGATGAACGCGTTGATGTTGTCGACCAGCTTGTCAGCTTCGAAACTCATCTTCCCGACCATCGCGTGGACGTTGCCGCCCTTGTCGTTGCGGAACTCGACCTTCCCGGCCTTGTACTCGCTGACGACCTTGCCGACGTCGGGGGTGACGGTTCCCGCACGTGGGCTGGGCATCAGACCACGAGGCCCCAGAACGCGTCCCAAGGGGCCGACCAATCCCATCATGTCGGGTGCGGCGATGCAGACATCAAAGTCTGTCCAACCGTCCTTGATCTTCTTGGCCAAGTCTTCTTGGCCGACTTCATCGGCACCCGCTTCTTTCGCGGCGTTCGCTGCGTCGCCCTTGGCGAACACGACGACGCGTTGCTGTTTTCCGATCCCGTGAGGAAGCACCAGCGAACCGCGGATGATCTGGTCGGCTTGGTTCGGATCGACGCCCAGCCGCATGTGGATTTCGACCGTTTGATCAAACTTGGTCGAATCGTACGCCTTGAGCGCGGTGACCGCTTCGTCCAGAGGAAGCGTGTTGGCTGGTTGCTTTTCGAGCGCGGCGCGATACCGCTTTGATTTTTTACCCATATGGTCACGACTCAATGGAGGTCGGGTGGTGTTAGCAAAATCACCAGTCCCGAGGCGAAAACGCACCTCGGCGGCAAATTCTCCCACTTCGCAGAAAACCTATCGGCTTCTGACGAGACGAGAATATTGAGAAAGTCGAAGAAAGCGTCAACGCCAATTGTGCAAGTTGCCCAGAAGTTTTTTCGCCGCGCGGGCGTTTCTCCTCTGAAACCTGAAACTACTTCAGCCGTTCCAGGACCCCGATCAAGGTTTCGATCACGACGAGCGCCGATTCGCGTTGCCGGCCGACACGCTTGGGGGCCTTCAGCTCCACGCCCCAGGTGCGCGGCGGCTGGCCGCGTCGACCCACGCCGACGTAAATCAGACCATCAAATTCTGCCGGGGCGTTCGGCCCCAGGTGCCCCGTCACCGAGGCCGCCAGGTCGGCATGGGGGGTCGTCTGGAGCGCCCCGGCAACCATTTGATGCGCGACCGGGGCGCTGACGGCGGTGTGTTCGGCGAGCGTTTCTTCGGCCACACCCAGCCAGCGCTGCTTGCTCGCTTCTTGGTAGACGACCAGCGATCCGGCCAGCCAAGCCGACACGCCCGGTACGGTGGCCAGCGTGGCCGCGACCAGCCCGCCGGTGCAGCTTTCGGCCAGCACCAGTGTCTGACGTTTTTCGTCAAGAAGTTCCACCAGTTGTCGTGCTTGCGATTCCAGGTCCATGATTTTCCGATTGAAGGGTTGATGGGGGTGTCTAATCCGAACTGCCGCGCGAGGAACTTACCAGGCGGCGGTGGAAATCCGTTGGGAAAATGGTCGCGGACCATTAACCTGGGGTTTTGATGCTTCACGCCTGACGCTGTCCCCGATCGGCCCTGTTCCATGCACCCGTCCGCCGCCGACTCGATGCTCGCCACGGTGACACCGGTCCCGGAACCCCACGCCGGCCGGGTGCTCACGCTCGGCTGGAAACTGATGCTCAACGCGTCGTTGTTGCTCGCCCCGGTGCTGATGGTCGGCTTCGTTTCCCCGTTGTTTCTCTTGTCGGCATGGGTCGGATCGGGCATCGCATTGTTGCCCGCGGCCGTCCTGGTTCCGTTGATCATTGTCGCCCAAATCTCTTGGGCGGGCACCTATCCCGAGTGGCCGATGAACCAGTGGCTGGTGCGTCGGTTGCGTCGCAGCCTGCGGAGGCGGCGCGCGGATCAGGAGGCTGGTGCGGGACAGCTTGACTGGATCCAGACGGCCCGCCTGGTCGAATGGGTGCCGCGCGAGAACTGGAACGCGACCATGCTGGACACCGCCGAGGACGTGATGCTGATTCGCGTCGATGCGTTCGGCGTGGCGATGGAAGGCGATTATTCGCGGTACCGGTTTCCCCCCGCCTCAATCATTGATGTTGGCGTGGAGTCGGTGCGGCCGGCAGGGTGTTTTCATCGCTTGCATTTCGTGGTCGTGACCGTGCGGACGGCCGAGGGGCCGCTGGAATTCGCGTTGGCCTATCGCGATCACCGTCTGGGAGGTTTGCGTTCGCGGTCTCGATGGCGGCAAACGCAGCAACTGTGTGACGACATTCGCAGCATCGCCACGGGGGGAGATTTCAGCTACTGTGACGACGACGTCTGCGCGCGTTCGGACTCGCAACACGTCGGCCCCGGAGGGCCGGCCGGTGAATCGGTGCGGCCACGACTCAACCCCTATGCGGCACCGCGATCGCTGTAGCGGAAGCCGCCAAGGCTTTCGACGCGCGGCAGTCCACACGGGAAAAGCCGGAATTCTTGGCGAATTCCGCGACCACATCCACATACGCCAGTTGCCGAGTTTGGGGACAAAGCCTAGCCGACCGTGGACTTTGTGGTGGCCTGATCGGCATTGGCATCGGCCTGCGGCGCGACGCCGCCGGCCTGGAGCACGGTCTGGACCACGTCGATCAGCTGATCCAGTCGGAACGGTTTGAACAACCGTGCCTTGGGATGCAGACCATTTTGCAGTGCGTGAACGATCGAGTGGCCCGGGTCGTAGCCGAATCCGGTCATCAAAATCATCGGGACCGGATCGATGATTTCTTTCAGCCGCATCATTAATTGGAACCCGCTGTGTTCGGGCAATTTAATGTCGCTGATGATGACGTCGTATTTGTCGTCTTCCCCGGCGTCACGGACCATCAACACGGCCTGATCGCCGCCGCGGGCGGTTTCGACAATGCATCCATAGCGTTCCAGCAGCGTGTGGGCGTCTTCGCGGACCGTGCTGTCTTCGTCGACGACCAGGATGCGTTTGCCGCGAAGCAGGGCGTGTTCGTCCGAGGAGATCCCCGGCGGGACGGCTTCCAGTGGTGTCAGCCGTTGACCGATCTGCTGGATCGTTTGTTTGATGTCGCGGGCATTTTTCAAGATTCGCCGGATGCGATCGACCATTTCCGGCGAGTGGCCGATGTAGTCCTCCATCACGTTGACGGCATCGTTGAGAATTTCGTCGACCGGCAAGGCGACGGCACTGTGGATCGCGTTGCAGCTCTGCTGGGCCGTGTCGGCTTTCTGGGCGACCAACAGCTCAAGCGTGTTGAGTGCGAAGCTGATGTCGCGGGCAAAGATTTCCAGGAACTGTAAGTCGCTTTCGCTGAACGCGGCGACTTCGGGGCTTTCCACGTTGATGGTCCCGAGCACTTGGTCGTTCAAGATCAATGGGACCGTCAGCGAGCTTCGTGCGTTGGCCACGCCGGGAATGAACAGCGGGTCGTTGACGACGTCATAGCACAGGTAACTCGTTCCGCTCGACGCGGCGTACCCGGTGATCCCGTTGCCTTGCGGGTGGGCGAACAGTTTTCGGTCGGCCGCCTCCTGATCGATGCCGACGCTCAGCAGGGGGACCAGATTGCCGCTGGCCTGTTCCAGTAGCCGAATCTCGATCACTTCGAAATTCAGCAGATCGGTCAAATAATGGCGGATGTTGTCTTTCAGCAGATCGATCCGCTCGTCAACACCCATCTGGTAGATTTCGGTCGGCCGCAAATCAGCCAGCTCGCGTCCGGCGCGGTGGATCGCGGCAAGCTTTTGTTGTTGCAGGATTTCTTCGGTGATGTCGCCGACGGTCACCACCAAATGGGGCTCGGCAGCATTGTCCCCGACCGGGGCCGCCCGGACTTGGAAGAAACGGTTGTCCGAGGTTTGGAAGGTTCCGCTGCTTTCCTCGCCCGTCGAGAACGCGGTGTGGAAGGGGCACAGATCCGACCCCATGATGTCCGGGTTGCCCAGCAGGTCGTAGATCGTCTCGCCGGTCGGATCTTCGTCCAGCTTCCCGGCCCAAGCCTTCAGGCGTCGGTTGGCCCACAGCACGCGGATCTTGTGATCCAGCAACGCAGCGCCTTCGGGGAGATCGCGGAGCATCAGCCCGCTTTGACAGATCCCCCGCAGTTCGCCCAGTTCGGGCAACAAGTCGCGAGCGATCCAGACGCCCTCGATCGAGGGGCTAGCCAGCTGGTCCAGCACGGTCGCGGAGGAATCGAGAGCCAGCACTTCGTTGTCAGAGAACCCGCGCGGAAGCGTCTGCTTGTCGCCGACGCAGATCAGCCGAATCGTCTCTGGCGACTCACCGGGGCGGCCGGTGCCGTCGTCAGTGCCGAACGGGGAAGTGGATCGAGTCATATCACGCCTCAGACCACGCGGATAAAATCGAGCGAAGGCGACTTGTCCCGGGCCGCCTCGAAAAACTCATCGATGAACGCACATCCATACATACGTCGGTTCATCGGCACTACCTCACCAAAGAATCATACGAGAAAACGCGTCATCAGCCACCTTCGAACCCCAACGAATCCGGCCTTTGCCCGCCCAAACCGTCTCAGTTGCCTGTCAACCCACCTTGTGGTCAGATCATCCGCCCTAGTGGAAGGCGGTTGGCAGCGGGGGCGAATCCCAGAAACGGCAAGCTGTCCTGCTTTGACGCGAGTGGTGCTCGTCCGTTCCAACGAATCCGCTACCGCCAGATCATGCTTCACTCCTCGCCCAGCGCAGATCAAGTGTGGCTTGTCGAATCACGTGGCCGAGGCCGTGCGTCATCCTGAGTCCGACGGCGCTGCCTCGCCACCGAAGACCCCGCGATGCGAATCACTCCTCTGTTTCCCATGGGATCTTCCCATGGGATCCTAGCAGCATGGGAACCACGTTCACCGGGGGCAAATCGAATGCCTCGGACGCCTTGGTTGATACGTCGCGAGCAAGCGTCTGGTGCGGTCCGGTGGAGTCGGAATCTCGGCGGCCGGCTGCGGGAACGCCGCTGACGCTGGGGCAGAGCCAATTTGTCGTCAATGCGAACACGGGTGTGCGGTCCGATCTGGTCACCGGTGCACATTGATCGGGTCTCGACGCCTTCTTGCGACAATCCATTCCGATCAAAACGACGCCGCGGCAAACGCGGGACCTGTGTCGTCACCGAGAGCCCGATCGCTTGAGAAAAAAACATTGCGGATGCGGGAATTACCGAACTTTTTCGCTTCAGCCCAATGACGCGGTCGATCCCTGTCGGATCGACAGACGCTAGCGGTGCGGCTCGGTTTCCGTGGTGCTGCTTTGATCGCTTAGGCAAAATCTGCGATTCGGGTTTCCTGTCCGTTGCGAATTGTTGACAGGGGATCGGGCAGGTCTACATTCATGGGGCTGGGCAGTAGCCCAAACTACGCAGCCGTTAAAAACTCTCCCGTATTTTCATCATCGGCTCTCTGGCTGTGAGACTTTTTGGAGGACTCACTGGAATGAACAAGAACATGAATCGAGGCTTCGCAGGACTGTGCATCGCACTGTTGTGTGCGGCCAACGTCTTTGCCCAATGCGGCGATTGCACCGGCTGCTCAAGCGGCTCGGGCTGTGTCGCGGCCGGCGGGGCTGATTGCCCCACGGTGACCTATGAAACCCGCACGGTCATGCGACCGCAGCTGGTGTCGGAAACCCGCATGGTTCCGACGACGACTTACAAGACCGAAACCCGCACCCGCATGCGGACGGTGACGCGGCAGGTGGCCAAGGTGCAAACCCGCGAACAGACCTACACGGTCAACGTGCCGGAGGTTCGCACCAAAACCGAAACCTATACCGTTTGCGTGCCCGTGGAGTACACCGAGGAAGTGCCCTACAAGGTTCAGGTCCCGGTGACGACCGAGGTCGAGCAGACGTACACGGTGTGCGTGCCCAAGACCACCGAGGTCGAACGGAGCTACACGGTTTGTGTCCCCTACAAGGAAACCGAAACCTACATGGCCACCGTTCCGGTGACCGAGCAGGTCGAGCAGGAATACACCGTTCACGTTCCGGTCCAAAAGACCCGCACCGAAAACTATGACGTTTGTGTCCGCTACACCGAACCGGTCGAGCAGGAATACACCGTCCAGGTTCCGGTCAAGAAGATGCGGACCGAGACCTACCAGGTATGCGTTCCGTACACCGACACCGTGACGCAAACCTACAACGTTCAGGTTCCCTACACCGAACCGCACACGTACACCGTCCAGGTCCCGTACTGCGAAACGGTCGAGCAGCCCTATTCGGTCTGTGTCCCCTACACCGAGCAAGTCGAGCAGCCTTACACGGTGATGGTCCCTTACACCGAAGAAGTCGAGCAGACCTACACGGTTCAAACGCCGGTGACGGAAACCAAGACCGCGACACGAACGGTCACCAAGTGCGTCCCGGTGACGACCATGAAGACGGTCACCGAAGACCACGGCAGCTACGAATGCCAGGCGGTTGAAACCGCCGCTGCTGCGGGATGCGGAAGCTGTGGCGGATGCAGCACTGCCTGCAACCCCTGCGGCGGATGCGCCACCGCGTGCGATCCCTGTGGCGGTGCGGCCGGCGTTGTCGGCGGCAGCGGATGCGCCCCCGTCGTGACCTACCGCAAAGTCTGGGTGCCCAACCTGGTCACCAAAGAGGTGCCGGTCACGACCTACGAGCGTCAGACCACCGAGGAGCCGTACACCTACACGACGACGCACTGCGTCACCGAAACCAAGACCCGCAAGGTCCCGGTCACCCGCTGCCGTCCAGAAACCAAGACGCGTCTGGTGAACGTCACTCGCTACCGCACCGAGCAACGCATGCGAACCGTCCAGGTTCGAAAAATGCGTCCCGAAGAACGAACCTGTAACGTCACCAAGTACAAGACCGAGACGCATACCCGCGAAGTTCCGGTCCGACGCACGCGAATGGAAACGCATGAACGTCAGGTTCCCTACTGCGAAATGGTGACCGAAACGCGGAAACGCACGGTCAACGTTCCGAAGACTCGGATCGAAACTCGCACCCGCGAAGTTCCGTATTGCGAAATGGTCCCCGAGACCCGTAAGCGAATGGTGACGTTGTGCTCGACGAAGCAAGAAGAGCGGACTCGCGAAGTCACCAAGTATCGCAACGAGACCCACACGAAGATGGTTCCGGTCACCAAAATGGTGAACGAAACCCGCACCCGCATGGTGCCCCAAACGACCTACAAGACGGAAGAGGGCACCCGCACGGTCACCAAGACTCGAATGGAAGAACAGACTCGCCAACGCGACGTCAACTACACCGTTTGCGTCAAACAGGAACGCGTCCGAACCTACAACGTCACCGTTTGTGAAAACGTGACCGAAGAGGTGCCGGAAGAGTACACCGTGTGCATCCCGGAAACGACCATGAAGGAAGTCCAGGTTCAGGTTTGCAAACCCGTTCCGACGACGGTCCAAGTGCCCGTGTACAGCTACGGTGCCGCGGCCGCCCCGATGGCGACCGGTGCCGGTTGCACCAACTGCAACTGATCGTGCCCTTCGACCCAGCCGCTGAGTGTCTTTGATCGCCGCTCAGCGGTCGCACGAATCACCCGCGACAACCGGGCCCGACAAGGAAACTTGTCGGGCCCGGTTTTTTTGTTTCAGGGAGTGATTGGTCAAAAAATGAAGTGGTCAAAAAATGACAAACCACCTTCCGACCCCCACGCGAGCGTTCTCTGGGTTCACCCCATTTTTTGACCAATCCATTTTTTGACCAATTTCCCTGCAGCGGTTGTCAGCCGCCGGAGTCGAAAAGGATTTGTTATGTTGGGGGAACGATTGCCCCTGGGGAAAGAGAGTTTTATGGCTGACCCGACCGCGTCCGAACCCTTTCTGCCCAAGATCTCGCTGCGATGGTTGATCGGATTGGTCACCGTGTGCGCCGCCGCGATGGGTGTGGTCCAACAAGCGGTCAGCAACGGACAGCCGTGGGCCGTGCTGACAACGGTCTTGATCGCCGTCGTGACGCTGCCGTTGTTGATGTGCGTGGCCACGTTTTCGCTGGCCAGTTTGTTTTCGACGATCGGTTCGGCGGCGATCGGGCCCGAGCAACCGGCCAAGGTTTACGTGCCGGCGACCCGGATGCCCGACGTGACACCGGGGCCAGTGACACCGGGGCCAGTGACACCGGGGCCAGTGACACCGGGGCCCGTCCATTGCGACGGCGAGGCCCCATGAGACAGATTCTTTGCGTGGGCGTAGCAGTTTGCTGGGCGCTGATGATGGTTCCGGCCGCTGCCGAAGAGATCCAGTTGGGGGCGGCGCCGTCGAATCCGGCCCAAGCCGGGTTCACGATGTTTGTGATCACCGAGCGGTTGGGCAACGAGGGGTTCCAGCCGATCACGTTGCGGTTTCAGGCGATCGGCAAGTCGTTCACCCGTCAACGACGGTTGCGGATCCTGTTCCGGCCCCGGACCCAATACGCGACGGAGCTCGACTTTCAATTTGCCTGTGACGCGACGGTTCCGCAGGACGTCAAGACCTTTGATCTGCCGGTCCTGGTTCCGCACTTTTATCGCTGGGAATCGTGTTCGGTCCAGATCATCGAAGACGGTCGCCGGTTGGGAAAGGTTGCTTCGAAGCTGATGATCCCGGCGACAGTCAAAGATTGGGGGCAATACATGTCGATCGGGATCATGATTCCCCGCGACGCGGCGACCTCCACCGCGGCCTGGGCCCGGTTTCCCGATGTTCGTTCGATCGTGACCGTCTTGGGTGAAGGGCCGATCAGCACCAAAGCCGACATCAAGCGATTGGATGACAAACAGGCGCGGAAATTGATCGACGATGTCGTCTATGGCTGGGCGCGATTCCGGTTGATTGACGAAGACGCATTGCAGGGCTCATGGATCGGATACAGCCAGTTGGATCTGATCCTGGCGCCCTATCCGTTGCTGCAACGCATCGAGCAGGAACAGCCGGAGCGTTTGGCGGAGATCAAGCGATGGGTTTCAGCCGGCGGCCAGATTTGGGCCTATGCGGCGCCGCAACCGGCGACCGCTCAACCGGCAACCACACAGTCCGCGTCGCAATCGCCAACCACTCAAAGGGCAGAGCGTTCGTCGACGCTGGAGTCGGCGAGTTGGTTGGCGGGCGAGCAAGTCGACATCAACAAAGTGTTTCGGTACACGGCCAATCAGGCGACGTCTTTGGCGCTCAATCAGCCCAACGACCTGTCGGCGATTCAGTACCAGCCGTGGAACTATGGCTCGTATTATTCCAACTCCTACGCCTACGGGGCGGCCAGCGAAACCACGCGGAAGTCGGTCTATCAGGATCTGATGGCGGCCAAGCATCCGATGGTACAGACGGTGTCGCGGAAGAAACTGGCGGCCGGGTTGGGCGTGATGCACTACGGCTGGGGACGCGTTGTCCTGATCGGCCAAGAGGATCCATTTCCGGGGTCGTTCCAGTTTTGGAGAGCGCTGGAAATGGACAAGCAGCGCTGGGGCGAGCGCAACGGGGTAGATTATGCCACGGGCAACGACAGCTACTGGGCTTGGTTGATGTCGACGGTCGGTCAACCGCCGGTGACGATGTTTGTCATCCTGAACGGGCTGTTCGTGTTGGTCATGGGCCCGCTGTTGTACTTCGGATTGCGGCGACGTGGGCGGCTTTACTTGCTGTACTTCCTCGCTCCGACGCTCGCCTTCCTGACCACGATGGGATTAGCGTTTTATGCGTTCCTGTCCGATGGGTTCGACAATCGAGCCCGGATTCGTCAGCTGACCTGGATCGATGGCCGGCATCCGGTCTCGGAATCGCGCGAGGGAAAAACACCTCGTTATCCCATCGTCGACCAGTCGCGCCAGACCTACTACACCGTGGTCGACAATCAACGGGGGTTGCGGTTTGACGGTGATGCGTTTGTGTTGCCGGTCCATCATTCGGAGATGATGAACCACTACAACTACTACGTCGCCGACGACTCACGACCGGGCGAATACCTGATCGACCAGATCGGGGACGATCGACGTTATTCCGGTGACTTTCTACCCACACGGACTCAGGTTCATTACCTGGTCACGCGGCCGGGCGAAGGCGAATGTCCGCTGGAGATCACGTGGGGCGGCGATGCGGTCACCTTGACCAACCACCTGGCCACGCCGTTGTCGATCGTGGGCGTGCGTGACGACAAAGGCAAGTATTGGATCGCCCGCGATGTGGCCGGCGGTGCGAGCGTGACGCTCGACAAAGCGGACTCCAACGTGTTCTCGGCAATCGCGCTCGGCGTCGTCGATCCGGATTCGACCCAGATGCCCACGCCGTATCAAAACCGCGTTTCCATGAATGACCGAACGGGGATCGAAGAGCAACTGTTGACGTTCTCACGCAATCCGCCGTGGCGATCGTTTTTGGCCCTGACCGTGGTCCCGGAGGAGCAGTTTGCGCTGCGGCAGTGTGTTCAAGACGAATGCGTCCGAATGATCGGAGGGCTGTTGCCATGACCGATGCGACGATGCCAAAAACCGCCGCGGTTCCGCCGACGCCCTGGCAAGGGCCGATGATCGAATTGCAAGACGTGACGCGGCTGTTCGGCAACACCCGCGCGGTCGACCATGTGTCGTTTATGGTGCCCCGCGGCAGCGTGTTCGGCTACATCGGTCCCAACGGAGCCGGCAAGACGACCAGCATGCGGATTCTGGCCACGTTGGAGTTGCCCAGCGATGGCGATGCGTTTGTCGAAGGCCTGTCCTCGGTCAACGACCCCGACCGCGTCCGCCGACGGCTGGGGTTCATGCCCGACTCCTTCGGTTCCTACAGCGACACGAATTGTGCGGAGTACCTGGACTTCTTCGCGCGGTCCAACGGTCTGGTCGGACGAGAGCGGACGCGTCGGATCCGCTGGGTGATGGACTTTACGGGCCTGCGATCGATGGCCGAAAAACCGATCACCGGTTTGAGTAAAGGGATGCGGCAACGCCTGTGTTTGGGGCGGGCACTGATCCACGATCCATCCGTGCTGATCCTGGACGAACCCGCCGCCGGATTGGACCCCCGCGCTCGGATCGAATTGCGACACATCATTCGATCTCTGGCGGCCGACGGAAAGACGATTCTGATCAGCAGCCACATCTTGAGCGAATTGGCCGAGATGTGTGATCGGGTCGGGATCATCGAACAGGGGCGCTTGCTGGCCAACGACACCGTGGCCGGTTTGAAAGGCAACTCGAAGCCGCATCTGGAAATCATCGTCGTCATCGACGGAGAAACGGAAACGGCGAAGAACGTCTTGGAGCAATCGGAGGATGTCTCGGAAGTTGTCGAGCTGGGCGGCTCGTTGCGGTTTCGCATCGACGGGAAACGTGATCGCCAGATCGACGTGCTGCATCGCCTGTGCGACGCCCGTGTCAACGTGCTGGAATACCGGCTGGTCGACGAGTCGCTGGAGGATTTGTTTTTGAAGGTCACTGCGGGGCACGTGCAATGACCGAGTCGCATATACCCGACCGGGGCGATACCACGACGCCGGCCGATGGAGATCCGTCGTCGTCGGTCGATGCGACGCTTTCACTCGGCGGCGGCGGTCAGGCGTTCCCCTATCCGGCCCTTGCGCTCGACCCCGAGGGCAGCGGGTGGTGGGGTTGGATCGACCGGGCGACCGAGCGGCTGACGAGCTTGTTGAATCCGATTCTGGTCAAGGAAGCCCGTCAATCGCTCAAGAGCAAACAGTTCCTGATCACGTTCTTTTGCTTGCTGGCCGCGTCGTGTGCTTGGACGATCATGGGGATCGTGTTCAACGCGCCGGATGTTTATTACATCCCGACCGGCGACACGATGATGATCGGCTACTTTTTGATCCTGTCGATTTCGATGTTCGCCTTCGTCCCCTTGGTGGCGTTTCGGTCCCTGGCGGCCGAATTGGATGAAGGCACGTACGAGATGTTGGCGATCACGCGGCTGACGGCCTGGGGGATCGTGTCGGGCAAGATGAACAGTGCCGTGCTGCAGATGTTGATCTACTTTTCCGCGATCGTGCCCTGTTTGGCGTTTTGTTATCTGCTGCGCGGGATCGGGTTGCTGACCATCGTCTTGGTGGTCGCCATCATCTTTATCACCGCGATGGTTTTGACCGCGTTGGCGCTGGTGCTGTCGACGTTGGCCAAGGGGCGAACGTTGCAAACGTTTCTGCTGGTCGCCTTGGTCGCGTTCATCGTATTCGTCGAATTTGTGTGCTGTGGATTCGTGTTTTCGATGGTCCTGCCGGAGCAATGGAGTGGAACCTGGTTTGGGTTTCTGTCCTCGTTCACCGTTGCGGCGTCGTTTGTGGTCCTGTTCGTTGCCGCAGCGGCGGCTCGGATCGCCCCGGTCACCGAGAACCGATCGACGCGGTTGCGAGTGATTTTGTTTTGCCAGCAAGCGATCTGGGTGGTGACGATCGCGTATGCCGCCTGGGCGACCGGCGACCTCGAATGGATCAACGATGGTTTGTTGTACTTGGGGATCTTCTGGTTGCTGGTCGGGATGTTCATGTGCGGCGAGTCGTCGGAGCTCAGCCCCCGCGTCCGCCGCGGTCTGCCGGCGACCTACGCGACCCGCATGTTGTTCACGTGGTGGATGCCCGGACCGGGGACCGGATTCATGTTCGTCGTCGCGACCGGTGTGGCAGGGCTGGTGGTGCTGGCCGGCGTGGCGGTTTTCGGCAGCCAGATGGGGGCGGCGCGAGCGACAGGGCCGGACACACCGGTGCTGAGTTTTGCGGCGATGATGACCGGGTACCTGCTGGGGTATTTGGGTGCGATTCGGTTGCTGTCGATGCCTTTTTTGAAGCGGTTCGGCCCTTCCTTTGTCGCCCCCCTGGTTGCGGCGATCGTCGTCTATTTCATGGGGGTGATCGTGCCGGCGATCATCGATGTCGCTCTGCAAGGTCGCATCTCCATGAACTATTCCGCACTGCATGCGAGCAACTGGATGTGGACTTGGAATGAAGCGTTTAGCTCGCGGGGGTTGCCGGCGGAGGTGGCGATTTTGATCCTAGCGGTGGGGTCGGGGGTGCTAGCAATCAATCTGATCCTGCTGTTCCGCGAGTTTCGACTGCGGAAAATCGCGGTCCCGATGCGGGTGAAGCAGGATTTCGCCGACCAGTCGGTAACGAACTCGTCTGAATGAGCGGCCGGTGTTAAATTGCTACTCGCCTGACGCCCCCATCACCCGAAACGGAGTTCAACGTGTCGCGATCTCAAAGCCAAGTGGAAAAACTTCGGAAAGTCCTCGCGTCGCGACGCAATTCCGGGGATCTAGGTCAGTTGATGTCGCTCTTCGGCGACGACGGCGATTGGTTCGACGAACCGGAATTTGATGCTCTGGATCCCAAGTCGTGGATCGACTGGCTGCGAGAGCTCAAGGGGCAGTTTCCCGGTTCGGTGCAAACCGCGCATGTTCGCTCGAAAAGGGAGCGGTCCACGCGGGCGGATATTCGAATCGATCGGGTGTATGACTGCGGAGAAATGCAGGGGACGTGGAGCAAGGATGGGAAGGTCCACAACGTCTACTTGTCCGTTGACGAGGAATCTTCGCCGGCCGGATGCAACTGCGAGGAATCCGAGGGGATGGACCCCTGTTTGCATTGCTATCAATTCATTATTCACGCGATCGAGCAACTGGATCAGGATCGGAGCTTGCGGGCCAAGATCGAGCGTGACCAGATGCTGTCGGAGGAACCGCCGCGGGAATCGTTTCTGCCGGACCCCTCGGCGATCGCCATCGCTCAGCTGAATCAGATCGTTGCCGACCAGAACGACCTGTTTTCGGACGTCGTCGATCGCGATGACGATTTGCTGCCGCCGCTTGCCGAGTCGGTTCCGCAGCGCGTGCTGTGGGATTTCAGTGAGAGTCGTGGGGGGTACCTGTCGATCCAGCCACTGCTTCAGCAAAAAAAGAAACGTGGTGACGGGTACACCAAAGGCAAAAAGATTCGATTAGACCACTTGCTAAACGATCGTTCGATTCCGCTGTCCGAAGCCGACCAGCGGGTGGTGGGCCTGATCGAACGGAACACAAGCTACTACAGTCAGTACGGGTACGAATTGGATCCGGTGGCCGCGCTCGAACAGTTGGTCGGGCAGGACAATGTCGCCTGGGACCGCGAACCGATCCGTGTGCAAACCTATCCGAATTATCTTGCCATCGGATCTGCCGACGACAGCTTTCGCATTTTGTTCTGCGACGAAATGGGCGGAACGTTCCTTACCCAAGTGATCGTCTCCCGCGAAGCCTTCTTGCGATTCGATTTGCAGAACAACAGGATCCTGATCGGCCACGCGACCGAGGCGGAATCCGATTTGATTCGTTCCCTGGTTCAATTGCCGCCGGTTTCCCGGAATCGTCTCGAAGAGTTAGTTCAGCCGTTGGTCAAGTTTCAGAAGCGGTTGTCCGTTCTGTTGCCGCCTTCGACCGCGGGCACGATCCGGTTGGCCGAAGGCCGTCCGGCGATTCTGCTGCGCAGCCGTGCCGACGGTCGGCTGGATTTCGGGATCCGTATCCGCGACGCCGCCGGGGTGTTGCGGCGTCCGTTGTCCGATCCGATGGTGGTGGCCACCGAGATTGACGGTCAGAAAGTGCAGCTCGTTCGCACGGTGACGCACGAATCCGAACAGATCGACCGGTTGCTTGCTCGTTGGGGATTGTCGATCGATCCCGAAGACGGGTTCGGGACGATCGAAGATTTCGGTGTCGCGTTACGCTTGATCGAGGACCTGCAATCGCCCGAAAGCGACGTCGAAGTTTTGTGGGACCGCACGGGTGAGAAGCCGGTCACGGTGCTCGGCAATCTGTCCAGCAGCAACGTCAAGGTCGACATCACCAACAAACGCAACTGGTTCGGAATCACCGGGGAATGCACGTTCGGCGAACATTCGATGCCGCTGGGCGACTTGATCAACGGGCTTCCCGACGACGATCAAACGGGCATCGGCGATTACATCAAACTGGCCGACGGGCAGTGGGCTAGGATCTCCGCGGGGCTGCGTCAGCGGCTCAAGCGACTGCAGGCGGCAACGCACACCGATCGCAAGACGCTTAAACTGGACGCGACCGCGGCCCCGGCGATCCGCGAACTGGTCGATGCCGACGTCGCCGTTAAAGCCAGTCGGGCGTGGGAGAAGTGCGTCAAACGTCTGGCCAAAGCGGAAAAGCTTGACCCGGCCGTGCCGAAAGGCTTGGATGCCGATTTGCGGGACTACCAGGTCGACGGCTTCAAGTGGCTGCGGAAATTGGCCGAGTGGGGCGTCGGCGGGATCTTGGCCGACGACATGGGGCTGGGCAAAACTCTGCAAACCCTGGCCGTCCTGTTGGATCGATCCGCCGACGGCCCGGCGCTGGTGATCGCGCCGACCAGTGTCGGATTCAATTGGCAGCGTGAAGCCGAGCGATTCGCACCCGGTTTGGACGTTCACTTGTACCGAGAAACCGAACGCGGCGAGTTCCTGCCATCGGTCGGCCCTGGTTCCCTGGTGATCTGCAGCTACGGATTGGCGCTGCGAGATGCCGAGGCGCTTGCCGGTGTGAATTGGTCAACGATGGTGTTGGACGAAGCCCAGGCGATCAAGAACAGCCGCAGCAAAACCAGCAAGGCGATCGCCGGGATCGACGCCGACTGGACGGTCGCGCTGACGGGAACGCCGGTGGAAAACCATCTCGGTGAATTGTGGAGCCTGTTCCACGTCGTGTCGCCGGGTGTCTTCGGCGGCTGGGAGCATTTTCGCAAACGCTTCGCCGCCCCGATCGAAAAGGAAGGCAGCCAGCCGGCGCGGCGGGCATTGGCCGAACGATTGAAACCCTTCGTGTTGCGGCGGACCAAATCCGAAGTGTTGACGGAATTGCCGCCCCGTACCGAGATGAACCTGTACGTCGACTTGAGTCCGGCCGAACGCGCCGAGTACGAGAAGGTGCGTTTGGCGGCGATCGGCGAAATCGATTCGATCGAAGCCCTGCCACACATCCAGGATCAACGCTTCAAGATCCTCGCGCTGATGACCCGGTTGCGGCAAATCGCCTGCCATGCGGGTTTGGTCAACGAGCAGTGGACCGATTCGTCGGCCAAGCTGGACCAGCTCTGTGAAACGCTGGACAGCCTGCGCGAGGAAGGTCACCGGGCGCTGGTGTTCAGCCAATTCACCGAACACTTGGGTTTGATCCGCCGGGCGCTCGAGGAGCGTGGATTCAGCTACCAGTACTTGGACGGATCGACGCCGGCCAAGGCCCGCCAGGTGGCCGTCGACGAATTCCAATCCGGCAGCGCCGATGTCTTCCTGATCTCGCTGAAAGCCGGCGGAACCGGGCTGAATCTGACCGCGGCCGACTACGTGATCCACATGGACCCCTGGTGGAATCCGGCCGTCGAAGACCAGGCGACCGACCGGGCCCACCGGATGGGGCAAGACAAACCCGTGATGGTGTACCGGATCGTCGCCCGGGGCACGATCGAAGAAGAGATTCTGGCGCTGCACGAATCCAAACGCGATCTGGTCGCCGGCGTGATGGAGGGGACCGAGGCGGCCGCCAAACTGTCCAACGACGACTTGATTCGCATGCTCCGCGGCTGACGGTTTTGTTGATTTACTCGCCCGCAGCGCGAGCAAGGGGCGGCAATTCTCCGCGGCCCCGTCGATGACACTGCGACCCCGGCTGGTTATCCTGTCGGCGGCCCGTCGCTCGGCGACGCAGCCTGAGAAACCAATGTCGAAGTCCAATCCTGTTTGGGAAGCCGGAAACCGTGAGCGAAATCGTAGACGTCGAAGTGCCGACCGTGGGTGAATCCATCACCGAAGTCCAACTGGGCACCTGGATCAAATCCGAAGGCGATTGGGTCGACGAGGGCGAAGATCTTGTCGAGATCGAAACGGAGAAGGCCTCGGTTCAACTGCCCGCGCCGGCCGCCGGATTCCTGGAAAACATCAGCAAGGAATCCGAAGACTTTGCCGAGATCGGCGAGGTGATCGCAAAGATTCGCGTCGCCCCACGCCCCGACGGAGACGCCGGCACGTCCGGCGGCGGAAATGATGCGGCGCAGTCCAGCTCGGCGGCGACCTCCGCCGGCTCCGACGCCAGTTTTGTGATGCCGGCTGCCCAACGCCTGCTGGATGAAAACGGGCTGTCCGCATCCGATGTCCCCGCAACCGGACCCGGCAGCCGGCTGCTCAAAGAAGACGTCCTGAAGTTTCTCGAACAGGGCGGCGCAGCATCCAAGCCGAAACCAGCGGAGAAGCCCCCGGCGTCAAAACCCGCCACTTCGACCGCCGTCGCGGCCAGCAAACCGGCCAGCACTCTGGTGACCGGCGCGCCCGATCGCAGCGAAGAGGTCAAACCGCTCAGCATGCTCCGCCGCACGATCGCGTCGCGGCTGGTCAGCGCCCAACAAACCGCGGCCTTGTTGACGACGTTCAACGAAATCGACATGAAGCCCGTGATGGATCTGCGCAAAAAGTACAAGGACGCCTTCCAGGAAAAGCACGGCGTCAAGCTCGGTTTCATGTCGTTCTTTGCCAAGGCCAGCGTCGAAGCGCTGCGACGATTCCCGGCGGTCAACGCGGAAATCCGCGACGACAGCGCGATCTATCGCAATTACCAGGACATCGGGATCGCGATGGGCGGCGGCAAGGGATTGGTCGTGCCGATCGTCCGCAACACCGAACGCCTGTCGTTTGCCGAAATCGAATGGACCATCGCCGACTTTTCCAAACAAGCGGTCGAAAACCGGTTGCAAGCCGAAGACCTGATCGGCGGAACGTTCACGATCAGCAACGGTGGGATCTACGGGTCGCTGCTGAGCACCCCGATCGTCAATCCGCCGCAAAGCGGCATCCTGGGACTGCACTCGATCCAAGATCGTCCCGTGGCGATCGACGGCAAAGTCGAAATCCGGCCGATGATGTACGTCGCGCTGACCTACGATCACCGCATCGTCGACGGACGCGAAGCCGTCAGCTTCTTGCGCACCATCAAAGAAGTGATCGAAGACCCGGCGCGGCTGTTCTTGGAGCTTTAGGAGAGTTTCAGGTTTCGAGTTTCAAGTTCCAAGTCAGTTGCCGGCTGGCTGGAAGATGGGTTGGTCAAAAAATGGGCTGGTCGAAAAATGGGAAAACCCCAGGGGAGTCGCTTGCGGCGGTCGGGCGACCGCCCGTCATTTTTTGACCACCAAAGTTTTTGACCTTTCCGCCTGTTCCCAGGCGAAGTCGCCGGAACGAGGCCAAAACTTGAAACCTGAAATCAACCCAACTCCCCGCTTCGTCGGGCGCTCGTTTCGACCGCGTTGATCAGTGCGGCCCGCAGCCCCTTCTCCTCGAGAACTTTCAGTGCGGCGATGGTGGTGCCCCCGGGGCTGGCGACGGCGTCCTTGAGTTCGCCGGGATGACGTCCGGTTTCCATCACCATCTTGGCGGTGCCCAGGACCGTTTGGGCGGCCAGCGTCATCGCCAGCGGTCGGGGCAACCCGGCCAGCACGCCGCCATCGGCCAGGGCTTCGATCACCAAGCAGATGTAGGCCGGTCCGGAACCGCTTAATCCGGTCACCGCGTCCATTTGGTTTTCGGCGACCTGGGCGACTGTTCCGACGCCCGCCAGTGCTTGCCGGATCCACTGACAATCCTCGTCGGTGACGCCCGCGGCGACGCAAAACGCGCTCGCCCCCGCACCGACCAGGCTGGGTGTGTTGGGCATTACGCGGATGACACGCTGGTGGCCGGCGTGGTCGCAGAGCGTTTTCAGCGGGACGCCCGCGGCGATCGAAACGACCAGCGTGGGCCGGTCGACCGTTTTTGCGATTCCCGCGGCGACGTCGGGAACCAGATACGGTTTAACGGCCAGCAAAAAGACGTCTGTCCCGGCGGCGTGGTCACGGACTTGCTCGCCCGTGGCGACGTCCGGGTGTTGCTGGGCCCACCACTGCCGGCATTCGGGGTTGGGGTCGATGATCGTCAATTGGTCGGCCGCAGCGAAACCGGAGGCGAGCATTCCGCCGACCAGGGCGCGTCCCATTTGCCCCCCGCCGACGACGACGACATTCGCTTTTTTCATCAAGATTTCTTCTCCAAAGGATGCACGAGGGGGCCGGGATTTGGTCGGCGGCGCGGTTCTTTCCAGATACCTGGGGCCATCGGGCCGGCACGCAATTGACCCCCATCGGGCGGGCACCTAGCATGGTCCGTTTTTCGTTTCGCCCATTTCGACATGCACAGTTTAACCTTCCCACGGTTTGGAGTCTCCCGCGTGCAAGAAGCGATTGCCAAAGCAGATACCCTCATCGAAGCGATGGGATGGATTCGCAAGTTCCGCGGCAAGACGACCGTGATCAAGCTGGGCGGCAGCGTCCTGGATGACGAAAATGCCCTGATGCACATCTTGTTGGATGTGATTTTTATGGAAACGGTGGGCATGAAGCCGGTCGTCGTCCACGGCGGGGGGAAAGCGATCAACCGTGCCTTGGCCGAATCCAACGTCGAACCGAAGTTCATTCACGGCCGCCGCTACACCGACGATTCGACGCTGGAGGTCGTCCGCAGGGTGTTGGCCGGTGAGGTCAATCAGTTTTTGACCGACGAGATCGAACGGCTCGGCGGCCGGGCGATGAATCTGTCGGTGCACAGCACCAACGTGTTGTTCGGCGAGCAGTTGAAACTCGACAGCGGCGAAGACTTGGGGCACGTCGGCCGGGTGACCGAAGTCGACCGCAGCGTCATCGAAGGGCTGTTGTACACCGACCAGGTCCCGGTGATCCCCAGTTTTTGCGAAGGCAAAGATGGGCGTGGTTACAACGTCAATGCGGACACCGCGGCGATGGCGGTTGCCCAGGCGCTCGGGGCCGAAAAGCTCGTTTTCCTTTCCGATGTCAACGGCGTTCGCATGGACAAGGATGATCCCGACACGATCATCCACTCGCTCAGCGAAACCGAAGCCCGCGCCTTGATCGACTCCGGACACATCGCCTCGGGTATGATTCCCAAAGTCGAAGCGTGTTTGGAAACGCTCGGCCGAGGCGTCGGCAAGGTGCACATTGTCGACGGACGATTGCGACATTCGCTGCTGTTGGAAATCTACACCTCCGAAGGCGTCGGTACCGAAATCTACAAGTAACTAACCTTGTCGTGCCAATGCACGTTTCTCATCACGCTGGCAAGTGAGCCGTTCTTCTCATGCAACACTTCCTATCCCTGTTCGACATCAGTCCCGACGACTTGAAGCTGATTCTGAGGACAGCCGGCGTCGTCAAACAAAAGTTGGCCGCCGGTGATCGTCCCAACATCTTGAAAAACAAAGTCATCGCACTGCTGTTTGAAAAACCGAGTCTGCGCACCCGAGTCAGTTTCGAGGCGGGGATGGCACAGCTGGGCGGCGAGAGTCTGTTTCTCGGTTCCGATGTCGGCTGGGGAAAACGCGAGTCACCGTCCGACTTTACCAACGTGCTCGGCCAATTCGTCGACGCCGTCGTGTGTCGTGCCAAGCAGCACGCCCAGGTCGAATTGTTGGCCAGTTTTGACGCCATGCCGGTCATCAACGGCCTGACCGACCTGTGTCATCCCTGCCAAGCATTGGCGGACGTCTTGACGATCGAAGAGGCGTTCGGCTCCTACGCCGGCAAACATCTCGTGTTCGTCGGTGATGGCAACAACGTGTCACAGTCCCTGGCGCTGATCTGTGCGATGTTGCAAATGCGATTCACATTGGCCTGTCCCGAAGGCTACGAGATGGATGCGGATTGGTTGGCAAAGATCAATGCCAGCTATCCGAACGCCCAAATCGAAACGTTGCATGATCCCGCCGCCGCCGTCAAAACGGCCGATGCGATCTACACCGATGTTTGGACCAGCATGGGGCAAGAGGCCGAGGTGGTCGCGCGCCGCCAGGCCTTCAAACCGTTCCAGCTGGACAAGACATTGCTCGACGCCGCTCCTTCGACGGCCCGCGTCCTGCATTGCCTGCCGGCCGTCCGTGGCGAAGAAATCACCGACGAGGTGATCGACGGGGATCAAAGCGACATCGTCCGTCAGGCCGGAAACCGGATGCACGCCCAGAAGGGCCTGCTGGTCTGGCTGCTCGGCCGGGATTGGATCAGCAAACACGTCCGTTGAGAAACTCGGACGTAGCGACGCTCGCCAGAGCGTGGAGCACCACAGCGGAACCACCTTCTGGCGAAGGTAGCTACGTTTGATCTACGATGAGTGCGATTCTGTGCACATCGCCGATACCGCCTCGATCAGGACCTGACGTTCCGGCGAGCGACTCGGACGCCCCGTTTCTACCCACCACCCCACACAACCCCTCCATGCGTCCCGACGACCAACTCCGTCCGGTCGAGATCCAACTCGGCTACCTCGCCCACCATCCCGCCAACGTCCTCTACAAATCCGGCAACACGATCGTCCTGTGCACCGCTTCGGTGGAACCGAGTGTTCCGCCGTGGATGGAAGGCAAGGGCAAGGGCTGGGTCACCGCGGAGTACAACATGTTGCCCGGCAGCACCGTGCCGCGGAAGCGACGTGAACGCAGCAAGGTCGACGGACGCACGACAGAAATCCAGCGTTTGATCGGCCGCTCGTTGCGTGCCGTCGTGGATCTGAAAGCACTCGGCGAACGGTCCATCGTCGTCGATTGTGACGTTTTGCAAGCCGACGGCGGAACGCGAACTGCGTCGATCACCGGCGGATTCATCGCGCTGGCCAAAGCCGTCATGAATGAATTACCCGATGCAAAGATCGGCGAAGGCCCGCTCCGCGACTCCATCGCTGCGATCAGTGTGGGCGTGATCAAGGACACCGTCAAACTGGATCTCGACTACGAACTCGATTTCGCCGCCGACGTCGACATGAACGTGGTCATGACCGGCAGCGGCAAATTCGTCGAAATCCAGGGCACCGGCGAAGAAGCCACCTTCGACGACGACCAATTGGCCTCGATGCTGGCGATGGCCCGCAAGGGGATCGCCGAATTGACGACGATGCAACGCGATGTGATCGGCTGAGCGTCCCGTGGCCGATTCCAAGATCCAATCCGCCTCGGCCGCTTCGATCGCAGAAGCCGCCAAACTGCTCGCCGACGGACAATTGGTCGGCGTGCCCACCGAAACCGTTTACGGCTTGGCCGCCGATGCCACCAATCCCGTTGCGGTTCGAAAGATCTTTCAAGCCAAAGGGCGACCGGCCAACAACCCGCTGATCATCCACGTCGAATCGGACCAGTCGGCCCGCCGCTGGGTCCGCGTCGATGCTCCCGATTGGTTGGCCGACCAGTGGCAGCGCGCCGCGACGTTCTGGCCCGGTCCGTTGACCGTTGTGGTTCCCCGGTCGGCTGATGTGGTCGATGAAGTCACTGCCGGGGCACCGACCGTGGCCGTCCGCGTCCCCAGCCATCCGGTGATGCGGGCCCTGTTGGCCGCGTGCGACTTTCCCATCGCCGCGCCCAGCGCCAACCCGTCCAACTACGTCAGCCCGACTTCGGCCGAACATGTCCGGCAGGGGCTCGGCGACAAAGTCGCGATGATCTTGGACGGCGGGGAGTGCCAGTGCGGTTTGGAATCGACGATCATCCGTCTGCGAAGTGACGGGGTGGAACTGCTGCGTCCGGGAAGCATCTCGGTCGAACAACTGCGAAATACCTTCGGCACTGTCATCGTCCCCGAGGCCACTCCAAAGAACCCGCCCGCCGACGGCTCCCATCAAACCGCTCCACCTGCCGCGATGCCGGCACCCGGCATGTTGGCCAAGCACTATTCACCGACCAAGCCGCTGAGGCTGGTCGAGAATTGGCAGCCCGGAGAAATCGAACCGGCCCGAGTGGCACGAATTACGTTCGCGCCGCTGTCGGAGACGGACGCCGCCGCTTTCGGCTGGTATCGATCGCTCAGCCAGTCCGGTGACTTGCACGAAGTCGCCCGGAACCTGTTCACGGCGATCCGACAGGCCGACGCGACGCAGTGTGAGTTGATTGTGATCGACCGCTGCGATCGAATCGGCATCGGCCGAGCGATCATGGACCGGATTGATCGTGCCGCGGGGTAGACCCGCCGGAGTTGGTGTATGACCAGCAATCTACCGCAGCTCAATTCTCGGATTGACGCTGCGTTGGGAGCGTCGCCGTGTTCTCCGAACTCGGCGGATCGCAAAAGCGAAGCTTTGCTTCACGCCGACCTCGGAGAGGACGGCGACGGACCGGAATAAATTGAATACTAACTGAAGTAGACGACTGGCAGGGGAGACATGATCGAGGTGGATTGCAAATTGCAAATTGCAAATTGAACATTGCAAATTGCCGATGCATGTCGCGGGCAGCGTGTGCTACGGGTTGGCATGGGTTCGCCGGCGCGAGGATTCCGTTTCGAATCCCAGACTGTAGGGGCGGAAGACCAGGATCGGGTCGGCCGCCAGTGCGTCAAACCCTCGCGTCCGTGGATCGATCCCAGCGCGATGCAGCTTGAGCGCCAGCGCGACGTCGCGGACTTGGGTTCGATGCGTCGTCTTGGGCGGCATCATCGAACGCCAAACATGACTGACGCGATCGTCGCCGGAATAGCTGGTGATCCATTGGTCGATTTCCGTCGGCGCGAAATCCAGCTTCGATGCGGCCAACAGTGCGGCAACGATCCGTGACGGCGATTCATCGGGATCGTTCAATGTGGATCGGCAATCTGACTCGACGACGTCGTCGCATCCGTAGCGCAATCCGATCACCAATCGATCCCGCAGGTCGATCGGTGTGGATGTCAGCAGGCTGGCGATGATGCGCGACAACACGCGTTGTTCATGCTCGCGCCAGGGGGCCGGCCCGGTCCCCGGATGACGCAGCAATGCGACCAATCGCACCGTCTGGGGATCGGCGACGGTCCGCTGTTGTCGACACGCCAGCGTCAGTGCCACCGACCACCCGGCGCTGTCGTGTCGATCCAGTGTCTCCAACTCCGTCAGACGCACCGCTTCGGTCGGCCCATCGGCCAGCAAGCGGCCGATGCCGAGACGATCTTCGACGGCACAACGAAACACCAAGCGGGCGTCGTGGGTATCGCCCGCGCATTGGCGAAACTGTTCCCATCCAGGCAGCGAGCTTCGGTCGAAGGCGGGATCATACAAGAATCGTTCCATCAAGAGGTCGCGTTCTCGCATTTCCAGCCGGTTCAGCAATCGCCGTTTGGAGAGATAGCATTCGATGTCTTGGGGCGGAAACGGATTGTCGCGGAGCAACGCTTTGACCTGCTCGGCCACCGACTGGTCGCCGATCGCATAGCCAATCAGCTTGGATTCCGCGCGGTGACGGGTGGCGAACGATTCGGATCCGAGCCCCGCGACGAGTCCGACCAATTCATCGTGCGGCACTGCACCATCTGGAATCACGACGGCGGCGGGCTTGTGGCTCGACGCCACGTCATGAAGTGCTGCCGGTGTCGGGTCCTGGCACGTTGCCGAGCCGAACCACCATCCGCCGGCCGTGAGGGCGATCAGCCAGAGCGAGCGGGAATCGGGGCGACACATCGGCAATCACCAGAACATCGGGTTGTTTACAAGGTAAGTAACCCTAGCCCGCCGCGGCGGCGAATCCGGCCTCCGAGCCTCACCCGTCGCTCGAAACCGCATCGGAAGATCGCGACGGTTCGGGTACACTGCGCGACCGATACAACCCCAACGCCATGCCAAGAAACCGCACCATGAAACTGATCTGTTTCGAAGACGAATCCGTCAGCAGGCTACACCCGATCACCCTCGCCCGTCCGGCCTATGCGATCACCTGTGCCAGTTACCAGTTGGTCGACTGGCTCAGACATCTGCCTGGCGAATTGACCGTCGCGATCCGCAAGTATTTGGCGCCGATCCAATGGTTGGAGTCAGAGCTTGCGGCGCCGTCACGGGAATCCGTCCAAGGCCAAGAGGTTCTGTTGATCAACGCGCGGTTGGTGCCCCGGGTCGACGTGCTGGCGGCGCTGAAATCACTGTGCAACAGCACGACGGCGGGGGTGCTGCGATGCGAACGCACGGGCGCGATCTTGGCCGCCCGGCTGACGGCCCGGGAAACATCGATTTTGAAGTCTGCGGTGCCCGCCGCCGATGAGATCGTCGCCGAGCCGATTTCGCCGTTTCAAAAACCGGCGCGCAAGTCCGTCGGCGATCTGGATAAGCTCAGCGATGACGGAGTCGTCGGACAGCTTCTGGAACTCGCCGCCGAATTGCCGACCGACTCGCTGCCGATCAGCCCGGACGACCTGCCGGCGTTCTATTGGCCGCATGACGTCGTAGCCTGGCACATGAAAGAAATGCCGGCCGCGATGCAGTGGCGACTCGGCCGCGGCGGCTACACCGAAACCTCCGACGGTGTGTTCGTCGCCGATGGCGTTTCGATCGGTCAATACGCCGCCGTCGATACCAGCGACGGTCCGATCCTGTTGGACCAGAACGTCAAAGTCGGTCCGTTTTGCTTTTTGGCCGGGCCGGTCTACGCCGGACGCGGGACACGCATCATCGAACACGCCGCGCTGAAAGACGGCGTCTCTCTCGGGCACACCGTCAAGATCGGCGGTGAAGTCGAAGCGTCGGTGATCGAGCCCTACACGAACAAACAACACCACGGCTTTCTCGGACACAGTTACCTGGGCAGCTGGATCAACCTGGGCGCCGGGACGTGCAACAGCGACCTCAAAAACACGTACGGCAAAATCAACATCGAGTACGGGAACGAAAAGATCGCCACCGGCATGCAATTCCTCGGCTGCATCATGGGCGATTACAGCAAAACCGCCATCAACACCAGCATCTTTACCGGCAAGGTCATCGGCGTCTGCAGCATGCTGTACGGTTTCGCCACGTCCAACGTCCCCAGTTTTGTCAACTACGCGCGGCTGTTCGGCCAACAATCCTTGCTGCCGGCCGAAGTCATGGTCAGCACCCAGCAACGGATGTTCTCGCGTCGAAACGTGGAACAACGCGAATGCGATGTTCAATTGATCCACGACATGTACAAAATGACGATCGCCGAACGCGATCGCGCCGACCACGACGGGTTCTAGACGCCGCCTGCCAATGAGCCGGCGCTCAGCCGCCGACGATCGGTTGCTGGGCACTGGAATTGGCCAAGCAGAGGGCCAGGGCGAGTAGGGCGGCCGGCAAGGCGAACAGGCGAATCAGCATCAATAAGACTCCGGGAACGGGGATCTGATGGAGTTACATAGATGACCGTTGGATGCACCCTGAATGCCAAACCGAAAAAGAACGCATTTTACGGTTCTTGCGGCATTTGCGAGTCATCAATTCGACACCAGGCGCAGTCAAGATGACCTCCCCGGTCCCACGGGGACAGACCCCGGGCTGATCGTCTATTCAGGTGACGCATGGCAGGCGGTCGCCGGCTGAAGAAATGGTTTGGTCAAAAAATTGAGTGGTCAAAAAATGGGAGGGCCGCAGCGGCAGCGATCACACCCTCGTGCCTGAGCATTTTTTGACCCCATTCTCTCTCCTTCTCGGTTCCTTGCTCGGTGTGTCTGGAACGCGTAGGCGGCGCGACAGCGGGTAGGAAGATTGTCGGCTGAAGTTGGCCAGGGCTTGGACCTGCTCAACCGGGGACAGACCCCGGGCATCTGATTTCGGTCATCGCGCTGGTAGTCCCTACAAGCGGGGAACAGTCGTGAGCAAACCAATGGGATCGACCGAGCCTCGTCCGCTGTCGGTGCGTGACGCGACCGTTGTTCTGCCTGTGGAGATTACCCATCGGTGACGGCAAACGATATCCCGACGACCTCGTTGACAGGACACCCTGGATGCCGTACCATTGGCCTGGTACACCAGGACACTCGGTCGTCGTTCCGGTCCAGCCATTTTTTGAGTGACGTTGCGGACTGCGTGTAACTTGCCCGGCAAGTCGAATTGGCCGACGCCAGAGGAACGGTCCGCGCGGGCCCACTTCTTCCGAGCGTTCGCGCGCTCAGCAACCGGGTCCCACTCAAACTTAGCGATTGACGTTAACCCCGGCAGCCTTCTGCTGCTTAAATCATTGGAGACACCGGAAATGCCTGCGGTTCGACACTTGATTCCATGCGCCTCACTCTGCTTAATCCTCATTTCCGCTTCATGCGACGCGGAGGAGCTCTCCGCCGAGGATTTGGCACGTGTTCATTTGAAACGAGTCCAGCTCTATAGCGGCTGGGAATTTGACTACGAGTCGACCCTGGTGACCGCTGACGGCAAATCACTCGGACTCCAAAATGTCATGGTGTTGGACGCCACCGACGAGACGATCCATCGGCTCGTTATTACCTATCGCGAGAAAAGTGACGAATCCAATTCGGCTGATCCATCGCTGCTTCAGCGATTTGCTGGCTGGAATGGAAAGGAGTATCGCGAATACGAACGCAAAGAATCACTGAAGGGGCAGCGGCTTCAGGGCCTGATCTATGCAAATGAAAGAGGTTCTCATGCGTACCATCAAAATCGATTCGACGCATTTCTCACGTCTGGGCCACACGGAATCCCTCAGTATGCGGATGCCAGCGGAAAGATTTTTGACAAGCATCCTTTCAAATTCCGCGTTGTCGGTCGGGGTGAGCGTTTAGGTGTGCCTACTTTGCAACTGGAAGCCAAGACAGGCAACGAGATGCTTGCCGAAGCAGAGATTTCGGATACTGCGGAGCATCTCGTCTTGCGGCAGGTGATCTACCACGACAATCAACCGGTCTTGAAATGCGAGGTGACATCCTTGGGTCGGTTTGAAGGCACGCTGTATCCTAAGTCCGGTCAGCTGGCCCAAGAACAGGTGGGTGGCATCGGCTCGCTAGCCTATCGATTTGAAGTCGAGAACGTTTCCAAAACGGCTCGCACCAAGGATGACTGGTTTCCTCATTGGCCTCCGGGAACAGGTGTCATCGACCATACAAATGGGGCATTGCAAACCGTGATCCCAAAGGATTGAGCCGATTCGTTGCACAGAGGGTCGTTGCGAGCCCCGGGACAGGACATGGGGAGGATTCGGAACATCCCGTTTCGTTGGTCAAAAAATTGGGTGGTCAAAAAATGGGAGGGCCGCAGCTGTAGCGATCACCATCTCGTGCCTGACGATTTTTTGACCAACACATTTTTTGACCCCATCCTCCCACCTTCTCTGTTCCTGGCCGGATCTCTCTGCAATGTGCAGGCGGCGTGACGGATGGGGCAATAAGATTGTGGGGTAGGAAAATTGTCGGCCGCAGGTTGCTGCGGCAGGGATCTGGTATTCTTGTTGCCCCACTGATGTCTTTTTCTCCACACCCGGATCCCGCCATGATGTCGTCTCGAGTAACCGTTCTTGTCGCCACTTTCGGATGGCTTGCCGCCCTGTTGCTCACTGCGCCCGACGCTCACGCGGACGTTTATGAGCTGCGGATCTATAAGACCGCCGAAGGCAAACTGGATGCGCTCAACGCCCGCTTTCGCGACCACACGATGCGGTTGTTTCAAAAGCACGGCATCGAATCGATCGGCTACTGGGTTCCCACCGACGAAGAAGCATCTAAGAACACGCTGATCTATGTGATCAAACACGCCAGTCGTGACGCCGCGGCCGAATCGTGGAAAGCCTTCATTGCCGATCCCGAGTGGAAGAAGGCGGCGGCCGAATCCGGCGTCGGACGATTGGCCGAGCCGCCCGAATCGATCTATATGGAGGCGACCGACTATTCGCCCAGCTATGAAAACGCCGAGGGCGATGAAGACGACGTGTTCGAGTTGCGGATCTACAAAGCGCGCGAAGACAAACTCGGAAAACTGGACGCCCGGTTCCGCGACCACACGATCGATCTGTTCGCCAAACACGGCATCAAGTCCGTCGCCTACTGGCATCCGACCGATGAGCCTGATTCCGCCGACACGTTGATCTACATCATCGAGCACGAAAGCGCCGACGCGGCCAAGCAATCCTGGAAGGCGTTCGGATCCGACCCGGCGTGGAAAAAGGCGGCTCAAGAATCCGGCGTCGGCGGCCTGGCAAAGAAACCCGAATCGATCTACATGAAGGCGACCGATTACTCGCCGATGAAGTGAGGCGGTGATCCGCTGGCAGGATTGGTGCTGACGAACTGTCAACCTGCTTTGACGGTCATGGAGAAATGTTGGTCAAAGAATTGGGTGGTCAAAAAATGAGAGGGCCACAACTGTCGCGATCCCCCATGCCGACGATTTTTTGACCAGCCCATTTTTTGACCCCTTGCTTGTCTGGGCCGGAGTCACACGTCCGTTTCGGCCATGTCGCGGGCGTGGTAGCTGCTGCGGACGAAGGGGCCGCTGGCGACTTTTTTGAACCCCATGCCCTTGGCGATGTCGCCGAGTTCTTCGAACTCTTCCGGCGGAACGTAGCGAACCACGGGCAGGTACTTTTCGCCCGGTTGCAAGTATTGGCCCAGCGTCAGGAAGTCGACGTCATACTCGCGCAGGTCCGCCAGTGCGTCGAGCAGCTCGCCGCGTTCTTCCCCCAGTCCCAGCATCAAGCCGCTCTTGGTCTTCACCTCCGCGTCGTACTCTTTGACCTTTCGCATCATGCCCAGCGTCCATTGGTAATCGCTTTTGGGACCACGCACGCGGCGGTACAGTCGCGGGACGGTTTCCATGTTGTGATTGAACACCGTCGGCTTGGCCTGGATCACCCGCGCCAAGGCGTCTTTGCAGGCGACGAAGTCCGGCGTCAGCACTTCGGTCGTCGCACCCGAGCGCTCGCGGACCGCGACCACGCAGCGATAAAAGTGGTCGGCACCTCCGTCGGGCAGGTCATCACGTGTGACGCTGGTGATCACGACGTGCTTGAGCCCCAACCGCGCGGCGGCTTCGGCGACACGCTGGGGTTCATCCGATTCGGGCAACTCCGGCGGACGCCCGCGGTGGACCGCACAGAACCCGCAGGGTCGGGTGCAGACGTTGCCCAAAATCATGAACGTCGCCGTCTGCTGGCTGTAGCACTCCATCCGATTGGGGCACTTGGCGTTGTCGCACACCGTCTCCAGCTTCAACTCCTCCAACAACCCCTCGGTCATATGGTTCGCGTTGCTCTTGGGGATGGGGCGTTTCAGCCAGCGGGGCAAGCGACCGCTGCCGCTGAGTGCGGTTCCGACGGGGATTTCAGGATCTGCGACGACGGGTAATCGGAAGGCCATGGACAAACACGGAGCGAGATGCGCGGACAAACAGTGAACCCTTTCGGGTCCCGTATTGTAATGAGTCTGTCTCAAGGGCAATGGCTAACGACTCGAGTCCGGATACAATCCCCCCACCATGGCCAAGAAAAAATCAAAAAAGAAAGGTGCGGCGGCCGGCAAGAAAGCCGACTCGGGATTCACGATGGTCTCGGAAAACCGCAAGGCCCGCCATCGGTACGAGATATTGGACTCGATCGAGTGCGGGTTGATGCTGATGGGCAGCGAAGTCAAATCGATGCGGGAGGGCAAATTGTCGCTGGACGAGGCCCACATTCGCGTCAAAGACCGCGAACTGTGGCTGATCGGTGCGGACATTGCCCATTACAACAACGCCGGCATGTGGAATCACGACCCGCGCCGCCCCCGAAAACTGCTGCTGCACGCCCGCGAGTTCGATAAGTTCGCCGGCCGGGCCCACGAGCGGGGGCTGACGCTGATCCCCTTGAGGGTCTATTTCAACGACCGAGGCCTGGCCAAATGCGTGATGGGGCTGGTCAAGGGAAAGAAACTGCACGACAAACGAGAAACACTGAAGAAACGCGACTCCGACCGCGGACTGCAACGCGCCATGCGCGGCCGGGGTTGAACTTGAGTCATCGAGGTATCGGAACTCGCCAAGAGTTTCGTCCTCGATGTGAGACCGTCGAAAGACATGACGGCTAGTCGATTTATCCGACATGCCAAATCCATGCGCAATGATTCCGGGCGCGACGCGCCAGCGAGGGGACGCCGCGCTGCCCCTCGCTCACGCGTCGGGCTAGCATAGGCACCCTGGATTCGGAAAATCAACAAGCCGTTGACACCCTCCGCTACGACAGCCATCCGACCCTCCCACACCGATCCAACCGTGACCGAACAACCGACTGTGAAATCATCCGAGGTGCTCAAGCTCACCGACGTGATCAAGACGTTTGACCAGCCCGGTGGCGGTAAGTTGACCGTGCTGGATATCCCCGAGCTGACGATCGACGCCGGAGAGCAGATGGCGTTGATCGGGCAAAGTGGCGGCGGCAAGACCACGCTGCTGCATTTGATCGCCGGATTGCTGACGCCCGATTCAGGCAGCATCCGTGTCGCCGGCATCGAATTGACCCGGCTGTCCGAACAAGGCCGCGATCGCTGTCGCGCCGCCACGGTCGGCTATGTGTTTCAAACGTTCAATCTGTTGCCTGCGTTCTCGGCGATCGAAAACATCCAACTGGGGATGGCGTTCGGCAACCGTGCGATCGACACCGAACGGGCCTTTGACCTGTTGGGCAAAGTCGGCTTGTCGGATCGCGCCAGCTATCGTCCCAGCCAGCTTTCGGTCGGGCAACAGCAACGCGTCGCCATCGCACGCGCACTGGCCGGTAAACCCAAGCTGTTGCTGGCCGACGAACCGACCGCCAACGTCGATCCGGCCAGCAGCGACACCGTGCTGGACCTGATCATCGGCTCGTGCCGCGACGAGAACATCGCTCTGATGATGGTCACCCACTCGATGGAAGTGACCAAGCGGTTCGAGCGCGTCGAACATCTGGATGAACTGAATCGTATTTTCCAGACCCTGTAACGACGACCGACAACACTCTGCCGATCCGAACTCTGCCCAACCGAAATAGAACCTGATCATGTGGCTGCTCCGAATCGCTTGGCGAAACTTCTGCTATCGATCGCTTTCGAGTGTCTTGACGACGATTTCGCTGGCCTTGGGTGTGGCGTTGGTCGTGATGGTGCTGGCGGTCTTTGGGATCGTCACCGAAGCGTTTTCACGCAACGCGCAAGTCGGTTACAACCTGGTCGTCGGTCCCAAAGGCAGCGCGCTGCAGCTGACGCTCAATAGCGTTTACTACTTGAGCCAACCGATCGAGAACCTGCCGTTTACCGAGTACATGGAGTTCTTTGACGCGCCGGCCCGCGCCGAAATGGTTCGCAAGTACGGCGGCGACCCGGCACTCGGCGAGCGCGACGGCGTCTACTACCCGATGATCGCTGGCGGGTATGCGATCCCGTTGGCGTTGGGCGATTACCTGGGCGAGTTCCGTGTGGTCGGCACCACGCCGGACTTCTTTGAAAAACTGCGGCACGGGCCGACGCTGGAAGAACCCTTCACGATGCGCGAGGGCCGCGCGCTCGAGTCCTATTCCGACGACTACGGTTACTATGAAGCCGTGCTGGGATCGCGCGTCGCGGCGCACATGAATCTGTCTGTCGGGGACACGTTCAGCTCCACACACGGTGACCCCGAAGGCAAAGGGCATGGCCAAAAGTTCACGGTCGTGGGTGTTTTGGCACCGACCGGAACGCCCAATGACCGAGCGACGTTCGTGAACTTGGAAGGGTTTTATCTGCAGGAAAACCACGCCAAGCCGCTGACCGGCGAGGAGACGATCGTGCCGCCGAGTGAAGCTCCGGACGATCCGGGTGGAGCGATGCCGTTGACGATCCCCGAGCGCGAAGTGACGTCGATCTTGGTGCGGACCGGCATGCCGATGATGGGCGTGGTGCTGGAAAACCAAGTCAACGAGAGTTTGCGGAGCCAGGCGGCGGCGCCGGTCGGGGAGATCGCGAAACTGATGAATGCGATCATCGGCCCGTTGTTGGCCGCCTTGTTGGTGATCACGCTGATCACCTGTGTCGTGGCGGCCGTCGGCGTGTTGGTCGCGATCTACAACTCGATGAACGACCGGCGGCGAGACATCGCGGTGATGCGGGCCTTGGGAGCCCGCCGCGGGACGGTCACGGGGGTGATTCTGTTGGAAAGTTTTCTGGTCGCGTTGATCGGTGCCCTGGCGGGGTGGTTTTTGGCACATGCGTCGATCTGGGCGTTCAGCGGTGAAATTGAAGATCGGACGGGGGTCCAAGTCGGGATACTAACGACCAGCGCCTATGAGTGGTACATTTTCCCGCTCGTTTTGATTCTGGCCGCCTTGGCGGGAATCTTGCCCGCGGCGAGTGCCTATCGAACCGACGTCGGTACGAATCTGGCGGCTTAGCCCCCACGCGGTGATTCGCAAGCGAGGGTCCCGCCGGTTCGTGCGGCCCCCAACGCTTGCGTCCTGCGACCGACTGACCACCCTCCCCCCGAACGTCCCCCATGAATCAGCCTGAGCCGAACGAAACGTCCGGCGACGACACGGCGATCGCTTCCGCCCAGCCCGCTTCCGACTCGCCCGCTGTCCCCCCGCCCCGAGACGTCGCGTCGGCCGAACCGCCGAAGCGCCGCCAACCCGGGATGCTGTTCATCTGGGTGACGTTGTTTATCGACATCCTGGGTATCGGGATCGTGATTCCGGTGTTGCCGGCACTGGTCCAAGAATTGTCGGGGCTGGATGAGTCGGGGGCCTCGTGGTACTACGGATTGATCGTCGCCTCTTACGCGACGATGCAGTTCTTTTTCGCGCCGATCCTGGGCGGGCTTTCGGACCGATTCGGTCGGCGGCCGATCTTGTTGGTCGCACTGTTCGGATTGGGCGTCGATTTCATGATCCAAGGGTTTGCCAACAGCCTGTGGTTGTTGTTCCTGGCCCGATTGATTTCGGGCGTCTTCGGCGCCAGTTTCACCGTCGGCAACGCCTACATCGCGGACATTTCCAATGACGACACGCGGGCGCGAAACTTCGGTCTGGTCGGCGCCGCCTTCGGACTCGGGTTCACCTTCGGGCCACCCCTGGGTGGTGTGCTCGGTGAGGCGATCGACATTCGCGTCCCGTTCTTTGTCACCGCGGGCTTGGCGTTGGTGAACTGGTTGTACGGCTACTTCATCCTGCCGGAATCGTTGCCGCCGGAAAAACGTCGGGCGTTTTCACTGCGGAACGCCAGACCGCTGGGGGCCGTCGGCACGCTTCGGCGTTATCCCCTGGTGGCTGCCTTGGCCGCCGTGTTTCTGCTCAAGGCGTTCGCCCAACGCGGTTTGGAGAACGTCTTCGTGCTGTTCTCGGAATTCCGGTTCGACTGGAACGCGATGACCGTGGGGTTGTTCCTGGGCTGGGTCGGAATTCTGGCAATCATCGTGCAGGGCGGACTGGTGCGACCGATCGTCAAACGGTTCGGTGAACGCCACGTGTTGTTGATGGCCACGGTGATCTCCGCCGTGTCGTTTTTCGGCTATGCGTTTGCGACCGCCGCCTGGATGCTGCCGGTGATCGCAGCGGTCGGGGCGTTGGGCGGATTGGCCGGGCCGACCATCCAAAGTCTGATCACCAAGACGGTCGATGAAACCGAGCACGGTGAAGTGCAGGGGGCGCTGACCTCACTGCAAGGGCTGACCAGCATTGCCGCGCCGATCGTGTTCACCAGCGGGCTGTTCGGTTACTTCACCCGCGAAGGAGCAGAGTTCCAATTCGCCGGCGCACCGTTCCTGTTGGGCGGGATCCTGATTTTCGCCGCCTTCTTTCTCGCAATCGTTGTGTTTCGGAAGCATCCCGAAGACGCGTAGCTGGACAGTGTGTTCCCGACGTAGCTACGCTTGCCAGAGCGTGGGAAACTACGGGCGATGCTGGGTTGCGGTCAGGAGCTGACGCCCAGTGTTAGCCAACCGTCTTGGGCTTCAAAGTAGCGCGGGCGGAAATTCTGGCCTTGAAGCGCAGGCACTTTGGCGTCGGCGGGGATGATCCACGGCCGGTCCATCAAGGTTTCCGGGAACGCTTTGGCGAATCCCTTTTTGATCGATCCCCGCAATCCGGCTTGGGCGACGCTCAAACGTTTCGTGCCGGGGAAATTGATTTCCGTTTCACCGACACGTTCCAGCACGATCTCTCCGGTCTCGGTGGTCCGCGGCTGATAGACCGCGACGATCTCCAGCAACCGTTTCAGCTCGCGCGATCCTTGAGCGAATCGGGTGCCTTGGATCCCGATGCGAAGTTTTCCGTCGCGGGCTTCGAAAATGATCGGGCGGCTGTCGTGAAAATCGATTTCGAAATCCGGTTCCTCTTCTTCCTCGTCCGCAGCGGCGGCTTGGATTTCCGCACCGCGTTTGGTCTTGCTGGCCAGCTGTTGCAATTCGGTCCGCGTCATCGTGCGTCCGGCCAATAGCGCGCCGATGGTGTTGTCGACCAGCGATTCGTGAATCTGTATGGTCGCGTCGTTGGTGGCGGTGATCGCCGGCGGCGGCGTCGGCGCGGCAAGCTGGTTGTTTTTGCGGATCGTTGCTTTGAGATAGATGGAGTGGGCGGTCGATCCGATCGTGCGCAGCGGTTCGGCAAAGTCCAGGCGTTGCAGGTACGCTTCGGCCTGGCCGGCCAGATCGGGCATCGGCTGAGCCAGGGCGCCTTCGGTTTCCTTGGTGAATTCGTCGGTGATTCGGGCGATGAATTTGCGATGGGCGATGCGATCGGCCAACGGTTTTTGTTGGGCGGCTTTTTTCTGGGCGATTCGTCGCACCAAACGCAACGGGTGTTCGATCGAATTGATGCGGTTGTTGATGCCGCCCGAGACGACGACGGGATCGAACTGGATTCCCGACTCGCGGATTTGCAGCGTTCGCGAGGCGTGGACATGGCCGAATCCCGACGTCCTCAACCGCACCGGGCCGTTGTAGCCGCGGTTGGCCGTCGTGACGGTTCCGTGGAGCGCGACCTGCATGCGAATGCTTCCGGTCGACGGCAGCAGGGTCGCGGTCACATCCCCGGTCAGCAGCGCGTTGCCGACGATGCGTGTGCCCAGGATGCATTCGCGCACGGCGGACGATTGGTCGACCCTGCGATTGGCGACCCGCCCGACCAAGGATTCATCCACGGTCAGATGCAGGTTGGTCGACGAAAACAGCGTTTGGGTGCGGTCGACCAATGCGACGGGTTGATCGGTCCGTTCGAGCAGCTCCAGCAACAACCGCAACGTCGCGATTTCATCCGGCGAGGGGCTGGTCGTCATTTCGGTCCATTGGTCGGCGGCCCGCTCCAGCAGTTGACCCAGCAACGCCGTCGTTCGTTCTTTGCGGCGAAACCGCAGCGCGTTGCTGTATTGTTGGGCGGTGCGGCGGACGTCTCGGACCGCCGGCACTTCCAGCCCCGGGTGGATTCCGGTGGCCTTTTGCGAAATCCGCGTGGCTTTGGTTGCCACGTCGACATCGCTAACCTCTGACGCGATCGCTTCCAGGGCGGGTTCGATTTCCAGGTAATCGATCCAGGCTTGGGCGTTGGCTTCGGTCGCCGTTTTCGACAAGTGCTCGCGCAGCCCGTCGATCGCTGCTTGGAACGCCGCGCCGCTCGGATCCACCCCCGCGATCCGGTTCGGATCCAACTGGTCGGCGGACTGTCGCGCCGCCGCGGCGATCTGTGCGGGCAGCCCTTCGCTGGGCGAGACGTCTTGGGCGGACAGGACGTCTGGGGCGGCGAGGACGTTCGGCAGCGCGACGACCCACAGGCCGAGCAAAACAAGGGCGCGACGGGGGCGAGGTCGTGTCATGTTACATCCGAGTTGACGGTGGACCGGGGGGTGGGGAATGCGATACAGAAGCGAAGATAGTGAAACGGCGAAAGATTTGCAGGTGGAGTTCGGTCGACCTGAGAAAAAAACGCCCTCGAAAGCACCGGCACGACGTATTACAGCGGCCCCAAGGCTTGGGCCAGCGCGGCGATCGGCCCCTGTTGGTAGTCGGGGGGCGGTGTTTGGGCGTCCATTTCGTACACCGAAACGAGCAGCGTCCGGTGACCTACAGCGCATTTGCCCAGGTGGACCCGCAGCGGCCAGGCCGAGCTTTTCCGCGGTGACGCCCAGTGGATGGTCGCCTGGCCGTAACGCATCGTTTGCACCTGGAGCTGAAAATCGTCACTCGCTCCGACGCGCAGCACCGCCGGCTCGGTCGCGTCTTCGTCGCCCATTTCCAGCTGGACCGAGGGCGGAAAATCGTCCGCGGTGGGCGGCCAGTCCGTGACGCCGGGCGTGAAGGACCGGATTTGCCCTAAAATCGATGCGTTTCGGTTGATAAACGAAATCGCCGATGCCGCCCGCCCGGCATCGCCGGGCTGGTTGATGCGGAAAAACACGTAACCGTCGACCGGATTGATTCGCAGCCCCAATTCCGACGACTCGACCGTCTGCTCCAGGATCGGCACGATGTCCGGTGTGGTCCAGGACCCGAACGCGTGGCCTCCACGCCGGCCGAACCGGCCTTCGGGCGGATCCCCGATGGCCCCAAACCAGGCGACGGCCATGACAACACCCATCAACACCGCCATGCCGCGGGTGACTTCAAGGGGGATCGGCTGGTCGGACTTTTGCGACATGGTCTAAAAGAGTGTCGTCGCGATCGGCTGATGCAGGAAATGGGCGTTCAACCACGGTTTATGCTGCGTGACCAACAAACAGCGAAGCACCAACGCTTGCTTGACGTCTTCGATCGGCCAGACCTGAACCTCGGTCGGTTCGAATTTGCTCCAACCTTCACTGACTTGGATCTGTCGCAGCCGTGCGGCGATGTCGGTCGTCTGGCCGATGAACAGGACGGAATCGGGATCGGAGATTGCATACACGCCCGCGACCGGTTGTTCGTCACAGTTGCTGAGATACGAATCGATGGTTTCCGCTGCCGGCGGGACTTCGCCGGCGAATTCGGCGGCGCGTTTCTTGACCGCCCGCGTGATTTTGTCCGCCGTTGCGATCCGCCGAAAGTGCCAGAGCGCGGTGCGATAATCGATCTCCGAATGGTCGTCGCCGAATAGTTTGGCGATTCCGTCAAACTCCGCCGCGGCGTCGGGGGTGCAGAGGATCTGTTCCAGGTCCAAGGCGTAATCGACCGATAGCATTTGGAAGGCGATTTCAGCGGCATCGCAGCACGGCAAGATGGTCTTCAGCGAGAGCTTTTTGTGTTTGCCTTCGCCGTCGAGTTGCCCCAGATTGGAAAGCTGCAACAGAAACTCGTTCCACGTTCGCGCGTCGCCGAGCAGTTTGGCGTCCTTGCAATCTCGCACGAACAGCGCGTTGCGGATCGGGTCGAACAACAATTCTTCGGCGCTGTGGTTTTTGGAGACGGCCGCAAAGGCGGCTTGGATGACGCTCCGGTTGCGGTCATCCAAGGGGATCACGGGGCGACCGTCGCGGAACTCGGTGCGTTTCTTTCCGTTGGACGTCGTCGGGGCGCTCTTGATCGGGTCGGCCGGGCCGTCCAGCGGGTCACCGGACTTGCAGGCCGACAATCGCTCGCTGATCCTCGTGGCGTAGTCCTCGGACAATTCGATGCCCATGAATCGACGCCCCAGTTTCTTGGCGACCACCAACGTCGTGCCGCTGCCACCGAACGGGTCCAGCACCAGGTCGCCGGGGTTGCTGGAAACGCGGATGATCCGGCCGAGCAACTGTTCGGGCATCTGGCATCCGTGGAAACCTTCGCGCTCCTTGAAGGTCCCCGCGACGCGGGCGAAATACCAGGTGTCGTGCGAGGGACTGAATCCCAACTGGGGCGCATCTTGGGGACGCAGAATCCAGGTGTTGTCCGGCAGCCGTCCTTTGGTGTTGGCACGGGCATCGGCGTAAACCAACTGCCGTGCCGACGGAACACGCACCATCGGGTTGTCACCGTTGAAGGTGAATTGCTCGGGGTCTTTGACAAAGTGAAACAGGTGCGTGTGCGATCGGCTGAATCCACGGACGCAGTTCACCCCGAACGTGTAGTACCAAATGATCCATGACCGACAAGAGAAACCGATCTCTTGGGACAACAGTTTTAGTTCGGCGGCGTATTCATCGCCGATCGCCAACCAGAACGATCCGTCCGGTTTGAGCGCTTGGTGAACACCGCTGATCCAGCCGCGACAAAAGTCCAAGTAATCGGTGTGTGATTGCTGGTCGTCGTAAACATCGTAGCTGTACCCGATGTTGAAAGGTGGGTCGGCGAAGACAAGATCGACCGATCCGGGTTGGATCTGGGCCAGCTTTTCGATGCAGTCGCCCCGGTGGATCTGATTGGCCGCAAGCGCGACGGTGGAGGTCTCGGTCATGGGGCCCAGTAGGAAAAGCCGGTAATGCGTGTCACGAGTACATGCTTCGAAATCGATGCGATCATGCTAGCCGTTTACCACAGCTCAATTCGCGGATTTGTATCGTAGCGGAAGCCGCCAAGGCTTTCGGTCCCCCGGTGCGGCGTCGTCGCGACAGAGCGAAACTTTGACGAGTTCCGCTAGCGAAACACCGAGCCGCGGCGGAGCACTAGTCTACGATTCGTTCCCCGATCGCGCCAGTGCCCGACTGCCCGCCATCACGCCCGCAGTGCGTTAAATCCGGATGACGTATTGGCCGCTTTGGCGGCGGATCAGGTGTCGGATCTCCAGCACGCTGATGGTCGCCATGACCTGGTGGGCCGGCAATCCGCTGCGGGCGATCACCTGATCGATCAACGTGGGGGAGGCGTCGACCGATTCCAGCACGGTGCGTTCGAGTTCGTTGAGTTTCAGTTCGGCCGGATTCCGCACTTCGTGACCGTCGTCGGTTTGCACGCTGCGAGCCATCGGCCCCAGCGATTCCAGGACGTCGTCGACGGTCTGGACCAGCGTCGCGCCGTCGCGGATCAGTTGGTTTGCCCCTCGGGAGGCCCGACTGGTCACCGCACCGGGAAGCGCCAGGACGTCGCGGCCGAGTTCGCCGGCCAGCCGGGCGGTGATTAACGAGCCGCTGCGGTCAGGGGCTTCGATCACCAGGGTTGCCAGCGAGAGCGCGGCGATGATTCGGTTGCGTTGGGGGAACATGCCGCCGCGCGGTTTGGCGTCGGGGGCATATTCGCTGATCACCGCGCCGTCGGCGGCGATCGCGTCGGCCAAGCCGACATGCTCGGGCGGATAGATTTTTCCCAGTCCCCCGCCCAACACGGCGATCGTTCGCCCGCCGGCAGACAAGGCCCCCTCGTGTGCCGCCGCGTCGATCCCACGCGCCATCCCGCTGACCACCGTCACGCCGGCTTTGGCCAATCCGTATGCGAGACGATCCGCTTGGCGGGTCCCGTAGGCCGTCGCGTGTCGGGTGCCGACAATCGCAACGGCCAACTCGTCTGCATCAGTCAGCCGGCCGCGGGCGAACAAGATCGGCGGAGCGTCGTGCAGGTCTTCCAGCGGTCGTGGGTAGCCGCGGTGGCCTTTGCGAAGCAAATCACAGTCGTGGTCGCGACACCACTGGACGATCGAGTCGGTGTCCACGTGGTGCGACGCCGTGCGAATCGTGTGGATCAGTTTCGGCCCCACGCCTGGGACGACGGCCAGTCGTCCTGGATCGGCGTCCAACACCTGTTGTGGCGAACCGAGTGCGTCGATCAGCGCGGTCAGGGTTCGCGGTCCGATGCCCGGCAGCATCGCCAGCCGAAGGGTGCTGATCGTGTCCGCATCGATCCCCGGATTCTCTGTCGATGTGAGTTCGGGTCCGTCCATGGCGATGTGGACTCAGCTGCAGGGATTGAAAGCGCGTTTACAACAAGATATCGGGTCGCTCGGTGTCCGGGGGGCTGCTTGCCGCCAAGGGTTCTTCAATCGCCGGGAAAAGGCCTGCTTCGCTTTCTGCCGCTTTGAGTGCCGCCTGGAATTGTTGGACGACCGGGCGGCTTGCCAGTTTCGGATTGATGTGCGGGCGAGCGTCCAGCAGGTGAGTCTGCGCCTGCTCGGCCGTCATGCCGCCGTACTTGATCAACCAGCACATCGCGATCGTCGCGCTGCGGGCACGGCCTGCTTTACAGTGAATGTAAACACTGTCGTTTTGCAGTTTGTACTTTTGTATGAACTCGACGGCGGCTTCCACATCGCGCAATTGCGGGTGCGTGAAATCGGTCGTCGGGATGTGCAGTTGCTCGATGCCGTGTTGTTCGTACTGCAGCATCGGGCCTTTGTACTCTTCGCAGGTGTTGACCACCGCACGCACGCCTTCACCACGCAGCGATGCGACGTCACCGGCAAAGGGATACGCACCGACGATCACGTGGCTGTCGATGCGGTCCCACCAGTGGCGAAGATGCAACACGCGGCCCAGAAGAAAGTTCCAGGCGAGCGTCGGCCAGAAAACGATGCGGGCGTAAAGTCGAGCGAGCAAGGTGACGACGAAGGGTAGTTGGTGCGAACGGCCAGACCGGTCCACGATTCTACCGCATCAATCGGAAAACGATAATCGCGGGGACCACGTTTTGACACGCTGACTCCCGTCGCCGCCTCGACGAAACCCAGCGCGCCCTACTCGGCGATGCAATACAGTGCCGATCCGCTGCGGAGATAAAGTCTGCCGTCGCTGACCGCCGGTGATCCGGAAAAGCCCGAATCATCGGTCAGCGTGTTGGTTTGTCGCAGTTCCATTTCGGGCGTCGCGCCAACGACATAGACTTCGCCGCCGGGTGCAACGACGTAGATCTTGCCGTCGGCCAGCACGGGCGTCGCGTATTCTTGGTTGCGTCGATCACCGAACCCGCCGCGACCCCCGCCGCCTCCAGGACGACCGCCGAATCCGCCGCCGGGACCACCTCCGGGACCGCCAAAGCCGCCCCGCCCGCGGCCTCCATCTCGCTCCCCATCACCGCCCCGATCACGGTCATCGCTCCGATCACGGTCACCGCCGGGGCCGCCGAAACCGCCGCCGGGGCGACCTCCGCCGCCGCGGTTCCCGCCGCCACCACGACTGGCGGCCAGCCGTTTTTGGTTGACCCGCTCGCCGGTTTTCGCGTCATAGCAGCTCAGTACACCGCTATTGAAGACGTACAGGTGGCCATCGTGGTGGATCGGGGTCGCGAATCGACACGGGATATTGGCATCCCAGACCACGTGCGATTCATTGACGTCACCCTTGCCCCCCGCCTTAACCGCTACTGCTTCACCGCTGCGACCACCCACTGCAACCACGACGTCGTCGATCACGATCGGGCTGGCCGAGGCGGTGTTGTCGGTGGTGCCCCGTGAATACCAACGCAATTTTCCGGTTTCGGGGTTCAGCCCCCAGACTTCGCCCGGGACGGTGATCACCAAATCGGTGCGGTCCGCGGCTTTGACCAGATTCGGCGTGCTCCACGTGCTGGCCAAATCGCCAGCGGGCGTGTTCCACACTTCTTTTCCAGTGGCCGCGTCAAAGGCGAACAGGGATTCGCTTTCGTCCGACGCATTGACGATCACCAGGGTCTGCGCGTCCGATTGATAAACGATCGGGCTGGACGCCGAACCCCAGCGTTGCTGGCCGCTGCCGGTGCCGACGCTGTTTCGCCAGATTTCGTTGCCCTCCAAATCAAACGCGATCACGCCGCTTTTGCCGAAGAAGGCGAACACGTGTTTACCGTCGCTGGTCGGCGTATGGCTGGCGTAGCCGTGGGCGGGGACTCCCATCCCGCTGTAGGGATCTTCGGGTTGGACGGCATCGATCGTCTTGCTCCACAGCAGGTCGCCGGTCACCGCGTCGTAACAGGACAGGTGACGTTTCAGATCCTCGATCTTTTCGTCTTCACCGCCGGTGCCGTAGCCCGAGTAGCTGGTCACAAAGACCTTTCCGGCGACGACGATCGGGCTGGAAACCCCTTGGCCGGGCAGGTCGGCTTTCCATTTGACGTTTTCGTTGTCGCTCCAGGTTTCGGGGACTTGTGTCGAATCGGGACTGATCGAATTGCCTTGGGGGCCCAGGAATCGTCGCCATTCCGCCGCGCCGGCTGCCGACGCGACGACCAGACTTCCTGTTAGAACGACGGCGGGGACCAAGGGGCGCCGAAAGATCCACCCACGTTGGTGGCGAGTTTGGTCGGTCATGGCAGAACAGCTCCCGAGCAGAAGAAAATGGAGAAGAAGAACCCGCAGAGTGCGGTCAGCGCAACTAAACCCCGACCAGACAGAGAAGTTTCGAAGGATCAGCGTCGTCCCGCCCCGCAACCGGGGACAGACCCCGGCGAAATGCTCGCAAAGCTCCGGTGGGGACAGACCCCAGGAGGATCACGATCCGGGGACAGACCCCGGCGGAGCGGGGACAGACCCCGGGCGAATGCTGACCCCGGGCGAATGCTTGCAACGCCCTGAATCGGGGACAGACCCCGCGAGAATTGCTAGCTGAATGTGCCCACGGATGGCAAAGCGTACCCACGGATAGGTCGCGGCAGGGGATCCGTGGGTACGCCCTGCCATCCGTGGGTTCTCTCTCCGTCAGCCGAATCCCTTAGGGACAGGTCCCGATCCCGTGGGGACAGACCCCGATCCGTTGGGGACAGACCCCGGCGGAATGCTGACCCCGGCGGAATGCTCAGTCGGGGACAGACCCCGAGGCAAGCGGGGACAGACCCCGGTGGAGTGGGGCGGAGGATTCTCGGCTTCGGGGGTCGCGTGTCGGGGATTGGCGGTCAAAAACCATTCCAAAGGTCGTGAATTGCACTCTGCTGCTGATCCGGTGGTTCGTAGAATGTTTGGGCAATGAAGAAACCTGACTCCCAATCCCTGCCTGATTCTCACGCCCCGACCGGCGGAATCGAAGCCTCCTCACCCACCGTTACTCCCCCCGCACCTCTCAAGATCTCACTGATGAAACGTATCGCCCTGTTTGCCGTTTGTTGTGCCGTTGTCGCCGCGTTGACTTTGCGACCGGCCGAAGCCGAACCCTCGCTCGGGATCGGATCGAAAGCTCCCGCATTGGACATCGAGCACTATTTCCACGAAGACGACACGCGTGTGTCCGAATTCAAAGCGGGCAATGTCTACGTCGTCGAATTCTGGGCCACTTGGTGTGGACCCTGCATCGCCAGCATGCCGCACCTGGCCGAGTTGCAAACCAAACATCGCAATGACGGCGTCCAAATCATCAGTATTTCGGATGAGACGGTCGATGAAGTCGAAGCTTTGCTGGCAAAACCCTATCCCGGCAAAGACGTCTCGTTCGCCGAAGTCACCCTGCCGTACACGCTGACGACCGACCCTGACGGATCGACCCAACGCGATTACATGGAAGCCGCCGGCCAGAACGGCATCCCGACGTCATTCCTGGTCGGCAAGACGGGTATCATCGAATGGATCGGCCACCCGGGTGAACTGGAAGAGCCGCTGGGGGCCGTTCTGAACGACAGCTGGGACCGCGAAGCCTTTAAAGCGGAAATCGAACGCGAGCAAAAGTTCCAGGAAATCCTTCAAGGGCTGGATCAACTCGCCGGTCGTGGACGGTTCGACGAGGCCAGCAAAATGCTCGCCGACCAAATCGCCGAGACCGACGACGCGGACTTGAAAGAACGGCTGACCACGGTTCAACGCGTCGTCCAGCCGCAATTCAACTTCCTGTCCGGCAATCCGACCGAAGCCGACTTTGCGTTCTATCGAGAGGAACGCAAGGCGACCGAGGGGAATCCCCAAGCGTTGTTCCGCCACGCGATGACGCTTTACAACATCGTTCAAAACGGTGGAAAGATCGGACCGCTCGGCGGCGAAGTGATCGAAGCGCTGCGAAAGGAAATGGAAAACATCGAAGACGACGGCAAGGTCGCGATGCTGGAACTGATCGCGCGGTTGCATGCGGTCGAGGAGCGTTGGGACGAAGCCATCAAAGCCGCCGAACAAGGCGTGGAGCTTGCCGACGGGGTTTCGCGAAGCCAAAAGCAACGCATGTCGCTGTTGTTGGAGGATTTGAAGTCCAACCTGGAACAGGAATCGGACGGCGATTCAAAGAGCGATTCGGAAGAACCCGCAACCGAAGAGTGAATCGTTGACCGCTGAGCCAACTCCACCGCATCCGCCTTCCCAACGCCCGCTCCTGGCCTGGATGCAACTGGTTCGTCTGCCCAACGTGTTCACGGTGTTGGCCGACGTGGGGGCGGCGTTCCTGTTGGTCGCCGGCGGGCCGGCACCGCCGGTGCGGTTCGCGCTGGTGCTCGCCGCCGGCGTCGCGCTCTATTGGGCCGGCATGGTCCTGAACGATGTTTTCGATTTGGAGAAAGACAAGGCGGAGCGGAAAATGCGGCCGATCGCCAGTGGCGCGATCTCGGTCAACACCGCTAAGTCCGCCGGTTGGGCGTTTTTGATTCTGGGTGTGTTGTTGGCATCGGCATCGGGATACGTGCCTGCCGCCGGTCACGCGACGACCTGGTTGCCGGCGGCGATCGCGGTGGCGTTGGCCGGATTGATTGTGGCCTATAACGGGCCGCTCAAACCGACGCCGATCGCGCCGGCGGCGATGGGCGGCTGCCGCGTGCTCAGCTTTCTCTTGGGCGCGTCTCCCCTGTTGGAGCTCGCCGAAGGGATGCCGCTTGTTCCGCGACACGTCCTGGCCATCGCGCTGGGATTCGGTGTGTACGTGATGGGAATCACCACGGTGGCCCGCGACGAAGCGGTCGGCGGTCACTTGGTCAACCTGCGGACCGGCTTTGTCGTGATGCTGATCGGCGGTGTGATGTTGGCACTGGCACCCGGATTTGCTCCGCCGGAAACCCGCGCCTCTTGGACGGTGCCGTCGGCGGGTCAGTTCGGAATGTTGATCGGGTTGATTCTGTTTCCGATTTTTCTGCGCGGGTTGCGGGCCCAAATGAATCCCGAACCGGCGGTGATCGGAAATCTGATTCGGATCAGCATTTTGACGATCATCCCGTTGTCGGCGGCGTTCGCGTTTTTGGGTGCCGGACCGGTCTGGGCCGTGATCGTCTTTGCGCTCGTCGCCCCGGCGTTGTTGCTTGCGACGCGATTGCGGGTGACGTGAGATGACGCCGGGGTTCCATTGCAGCAGTCTGGAGTTCCACCAACCGACGACGTTGATCCCCAAGCTGGCTGAGCTGGGATTCGGCGCCGTTGCGATTCGGCCCTGTCGTGGACGCTGGGATCTGGACACACCCTGGTTCGACGCGGTGTCGGCGGAGATCGCAGGGACGGCCAAGGAGCACGGGGTCGCGATCGTGATCGACCTGGATGCGTTGTTCTACGATGATCCGGACAGCATTGATCCCTATTCCCTGGCCAGCCAAGACGCGGCGATTCGGGATGCGGCGGCCGCCCAGATTCGCCGCTGGATCGAACGGACGGCAGAAATGGGCGCGGTCGCAACCACGTTTTCCACAGGCCGCGTGTGCCCGCGCGAGCGCGATGCGGCGGAGACGGATGATCACGGCGAACAAATTTTGGAGCGGTTGGCTGGCGCGATCAGCCCGCTGGTGCAGCTGGCGTCGTCGTTGGGCGTGAACCTGGCGTTGCGGCCGGTGTCCGAGCATGCGATCGCCACGGTGGCCCATTTCGAGCGTTTCGGACAATGGATCGGGACCGACGCGGCGTTGGGTTTGGCGGCCGATGTCGGGGAGATGTTATTGGGAGGCGAATTCCCGATCGGCGCCCGGTTGGCACGGTTACAGCACCGATTGAGTTGCGTGTATCTGTGCGAACCGGATTTGGAACGCGGTTGTGACCAGCGGTTCGGTCATGGCGACATCGACTTGGGGCGGGTCTGGGAAGTGATGACCGAGAGCGGGTACGGCGGCCCGGCGGTGTTCCGTTGTTGCGGTCACGGGCGATTGGGGTTGGTGTCGGCGCGGGAGGCGTTGGCGTTGTTGGATCCGTCGTGACGGATGCGGAACTTCGAGGGGCTTTCCGTCTCATGACGGTCGCTGCTGTCGGGGTGCGATGGCTCTTCCGGGCCGTCGTCCGTGGGACTCCGCGCGACGACCTGGAAAGGACGTCGTACCGGCGAGCAGCTGCGAATTCCGAGATCGATGTTGACTCAAACCCCGTGAAACACGAAAAAAGAGTTTCACGAGGGCGAATCTGCTGGACCCTGTTGGTTGGACAGTCGTATCATGAATTTGACCCCGGAACGTCCCCGCTTTCGGGCGGAGGGCGACCGGGTGGTCGCCGGCGCGACAATGGTAGGCGGCCAATCAAGCAGCCTGTGACTCGGCCTTGGGCCGGCGGGCGAGGCGGCAGGTAGAGACGATGGTGATGGAATTATTGAGTGATCCGGCCGTGAAGGCTGGTCTTGCACTGCTGATTTTGATCATCGTGTCTGCGGCCGCATTTTTCCTTGTGTCAAGGTTGCGCGACTACACCAATGGAGACTGGGATTCGACCTCCGATGACCTCTTAAACTTGGAAGAAATGCGTTTGAAAGGTGACATCAGCGAGGAGGAATTCCGAACAATACAGGCAGCATCCCACGGTTCCGACGAAGGGGACGCTCCGGAGGAACGCTCGACCGCCGAGACGGCGGCCGGTCGTAACGATTGAGACGATCTTCGTCGGATTGAACCTTCCATTGATTCAGTGACGAATCAATTTGTTTCGACGTGCACGATGCCACCTTTTCCGCAGTTGGCCCTCCCAATATTCCTGGGCAATCGGCTTCGGAAACCATTTACCCACTAAGTTTACCAACCAGGGCTCAGGCATCCGTTACGGACGACTCTTTTAACTCACCTCCCGCTCGGAAGCGGATGGCGCATCACCGGATGCATCATCGTCTTCCCAGCAATGACGCAAAAGAGATGCTTGGGCTGTGGGCCGAACCGTTTGAAGCTTTCAATCGGCGCGTCCCGCGCTTGTCGACTGGATACGTAGCGTGGCGGAGGATCGGCTTGGGCCGGTCCCCCAACACCTTCCCTACGTGGTCGACCGGCGGACGAGTCGATTAGAGCACATAAGGAGTCGTTTATGCCCGTCAAGGATAACAACAGTACCACGCGCAGTAGCTCGTCGAACAAGAAGAACGCGTTCTGTTCCTTCTGCCGAAAGAGCTATCGTGACGTCGGTCCATTGGTCGAAGGGCCAGGCGACGTTTATATCTGCGCCGAATGTATTGATCTGTGCCAGTCGATCCTGGAACAGGAGGAGCGCCGTCGCGGTCCGAGCAAACAGCTGTTCAGCGACATCCCCTCGCCGCGCAAGATCGTCGAGCACCTGGACGAATACGTGATCGGCCAAGCGTCCGCCAAACGTGTCTTGGCTGTCGCCGTCCACAATCACTACAAGCGATTGACCAGTGATTGGGAAGGCAGCAGCGATGTCGAGATCGAAAAGAGCAACATCCTGTTGGTCGGACCGACCGGCAGCGGTAAAACGCTGTTGGCCCGCTCGCTGGCCCGCATGTTGGACGTGCCCTTTGCGATCGGCGACGCGACGACGTTGACCGAAGCCGGCTACGTCGGTGAAGACGTCGAGAACCTGTTGCTGAAACTGTTGCACGCGGCCGACTTCGACGTCGAAGCCGCCCAGCGAGGCATCTTGTACATCGACGAGGTCGACAAGATCGGCAAGACCGGGGGCAACGTCTCGATCACACGCGACGTGTCCGGTGAAGGCGTCCAGCAAAGTCTGCTCAAGATGCTCGAAGGCACCGTGGCCAACGTGCCGCCCCAAGGCGGACGGAAGCATCCCGAGCAGCAGTACATCCAGTTGGACACCAGCAACATCCTGTTCATCGTCGGCGGAACCTTCGTCGGGATCGTAGACATCATTCGTGACCGACTGGGTCACAAGACGCTCGGCTTCGGCGAAGGCGCCGGACGTTTGAACGAGCAGACGCACAGCGAGTTGGTCGCCGAGATTCAAGTCGAGGACGTCATGCAGTTCGGACTGATCCCCGAGCTTGTCGGACGTCTGCCGGTCGTCAGTTACCTGCAAGAACTCGATGAAGAGGGCTTGGTCCAAGTCCTGCGTGAACCGAAAAACGCGCTAACCAAACAGTTCGAAGCGCTGTTCAAGATGGAGAATTGCGAGTTGCACTTCACCGATGGAGCACTGCACCAGATCGCCCGCAAGGCCCTCAACAAAGGCGTCGGAGCCCGGGGACTGAGGGGGATTCTGGAGGAAGTGATGTTGGACATCATGTACGAATTGCCCGAGCAAGAAGAGGGCAAGGTGTACACGATCGACGAGGACGTGGTAGCCGGAAAGCAAAAGCTGTTCCAGATGCCAACCACCAAGAGCGCCTAGCGGCGACCCTCCCAAGCGACGTCCTGATCGCGAATCACTTCCGCGTCAAAGCGCCGATGGCCTCCCCCCGCCATCGGCGTTTTTTGTTGCCGTGAGTCTTTCGTGGCGGAAACAGGCGTCCTCTGGAAATCACTCGTTGATGCTGCCATTGCCCACCGTATCCGCTTTGATTGGCGGACCGGAACGAGGGCGGGCTGTCGCGGAATTAAAATCGCCGCTGAGTGTAATCCAATGGATCAAGCCTCCTTCCTGAAGTGTTACGAAGACAGAGTCGTCACCTGACAGCCGGCAATCAAAAAATTCTCCCCGCGCTTTCATGATCGGAAAGAGTTTTTGTCGGGCTGGAACATTGAAGCCCCAGGCTTCACCGCTACGCGAGACCGAAAAAAGTGTTCGGTCGTCTTGGCTGAGCGCCAGCGTTCTGGGGACGCCACCTGGAAAAACGCCGATCAACTCACCGGGAGCGTCACTCCACGGGTCCCAGATTCGAATGGTGCGATCGTCACTGCTTGTCACCACGTGCCGACCGTTGGAATCGAATTTCAAGTCAGCGATGGTTTCGCTGTGATGCCTCAAGGAGGTTCGTATCAGGTCACCAGAGTCGACGTGGTAGACCATGACGTCACCCCGGTAGCTTGTTACCAGATGATTGCCGTCCGGCGTCAGGTCTGCGGTGTAAGCGTCGGGACAACTGGCACGGAAAACGATTTCCAATCCCGGCCGTTCGACGACGACAAGAACGTCGTCGGTTCGGCTAAACAACAACAATCGTCCCCCATCGGCAGAGAATATGAGGTCAGAAAAATCTGCTGTTTCGGGCAAGGTGAACACCTCACCTTGATCGGGATCCTCGGCGTGCGCTGCGATCAGTTTCCCGTCGGTGGTGGCAACAGCGAATCGATGCTCTCCGGGGAAGAACGAGATTCCGGCGAGCCTTGAATCGGTGTTGATCGTCGGAACCTGTCGCGCCTGGTGAGTATGGGTGTCGACCAGTTGTACCGTCCGGTAGTCGTGTGTCGCCAACCACCTGCCGTCATCGGAAATACTGATTCGGTTTACCGGCATTGCGTCGCGCGGTTGATGTTCGTTGCGAACATCCAATTGTGAGACCACCAACGCCCCGTCTCCACCGACGCTGGCAATCTGTTCTTCGTCCAGCCATAAAACGTCATTGACACGCCCACGATGCGCGTAGATCGACTTCAACGCGCCAGGTGAGCCAACACGGGTGTTACGATTTTCAGTAAGGTCATCGGCAGGTAGCAGGTGAATCACACCCGAGCGGCACCCCACTGCGGCCCGGTTCCCATCGGCTGAGATGGCAAGGGATTGCACGGCACTGGGAAGCGTTTCGGCGTGAATCAGTTCCCAGTCAGGTACCGATCGAACTTCGACGTTGCCTTTGACCGTCGCGTAGACGATCGTACGGCCGCCAGCGCCAAACGCCACGTTCGTCAGCCGATGTTTGGCCGGCGGCGAGCTGCGAATCAGCTTTCGATCCGCGACGTTCCACAGCGAGATGATTTTGTCATCCGATGCGCAAGCGATCGATTTGCCGTCGGCGGAAATGCAAATCGATTCAATCGTCTTGGCGTGAAACCTGAGCACACCAAGTATTGATCCGGTCGCAACATCGTAGACACGAACATCGGGACTTCGCCCCGAGGCGAACAATTGCGTGCCGTCGCGGGAGAATTCAAGGTCCAGGACTTCGATTCCATCAAACGAATACTCAGCAACCGTGGCGAAGTCGGTGGGATTCGTCAGTCGGATCATTCCTTTGTTTCCCCCGACCGCCAAGAACGCCCCGTCAGGTGAGAACGCGAGCGTGTTGATGGCGCCGAATCCCATGTTGCAGGGTTTCGTTTGCCCCGACTCGAACGCGAAATCGTGAAGCAATCCGAGGTCGCCCGAGGCAACCAGACGGTCTTGATCCGGCCGAATCGCGAGTGTATTGAGTGGTTCGTTGGAGATCGAGAATGCTGTTCGGGTCGCCGTCACTTTCTGCAATAGATGGGACCATTCGATGCCCCGATGATCTTGGTCGAATCGCGTCGGATTGGCTGGCTCTGGGACATGTCGGTTCAACAATGCGATGGATTGGGCTACATCGCCATCAGCAAGTGATTCGGCGGCAATTCGAATGTCCGCGGCATAGAGCGATTCATTGTTACGCAAACGTTCGCGTTCGACACGGTCCAACAAAATGCCGATTTGACGTCGTTGATTGCGTTCCGTTTGAGCTTGATGAAAGCTGACTGCAGCGATCGCGATCGCCGACACAAGCACGGCGGCGAGAATTCCAAAGGCGCCCTTATAGCGTTCAGCCAGCTTGCGAAAGTGATAGATCGGCGAGGGGGGGCGAGCGTCAATCGGATCGCCATTCAAAAAACGTTCCAGATCGCGCGACAGTGCCGTGATCGTCTGGTAGCGACGGCTTTTCTCATGCTCCAACGCTTTGACGACGATCCAATCGGTATCGTCGGATAACTGTGCGGCAAGTCGCAACGGGCTCTGGCTTCGATTGGCCGCGATTTCCGCACGCCTTTCCAACGAGAGTCGTTTGTATCGACGACTTGGCTTCTTGGCCCACGCCGATTTTACTGCCGTGGTAGGAGAATGGGAGCGTGATCCTGTTTCTTGCTTGACGTCGTCATCGGGAGTTTCGCCGGTCAGTAGTTCGTGCAGAATCACGCCCATCGAGTAGACATCGCTGCGGATATCGACGTCGTCGGACCCGGCGAGAGACTGTTCGGGGCTCATGTATTGAGGCGTCCCCAGGACCCGCGACAGTGCGGTTAACTTTCGCTTTTCAGAAAGCGGAACATTGATCGCTTTCGCCAAACCGAAATCGATCACCTTCGGAAGCGGTTTTCCGTTCTGGTGCGAAATTAAAATATTGTTCGGTTTGAGGTCGCGGTGAATGATTCCCCGTTGATGGGCATGTTCAACCGCGGAGCAGACTTGGAGAAAAAGATTGAACCGTTCCTTCAGGCTCGATTTTTCGCGGTCACAATACTCCGTCAACGTATCGCCATCGACGAGTTCCATAATGATAAAAGGGTGACCTTTGTCGGTTTGACCGGCGTCAAAGACGTTGGCAATATTCGGATGCTTGAGCTTGGCGAGCATCTGTTGTTCAACTCGGAACCGGGCGAGCACTTCACGTGTGTCCAATCCGGGTTTGATCACCTTCAATGCGACGTCGCGCTGGAGCGGTTCGATCTGTTTGGCATGATAGACCAGTCCCATCCCGCCCTCGCCGATCATTTCACAGATCTCGTAGCGGCCGACCCTGTCACCGCTTGCCAGCGGGTAAGTGTCGGAATCTGGTGGAGTCGCGTTCGCCGCATCCAGAACCCGATTGGCCCTCTGGTGTGCCGCGACCAACCGCTCAACCTCGGACATCAACCGCGCGTCGCCGTTGCAATGGCGACGGATCAATGCGGTTGCGTCATCGTTTTGGAGGTTTTCGACCACAGAAAAGAAGACGGATTTTGCTTTTTGGTAATCAGCTGGATTGTCCATGGTGTTCGAACCGTCAGGATGACTTTTCTGCTTCGGTTTAGGGGCACGTCTTGGCCCCCGAAAATGACATGCGAAAAACGCGACCGCTCATTTCAATTAAGTTTCCACCGACAGAAAATACTCGCTTTCATCATCTATCCGCCGGCGGACATCAGGGTTGCAACTTTGAAGCCAGCCAGGCTCGGGCAAAGACCCAGTCACGAAAAACGGACGACGTGTTGTCTGCCAACGCACAGGCGATTTCGTCGAAAGTCATCCCGGCGAAGACCCTGAATTCGACAATCTGGGCGGCGCGATGGTCCAACGAGGCGAGCTCGTGTAATAGATCATCAAGTTCAACGATCCGATCGCCTTGGGGGTCGCGTCCCAAATCAAAGTCAAATAGTTCCACGCGATTCCAGGCCCCCCCATGCTTGATGGTTTGTTTACGTCGCGCATTGTCCACGAGCACACGACGCATCACCTTGGCTGCCGATGCGAAAAAGTGTCCCTCGGAATCCCAAGAAGAAGTGCTGGCGGCCAATCTTAGAAACGCTTCATGGACCAACGCAGTTGCCTGAAGCGTCTGTCCCGGCTGTTCCATGCGCAGGCACGAGGCGGCGAGCATTCGCAGTTCTCCGTAGAGCCGCGGTAACATCTCTTCGGTCGTTCCAGGTTGCCAGTTTTCGGTGTCGCCTCGATCGTCAGACATGGGACGCATTTTAGTCAAAAGGGCAGGCGATTGATTGCCGCGCCGGGAGTGACGCCGTGCCCCAATCGTACCCGACCGGCAGACCGCCGCGTGGCGATGCGCCGCATCGGACCAATACCACTTCTGAGGAATCTTGGGAATTTCTGAAATCGTCGCGTTGCATTCTCGCATGCATCCCTGGAGGACCGATGCGCACGCGGTTGGGTACGCTATGCCGTCGAAGTCGTCTCAATCCGAAACCGCCCGTGGAACCAGAACTCCGTACAGTTGGTTGCTGCATGTTCGAGACCAAGTCTAAGAAAGACACGCTAAGTCGAAAAATCCGGATCGCGCGGCGACGCCGGCTTGCCATCGAAGTTTGTGAACCGAGACGCTTGCTCGCCGCGACCCCCGTCAGCGATTTTGACCGAGAGAGTATATTGGAAGGCGCCGACGGGATCGCACAGTGGTTGAGCGAATTTCGCGGACAGCCGGAACTCGATCGCCACTTGGCGTTCGGCCGAGACGCATCGACGCAGGGGCGTCCGACGCTGGGAAGCGTGATCCGCTTCGAAGTCGCCGCGTCGAACCAACTTGCCGCGCCGATTCAAGCATACTTTGACCAGACCCCGGACGATCAAGAGACGCTTGAGTCGCTGGCAGATTTCGTCGGTGGTCAGATCGTTCAGGCCGACGGACAGACCGCCATTCGGACCACGATTGATTTGGCAAGCTCGGAAACACTCACATTGGATCCCGCACCGCTGCTTGCAAGCAGCGGAATCACTATCGATCCTGGCCAGTCGCTCCCCGTCATCGAACTCGTCTTATCGGGAACGTTCGAATTCGATTTCGGAATCGACACGAACTACGAATCATCGGCCGATCAGTCATTCTTCATTCGACCTGCCGACATCTCGTGGACCTATGGGGTCAGTGAATCCGATCTCGGTTTTGTCGGCGACTACGGCGCGGTAGAACTCTCGGTTACGGGTTCGGTATCCTCGGTAGCCAATGCGCACATCCCGTTTCCAATCGATGCCGAAGGCAATCCCGAGATCCTTCGTCTGGCGGACTTGCACGAAGGGATTGAAGTCGAGTCGATCGGCGTTGTGGTGGAACCTCAAACGCCTTTATCGGCGTCCTTTAACGTCACACCAACGGGATCGATCTCTGGAACTCAGGCCTTGGCCGGACAAGTCATCGTCGATGGCGCGAATCTTTGGGCGACGGGATTCGATAATGAACTGCTCGGTTCGGCCTTTGATGATTTTGACGCCTTCAATCGAGTCCCGGTGATCGATCTGCGTTCGCCGCTCACTCAAGTTTCGACTTGGCTGCAACGCGCGATCGAAAGTGAACTCGGCGACTTGGACACGCCTTGGATCGTCGGCACTGACGTTGATGTGGTGCTGCCGGTCGATTCCGTGCTCTCGACTCAAGTCATCGAACCTTTGTTACAAGATCGCGAGGCGCCGATCGCGACTTACCAGCATTTCTTTTCAGAACTGTCGGCGGCCCTGGGAGTCGAGCCCGGTGAGCTTCAGCCTTCGTACCACAAGAGCACTCAGCGGCTCAGTTTCAACTTGCCGCTGGGCAGCGTCACCGTGTACGAGGACAGCTTTCCCTTCGACACGGGGATGACACTCGGACCATTGACTGATTTTGTCGGGGATGGTCAAGTCGCGGTGACCAGTGTCGTTGACCAGCTGGGGCTCTCGATCGCGATCGACTTGTCGGAACACCACACGGAGTTGATCGGACAAATGGACGTGCCGGCTGATGGTGTGCTCAGTCGCGATGCTGTTTTTACTGTGGCCCTCGGTCTTTGGCAGGAAGAAGAGGTTCACGTTCCGCGTGATCCGGCGAACACATCGGTCGCCGACTTGGTCACAGACATCCAAACCGCGATCGCTGCCTCGGGAATCGAGGGGCTGACGGTTGAAGTCGTGGATCGCCGCATTCGACTGACCAGTTTGCCATCGATCAATGCCCCGGTGCTGGTCATTGCCGCCGATCCGGAGGACGCGTCGGTGACCGAGTTGGGATTGGCCTCACCGCCGCCGCCCCGCGCCGCTTCCCTGCTCGGCTTGGAAGAGTTGCCGGGCGATGGCATTCTGAGTGGCGACGCGAATTTTCAAATCTCAGTCCATTCTGGTCCGTCGAAGGACATTACGCTCACGCAGCTTTCCACGGCGGACAATACCAGCCGTGCCGACCTGGTCGAGGACCTTCAATTTGCGCTCGACCAAGCCGCCGTTCCGGTGAAGGCGGAGTTGTTTCAAGAGGTCTTGTTGATATCAACGCTAGCGGAGACGGCCGATTCGACATTGACGATCGAGGCGGTCGAAGGCGGGGTAGCCGGCTTGGAACTTGGGCTTAGTGGAACGATGGTCTCCCAGCCCAATCTGGCACTCGGGGTCGACGTCAGCAGCCCTGACGAGCGGATTCGCGTTCGCTCCGTGGATTGGGACGCGACCACAACGCTGTCGATGTCCGGTCTGGTCGGCCAGGGGAATACCGGGATTGTCGAAGTCGATGTGGCCGGTGGGTCAGCGTCTGGATCGGTGCAATCCGGGTTCGCCTACAGTCCCTCGACCAGCCAGTCGCTTGGGGAACTCTATGCCGCGTTGGACTCCGACGAGACGCCGTGGACAGCAACCGCGTCAGGATCCGGAACAATCACATTGCCCATCGCGGTATCCGACGATGTCCTGCCCCTTTCGGGAAACGCACCGCAGATCCAGGTGGCCGATTCGGATTTGACATCGGATGACGACGAGGTTGCAACCTTCATTGATGCAAGCGAAATCGAACGACTTTCATCGCTGACCAAGAACGAACTCCTCGCTGGGCTGCGTGCTGCGGGGCATTTCCTTCAGATGGCTGATCAGTCCGAAACGCTCGACGCCAGGCTTCCCTTTACACCGACATCAATCGATGGAGTTGTTTCGCTCGCGCCCGAGTTTCTTGCCGGCGTCGATCAGATCGCAGCAACAGACAACGTTTCGCTGCAAACGCTTCGCCAGACCATCGCGGATGGTCTGGGGCTGACAATGGATCAGGTGGCTTGGAACCTGATCGGCGGCAACGACCTAAGGATCACGATCGATACCGGCCAGCAAACTCGGACGAGAAACCTGCCGTTATTGGTACCGCTGGACAGTTACCAACTTGGATCCGATGTGCCGGCGAGCCATTTGGATGGCGTGACGGACTTTCGAGGCGACGCAAGCTTTTTGTTGCCTGTCGATGTCACCACGTCGGCGGAGTTGGTATTCGGGTTTGATCTGGATGTCGCGGGAGCGACGAGTTATGTCCACGAGGATTCCACCGCGGCGGTGGGACTGCATTTGGCCCAGAATGGCGTCAGTTTCGATGCCATCGTGGGGCCCTTGAACCTGGAGGTGGCTGGCGGCAGTTTGCATTTGGATGACGGCCAAGGCGGCGAAGCAGGCGTTGCGTTCTCGTTGCCGACGATTGCGGGCGGCAAGTGGGACGCGTCGCAGATCCTCGTCTCAACAGTCAACTCGACGGTGACGGGGCAAGCCACGGCCGACCTTCCCATTGCATATCCCGCAGGCCAGACAGCGCTGGCGGAGCACCTGAACGTCACGATCGATCCGTTGACCGGCAACGGGACGATCGGCACATCGCCGGATCTCGGTTCGCTGTTGGCAAGCATCGACCCGACAGCCGACGTGTCCGGATTGCCGGACAGTTTTCGCAGTCTGTTCGGTGATTTGCAAACAGCGGCCTCAGCCACGACGCTGGCAGCACGACTGCCGTTGATTGGAGATTCGCTCGTCGACCTGACGTTCCTGTCGGATCTCGGTGAAGACCTTGCCGCCGAAATCGAGGCCGATTTCCTTGCCGGTGATCTTTCCGATGCGGTCGCACAAGCGGCCATTGAGCGTTACGTCAGTTCGCTCGAGTCCAGCGGATCGGCCCCTGTCGGTAGCGAGCCGTCGTCGCCCGAAGAAATGTCGGTCGGAAGTTGCCCGCCGAATCCGCCAGCGGGGACGCTGTTTTGCCGGGATATCTTCGTCGTGCTACCGCCGATCTTCAGTTTCACCACGTCGGTTCCGCTCAATTCTCTTGGGATTCCAGGGTTTATCGCGGATCCGCAGGCAAACGTGACACTGTCGTATAAGGTCGTGTTCGACTTGCGCGTCGGATACACGGTGGACCAACGGACGTGGATCTACACCGAAGATCCGAATGAAATCGAAATACGGCTCCTGGGTCTGAGCGACTTCCCATCCGAGATCACGGGCTGGATGGGAGGCATGCTGGTGAATCTGAACGACACCGGGACCAACCTGACGGGCACGATTCAGATTGATTTGGATGAACCGAGTGGCGATGGCTACTTGGTTGACGGCGAATTCAACCTGCCAGCGTCGATCGTCGATCCTGACCCACGAAAAACAGTGAACAACCTTCAGTCGGAAATTGCGAATGATCCGACCGTCCTGAATGACTTTGGAATCGTCGGGGGGGCGAACGTCAACGTTGTACCGACGACCAAGTTTGATTTTGAAGCGATTTACTACCGTACCCCACTGGAATTCGTTCCCGATCCCGGCGGAACCCCGTTTGAGAAATCAACCATCGCCGGATCACTGGACGTCATTTGGTCGAACCAGACCTATGCGACACAATCTGTTCCGTCGGTGCAGAACATTGCCGTTGATATCAACGGCACTCATTCCACGATCCGGTTTGAGAACTTGACGCTGGGGGCCGAAAGCCTGATCACCCAGTTCATCCAACCGGAATTGGAGGCGATCTCGGAATTTGCCGATGCCCTGCGGAATCCGCAGTCGGCATTTGAAGAACCGATCTTTGCCGCGGACACTCCGGAGAACGACATTCTGCGAAAGCTGTTCGGAAAAACAACGCTGTTCGACATTTTTCCATTAGAGGTGAAGGAAAACGTTTCCGACTTCCGCAAGATGATCGAGGCGGTGGAACGAGTAGCCTACGCGGGCGAACTCGCGGCCGTACGAATCCCGCTGGGCGGCTTCAAGTTCAAAACCAATCGGTACGATCCGCTCCATCCTTCCGACGAAGCTTGTCCCGCCGAAAATCCGGCGTGCAACGATCGCGAGGAAGTTGACATTAAACTCATCGGTGACTCCACGGACGTCACCGACGATTTTGAAGATGCCGCAGGAAGTTATGCAATTCAGCTGAGTAATCTTCGCGCCGAAGGGACCACGCTGACCCTCGACGTGCTGCGGAACCAGACCGGCTTTGGGAAGCTGTTCCTCGGTCGCCCGGTGGAGATGGTTCGGTTCGACGCGCCTCGCTATGACGTCACCGCAACGATCAATCGAAGTCGTTTCTTTGAGTTTTCGGAGCTGATGCCGGTGGTGGCCGGTTCCTTGCTGAGTCTGGTGCCCGTCACCGGTGGGCTAGGCGCTGTCGGTTTGATCGCCGGCGAGCTGGCCAGTCGCACCAGCGGAGAAGTGCGTTTCTTTGTCGATGTCACGGCGGGATTCCACAGCGTCAAAGGGCCGTTCATCTCGGCAAAGAAGAATGAAACCAAGTTGGACGTCGACGCCGAGGTGACTTTTGATATCGCCTCCCACAAGATCGGCATCCCCTTCATCAACCTTGTCCAAGAGCGAGTCCCCAAAACAAAGAACAAGTGGATCAACGGCGTCCTAAAGAAGGTCACCGAGTATGTTTTCGAATGGGTCGAGGTGGAAGCGAGCCTCGCCGGCGAAATCGGTGTCCGTGGCGGCCTCCGTTACGAGGCGACGGCTAGGTTGAAAGATGCCGACCGCGACGGACGCGTTTTTATCGACGATTATCCGGAAGGCAAATTGGCCTGCGCCGCCGATCTTCACATCCGTGACTACACGATTATCGACGGCTTCTACAATTTCGGCCGCTTCGGAAGCGGCAAAGTTCACCTACTGAAACATCCCGAAACGATCTGGCTCTCATCGCAGATCAAGGACCGGTTGCAGATCGATTGCGAGGGCGTGATTGACCCGCCGATCCTGGGTGAAATCGGCAGCGATGGCACGCTGTACCTGAACATGGGACCGCGTGCGGCGATGCGATTGATCGGCAACGTGATCGATGGCAATGAGGTGTTCGAAGTCCAGGTGTTCGAACAGGGATATGCGATCGTTTCGGCATTCGGAATCAATCAAGTCATCGGCGACGGAACGATTCCGATCACCGGCGTTTATGCCCACGGCGGGTCGGGCAACGACTCCATCCTGATCAAGGGTCCGTACGCCGTTCCCGCGACCATCTTTGGCGGGGACGGAAATGACGTGATCACCGGCTATACGTTGGCAGACCAATTGTCCGGCAACGACGGAGATGATGTCATCAACGGAGGCGAGGGCGATGACACGATCCAGGGGGGAAGCGGACGCGACAAGATCCACGCCGGAACCGGCGACGATTCGGTCGTCGGCGGCTCGGGCAACGATACAATCAGCGGCGGCCACGGCGATGATCGCATCCAAGGTGAAGACGGCGCGGACGAAATTCATGGCAACAACGGGCACGACACCATCCATGGCGGCGCCGGTTTCGACCAAACTTGGGGTGGCTCCGGCGATGATCTCCTTTCCGGTGGCGACACGATGGACTTCCTTTATGGAGAGGCCGGCAATGACGAACTTTGGGGCGATGCCGGGGACGACCAAATCTTCGCGGGCATTGGCGACGATACGGTCTACGGCGGATCGGGGCGCGACGTGCTGGCGGGACACACAGGAGACGACTGGATCTATGGCCACCTGAATCTGCCCGCCAGTGGCGATGAAACGGATTGGATTCTCGCCGGAGACGGCAACGACCACGTGTACGGCGAAGGCGGCGATGATGTCATCACGCTGATCTCTGGGCTCAATACAGCTTACGGCGGCGCTGGCGAAGATACGGTCTTCGGCGGAACGGACCGCGATGTCATCTACGGCGAGGAAGGACCTGACTTCGTTTATGCTGGTGCGGGCAACGATCTGATCGACGGCGGCCCAGGCGACGACATTCTGTCGGGCGAATCCGGTGCCGATGAAATCCATGGCGGCAGCGGAAGCGATTTCGTTTTCGGTGGATCTTCGAGTGATCTGATTGCCGGCGGGTTGGGCACCGACACGCTTCGTGGTGGATCGGGCGCAGATCGGATCTATGGTCATGGCGATGACACGACCGCAGATGACGCTTCCGCCGACAGTCTCTATGGTGATAGCGGCGCGGATCAGTTGTTTGGCAACGACGGCAACGACCGGCTTGCCGGTGGTGCAGATGCGGACCGAATCGAAGGGTCGGCCGGTGACGATACCATTTTCGGGGACTCCGGCAATGATCGCCTGTTCGGAAACCAAGGTGAAGACACGCTCTTTGGCGGGCTGGGGAACGACATTGCATCGGGCGGCGACGGGAACGATCAAGTCGATGGGGAGGAAGGCGACGACACCCTCTATGGAGATGCGGGAGACGATACAATCGCCGGACAGCTCGGCGACGACATCCTGCACGGCGGCCGCGGTGTCGATCTTCTCACCGGCGGATTGGGATCCGATCTGATCTACGCGGGTGCCGGAATCGGCAACGTCGTTTATGGCGATGAAGGCGCCGACCGAATCTATGGATCCGCCGACGGAAGCGATGACCCGGATCATAGCGACGAGGTCTACTTCGGCGACTTGCTGTACGGCGGAACCGGCGACGACCGGATCTTCGGCTCCGGCGGCGCCGACCGAATCGATGGAGGCGCCGGTCGCGATTCGCTCCACGGCGGATCACACGGAGATCTTCTCATCGGAGGCTTAGGTGACGATCACATCGACGCCGGTGCTGGTTCGAACGATCAACTTTTCGGTGACGAAGGAAACGACACACTTACCGGTTCGTATCTCGGTGACGATTTGATCTACGGCGGGGCGGGACAGGACCAATTGTTCGGCCGCGGCGGCGATGACTTGCTAGAAGGCCAAGACGGCGACGACCATCTGGATGGTGGTGTGGGTACGGATTCGCTGTTCGGAGGCCGAGGTCGCGATGTGCTTTACGCCGGCGGTGGGAATCGAGACCGATTGGAGGGCGGAGAGGATTCCGACGTTCTGCACGGCTCGGACGACGGCGCCGACCTGTTGTTCGGCCAAGCCGGCCGCGACGTGATCTATGCCTACGGCGGTAATGATGAAGTCGATGGTGGCGCAGACGACGACCAGATCGATGGCGGTGCCGGCGATGACCTGCTCTTCGGCGGAGCCGGCATCGACATCATCGTAGGTGGAGCCGATCATGATCGAATTTACGGCCACCGCAACAATGCATCCGACGACGATTCAGCAGTTGACTATCTGTACGGCGACTTCGCCGACCCCAGTCGGCCCGATACCGGAGGCAACGATCAGCTCTTCGGGCAAGGCGGAAACGACTTGCACTTTGGTGAAGGTGGCGATGACTTCATCGACCCGGGCACAAGTTCGGGCGACACGATCGACTACGGCAGTGGCGAATCAGCCAACCCTGCCGATTTTCAACCCCCCAGTCCTACGCCTGATCCGGCGCCCGGCTCAACACCGCCGGAAATCTTCGCTCGCGTAATCCTCCCCGCGGCGCCCGATGTGGCCGGACGTTGGAACGAGTTGTCCGGTTCCGCGTCGGTGCATGGTTTAAGTGGACAAGGTTCATGGAATAGCGATCCGGCCGTCGTCACGGGCGTTGCAGCGACTTACGTCGCTTGGACAAAGCAGACGCCCGATTCATCCCACATCGGCGTTGCCAAATGGGACGGAACCCAGTGGAGCGAGATTGGCGGCAGCCTGACCGGACGCGGGTTGGACCAGTCGGTCCAAGCGAGCCAAAGCCCGACGCTTGCGATCGATTCGCAAGCCCGTCCGCTGGTTGCCTGGACGCAGACAAACGATGGTGACACCGACATCTATCTCCGTCGCTACAATGCGACCTCCAACCGCTGGGAGGCGTTGGGCGATTCCGACAGCGAAGGCGGGATCAGCGGAACGGGGCAAGCACGCGACCCGATGTTGGTCATGACCGACGACGGCCCCGTCACATTGTGGATCGATGACTCTTCGGGCAACAGTCAGATCTATGCGAGACGATTTTCGCAAGGGACATGGCAGGAGATCGCAAGCGATTCAGCCACAGGCGGCGGAATCAGCCAGTCGGCCAACGATGTTCTCTCCTTCGACGTGGCGATCGACGGAAACCGCATTGCCGTGAGCTGGATCAGTTTGAGTGCCGGAGAGATTCAAGTGACAACGGCCGAGTTTGACGGTGCCGGTTGGAACACGATCGGCTCGGCAATCGTCGCCGGCCCGGCGATCCCGACCGATGAGATCGGCAAACCGTCGATTGTTTATCACCAAGGTTTGATCTACCTGGCTTGGACCCAATTCACATCCAACATGCGCTCGGTCCAGGCGGCACGACTGGTCGGCGTTTCGTGGCAGGCGATCGAAATCGTCGACATCGATGGCAACGCTCTCGCGCCACGTCACGGTCATACTTCGCAGTTGGCATCCGATGGCCAGGCCCTCGCCCTGACTTGGCAGCGAGATCAGTTGCCGCTGGAACGATCCTCGGCATCCATTCAATCGTCGATCGACGTCACCACGTTCAACGGGTCTCGATTCGCCGAAACCTTTCCGGGAGAGGCCAGCGGGCGCGGCGCGGTTGTCTCACGCGGTCAGATTTCGGGCTATCACATCGCACTGGATTCTGACGGGCGTCCGATCGTTTCCTGGACGAATCGAGAATCGGGACGTTCACCGATCTTCGTTCGGCAAGGTCCCGAGCCGATCACCGGTTCGGTCTACCGAACGAGTTCCTCTGGCACGGTTGCCCAGATCCTTGCCAACCATTCATTGGGCCCGGGAGACGTCATCGTCATTGAGCACAATCAACCGGGGTTTACCGTGGGCTCTGATGATTCCGGCGTGTTGATCCTGAATCACAACCAAGCCATCATCGGCGGGAACGTGGTCGTTCGCGACGCGAGTGATGTCACACTGCAAGGCCTGTCCGTGACAGGTTCGGTGTCGCTGGAGTCCGCGCAACGCGTCACTGTTCGGGATTCGTCGCTGTGGGAGCTCGATGTCGTGGGCGGCGAATCGTATTCGCTGACCGGCAATCATCTCCGGTCACTTTCGCTGTCGGGGGCAACAGCGGGGGCCTTGATTCGTGACAACACGATTGAAACGTCGCTCTCGATCGAGTCGGGTGGCGGCACCGATGTCGTTGTCGAACACAACCAAGCCGGCGCGATCCACATTGAATCGGTCGCGGCGGGCGAGATCCGCGAGAATCAGATCCAGACTCTGGTGATCAATGAATCCTTTCAGGGCCGAGTCCATCACAACGCAATTTCCGGAAGCGACGTCGGCGTGACTTACGCTGCGCCGACCATCTTGGAGGCCAACCACATCTACGGACACCGCGTCGGCGTCGTTGCAACGGTGGCCGACGAGGACGCAGCCCTGGGGTTCGTCGCCGGGACGACGCTGCCCAACGCAATCTACGACAACGAGACCGGCGTTGAGCTTGCCGGGCGGATGCAACTCCAATCCGTTCATGACAACGACGTTGGCGTGACCGGAGTCGGTCAACTGGGCGGGGCATCGCTGGAGCAAGCCAACACGATTCACTCGAATATTCTCGGTGTGGATTTCGACGGCGCCGTCCTTAACAATCGGATCACCCAGAACGTCACCGGACTGATCGCCCGCTCCGACCAGCAGATTTCTCAAAACGTCTTTGCGCGAAACAGCGATGTCGCGATCGTTGCGAACAACATCGACCGAACTCGTGTGATCCACAACACGTTCTATGCGACCAACGGAGACGGGATTCGAGCAACCAATTCCACCAGCCATCTCGAAATTCGCAGCAACCTGTTCGCAACCGTTTCAGGAACGAATTTGTCGTTTGACCACGTCAGTCAGACCGGTTTGGTCAGCGATTTCAATCTGCTCCACGCCGGATCCTCGGGTGTGCTGATTCACTGGTCGGAAGAGTTTACCGACCTCTTGGACTGGCAAGCTGATCTGGCAAGGTACGACCTGAATTCTCGCGGAACGACCAAGATCCATCCCTCGTGGTCTGACCCGCAGTTTGTGTCGGCAGCGACCGATGACTTTGGGTTGCATTGGCCGAATGCGGGGCAGCGTTTCGGCAACTTGCCGGTGTTGGCCGCCGATCCCATCGACGACATCGCATTCGTTGACGACACTTCAAATCTGCTGATCAATCCAGGGTTTGAATCGGGGCTGGCCGATTGGATCGTCAACGACGGGGCATCGACCGTCACCGACCCGGCCTTCGCATTTTCAAGCGACAACTACTTCGATCCCGGTGACACCGCTGTCGTCCGTGCCGAGCAAGTGATCGACTTGGCGGGACAGGGATTGGATGTGGCGGTACTCGACAGCGGAATATTGCAGGTCGAATTCGGCGGTCGCGTTCGGACCTCGGCGGCGTCTCCCGACGAAGGAATGATTCAGCTGGAAGCCCTCAACGCGGCCGGCGAAGTCCTCACCTCTCGCCAATTGAACGCCACAACGATTTCTGAAGACTGGTTGCGGATCGCCGACTCCTTCCCTTTGCCGGTCGGCACGCGATCCATTCGATATTGGTTCCAGGCGACCACGGTTACCGGTTTGTCCAACGATGCCTTTTTAGATCACACCTTCGTGAGGCTTGAAAACCGTGACGAACGACGGCACATCGGTGCAGTGCAACCCACGCCCCCCCAGGAAGCGTATCCGACGGTCCCGGCGATTCAGCTACTCAGCCCGGACTTGTACACCGATTGGCTGCGAAGTGACATCCGTGAGATTCGTTGGAACACATTCGGAAATGGAGACAGTGCATTTGTTCGAATCGATCTTCTGCAGGACGACGTCGACGGCCCTACTCATTTGTTGACTCTCACAGAGTCAACCGTCGATGACGGATCGTTCGCCTGGTCTCCGGAAGCGGCCAACCTTGATGCCGGAACACACGGTTTACGGATCCAAGTTTCACTTGTCGATTCACCGATTGTGTTTGATCGCAGCAGCGAAGGCTTCTCCGTTCCGGAAGAGACCGACACCTACTACGTCAACGACAATTCTGCCCTCGGCGATGAATACACCTCGGCCGCCGGAGACAACCGAAACACCGGACGAACCCCCGATGCGCCGAAGCCGAACCCCGCCAATGTGATGCGGACCTATGCATTGCGTCCCGGGCAAACACTTTTCAACGATACCGGCAACTACCTGCTGCAAACGCCCGTAGAAGTCTCTGGCGGCGCCTCACAAGGAAACGACGAAGGGTTTTCCTGGGTTGGGCCGCTGGCCGAGACGGCGGACGCCACGTTTGATTTCGTCAACCCGACTCGGCTCGATTCACTGATTCAGCTCCGCGACGCAGACTTTGTCACGATCTCGGGGCTCGATCTGATGGACGCCGGTCGAGGCATTTGGGCAAGCGGGGGAACGACCAACTTCGTCGCTAGCGATCTCTTGCTGACAGGGCACCGGCACGAAGGACTGCGCTTCGAATCCGGGTCGTCGGCAACGCGACTGGCGAACATTGTGGCGATCGACAACGGAGCGGATGGCATTTTTGTCGGGTCCGGTGTCGGCAGCTTGGAGAATGTGACCGCAAGGGACAACGATGGCAGCGGTCTGACCGTTGCCGGAATTTCGTCGGCGACAGATTTAACGGTGATGGGCAATCGCGGCTACGGGATCTATGCGTCGAGCTATATCCGCGATCTGACCGATTCCGTGGTCAGTGGTAATTCATCGGACGGTATCTGGACGCGAGAAATGAGTGGCGTCTTCAGCGATCTGGTTGTCCAAGACAATGACGGCTACGGGATCTACGCCATCCGCGCCGAGACCGCCACGATTCAGGCGTCTGAATTCCGCAACAACACGCGGGACGGCATCCAGATAGGATCAGCGCAGCAAGGCACGACGACGATTGGCAACGAAGATTTGTCCTTGGGGCTCGGCAACGTGGTCGCTGGCAACGGCGGTAATGGAGTGATCGCCAATGGGATGGTGATTGTAGTCGGCAATACGATCACTGGTCATCGCACGACGGGCACCTACGGATTGAGGCTAGGCTACGGCGGCATCGGAAAACAAAATGTAGTGACCGATAATGATCGGGGGGCCTATCTCCACGGCGTTGGTGGTGGCGAGCTCCGGCACAACCGAATTTACAACAACACGACGTACGGCATCGTGGGCTTGGGCGATAGTCGGATCACTGGAAACATCGTCTATTCCAACCAATACGGCATCGACCTTGACCAAAGCGGATTGGAGATCGAAAACAACTTGGTCTACGACAATCCCGGCGGAGGCCTTCGGATTCACCGAAGCTACAATGCATTGGCGCGGAACAATACGATCTTTCAACCGGTCGGAAATGCCGTTTCGCTCTACTCCAACAGCGAAAACCTGACGTTCCTAAATAACGTCGTCGTCGTGGGGTCAGGAGCGGCGCTGAGCATCGCCAGTGACAGCCAAGAAGGTTTCTCCAGCGACTTTAATCTGTACGAAGTGACTGATGGTGGCCGCGTCGGTAACTGGCAAGGTGCCCGCGAGACGCTGGCTCTGTGGCGAAGTGCGACGGGACAAGACCGTAATTCAATCGAGCAAGATCCGCTGTTTGTCAATCCGACCGGACCGGACGGCGTGCTTGGTTATGTCGACGAATCGAATGACGGGCGGAACGATGATTTTCACCTGCAAAGCTTGCACGGGCGGAGTACGGGAAGCGAGACCCCTGTATCAGACTCCCTCACGGGGCTGCCGGTCCTGCTGGGTGCGGCGGTCGTTCAGGACACCCAGCAATCACCGGCAATCGACCGTGGAAACGCGGGTTCCGACTTCACTGATGAACCTGTTCCCAACGGCGGTTTCATCAACCTGGGAGCCTTCGGCAATACGACGTATGCTTCGTTAAGTCCGACCGAATACCTGTTGGTGACGCGACCCAACGGCGGCGAAGCCATTCCCGCCGGACGAGAGTTTGTAATCCGGTGGAGAAGTCACGATGAACTGGGTGACGTGACGATCGAACTTACTCGCGATGACGACCCTGGGGTGACGGTACTGGCGACGGACCTCGCGAACTCGGGAGAGTTTCTCTGGTCGATTCCCGCAGACGTCACTCCGAGCGATCAGTATCGAATTCGTGTGGTCCGCGAGGGGCAAGAGGTCGATTCCAGCGACCATGCGTTTTCGATCACCGAACCGATCAGTGCATATTACGTGAACATTTCAGGTGACGTCGACTTCAGCGACAATCAATACACGTCGGCTGCGGGAAATGACACCAACGATGGACTGACGCCCTCGACACCGATGGCAACCATCCAAGCTTTATTGAACACCTACGATTTGGGTAGCGGTGATACGATCTATGTTGATTCCGGCGAGTACACGCTGACGACGAATCTCAAACTTTCTTCGGTGGATTCCGGAATTGTCATTCAGGGCCCCACCGACGCCGGCAAGGTCGCGGTGCTCGATCGGAACAACACCAATCCAGGAAATTATGCGATCGAGTTTACCGGGGGGGACAACATCACGTTGCGCAACCTGGAGGTGACCGGCG
>NZ_CP036264.1:1109773-1275210 GCF_008035925.1 Stieleria maiorica
CCGCGCCGAAGCGTTTAACGGTCGCCAATTGGAATCGTTGACCGCCGAGGGGGAATCGTTATTGCGACAGGCGGCCGGGAACGATGAGGTCGCGGTCGACTATGTCGAAAAACTTGCCGCGACGATCAAGACGCTGCAGCAATTGTCCGACCAGCGGATGCCCCGAGTCGCCGATCTGCTGGACAAAGCTTCCAAGCAGAATGCGTCCAAACAGGACGACGAAGATTCCAAATTCGCGGACCTGGCGGGGCAGGAAAGTTCACAGGGGACGCTGGCTGAACAGCCCGGTGACGAAACCGCGGAAGATTCCCCGCAAAGCGATGATGAACAGTCGACACAGCAAATCGGTTTGGCGGGAACGACGATCATCGACACTTCCAAACGGTCGGACAAAGAGGAGACCGAGGACGCCGAGGAAGACGCGCTGCAGATCGCGATCGAAGATCAAACCGATCTGGTCGCGGAGTTTGATGCGGTCGCCGAAGAGTTGAAGGAACTGATGGGAAACATGGAAGGCAGCACGTTGGTCAAACGCTTGAAGTCGGTCAGCCGGTTGCAAGATCGGATCGCGATGCAATTGGGACGCGGAATCGAATCCACGTTCGGTGGGGCTGCCGACGCGAACGGCGATCGTTTGGAATCGGTCGTTGCCGACGCAAACGAATCTGCATCGCGGGTCCGAACCGTCCTGGACGACTTGGAAGCGTTTTGCGAGCGACGTGAGATCAAGCACTTTCAGTCGGTGCTGGATGAAATGAAAAAGGCGCAAGTGTTGGAACAACTGAACGCGTCGAAAGACCGCGTCGTGCGGCGCCCGGGCGTTTCGATCAGCGTGGCCGAGTACTGGGCAGATAACTTGGACCGCTGGGCCGACGACTTGGTGGATCCAGGGTCGGAGCAGGCTGAATCGGGACCACAAAACAAAAAGTCGCTTTCACCGGCATTGGTCGTGGAAGTGTTGCGGATCTTGGAGGCCGAAGTGACCTTGCGCGAACAGACTCGGGTCGCCGAGCAGGGACGCACGGCGATGGCGAGCTCGGATTATTTCAGCGAAGCGATCCGGTTGAGTGAATCACAGGATGTGGTGCGTGACCGATTGGACGCCGTGGTGGACACGATCGAAGCACTGCCCGATGGGGCCTTGAACTTTGGAGAAGAGATCGAAGTGCTGTCGTTGGCAATCGCAGCGATGGTCGACGCATCCAAGACGTTGGTCACACCGGAAACCGGACCGGTCGCCGTGGCGGCGCAAACCGAGGCGATCGAGTTGTTGCTGCGGAGCAACAAGGTCAGCCCTGAAGGCGGCGGCGGTGGCGGAGGAAGCGCCGGGGGAGGGCAGGGCGGTGAGACCGATCAGGCGGCGATCGCGTTGCTGGGCGAAGGGCTGAATCAACTCGCCCTTACGCGCCAGTCGGCAACCGCACTGTCGGTCGGACGCGACCGTCGCGAAGTCCCCGAACGCTGGCGGTCAGGATTGGATCTGTATTTCGACCGCTTGGAACAGCGCCGGAGTGCTGCGAATGGGGAGGCGGGACGATGAGTGGTTGGATGGTTCGGACGCGAGCAATATACCTGCGGGGACGACCGACCCGCGATTCGATTCGACCAGGGGACGGATGCTACACAACCTACCATGGCTCCCTTCTCCCCCGGCATTGCGGGGGAGAAGGGCCGGGGATGAGGGGGCCCTGTCTTCGATGCCGCGCCGACTTGTGTAGACCCCAACGCCTGGCAAACGTAGCTACCTTCGCCAGAAGGTGGATCCCCCGAGCTTTCCACGCTCTGGCGAGCGTAGCTACGTTGCGGACCTTGCGGTGTCTGGTCTGGGCAGCGATGCTGATGTTGGCGAGTTCGGCAGATGCCCAGACACCCGCGGAGACTGCGGTGGAATCATCGTCGGCGAACATCGGCGAGACGGTCTCGCGGGACGTTCATGAGATCTATGCCAAGGGGTTGGGCTTCCTGGCGCAGACCCAGAATGAACGGGGCACCTGGCCGGCGGGGGAGGGTACCGGACCGGGAACGACGGGGTTGGCCGTGTTGGCGTTCCTGGCGTCCGGTGAAGACCCCAACTTTGGTCCGCATCGCGATGTGATCCGGAAAGGGTTGCGGCACATCATCGCCGGCCAGTCGGCGGTGACCGGATACATTTCGCCGAGCATGTATCACCACGGATTCGGCATGTTGGCCCTGTGCGAGGCCTATGGGGTGGTGGATGATTCGGACCTGTATTCGGCCGACGAATCGGAAGCCCGGCGCAGTCTGGCCGAGGCGACCGAGTTGGCGGTTCGCGCGGCATTGACGGCACAAAAGAACAATCGCAGGGGCGGATGGCGGTACGCACCCAACGCCAGCGACGCCGACACGTCCGTCTCTGGCGCCGTCGTGATGGGATTGCTGGCCGCCCGCAATGCGGGGATCGAGGTGCCGGATGAATCGATCGACAAAGCCATCGACTACTTCGTCAGCATGACGGCCGAGGACGGCACGGTCGGCTACGCCAGCGTCAGCGAAGGCGGCGGCGAGTCGGTCGCCCGCAGCAGCATCGTCAACCTGGTGCTCGCCATCGCCAGACGCAAGGACTTGCCGGCCTATCCATCGACACTGCGGTACATCGTCGGCAATCGTGATGCCCAGCCGACCTGGCCCGAATACGCGCGCTACTATCAAGCCCAGGCCTACTTTCAATCCGACGTCGCGGTTTGGAAGCAGTGGAACGATCGCTTGGTGCAGCAACTGAAACGCGACCAAAAGTCCGACGGAAGTTTTGATGGAGATCTCGGAGTGACCAACAGCACCTCGATGTCCTTGCTGGCGATCGCATTGAACTACCGATTTCTACCGATCTATGAACGATAAATTGAACGCGGTCGTGGGGGATGTGCCCGTAGGCTTGCGCCATACGGCTGATGATCGATTGGCATCAACCGGTTCGCGCCAGCGTCCGGGCGCTCCGGCGGTGTTGGACTTCATATACGCACTGGTCTGCTGGATTTGCTGCGCCGTCCTCTGTCACGCCGACGAACCGACGATGCGTTTTTCGTTGGCGGATGGGAGTACGGCCGAAGGCAGCCTGACGGCGGCAGAGGCGGCGGGGACGGTCCGGATCAGCAACCCACGGTTCGCCCAGCCGATCGCGTTGTCGACCGACCATCTGTTGGAAGCTCGTCGCCAATCCATGGAGTCCGACATCGCAACCGATTCGGAGCGTGATCAGCGAGCGAAGAGGTTTGCGATTGAGCTAAATGACCGCAGCCGGTACGTCGGAGTGCTCGTCTCCTGGCAGGACGATTTGATCACGATGGAAACCGAGGCGGTCGGACGCGTGTCGTTTGCGGCCGAACGCGTGGTCCGCATCATGGACGTCGACACGATGCCGGATCAGATCGCTTCGCTCGCCGATTCGCGGTATCGGTATCGGCGCGAAGCCGGTTGGGAGTTCACCGATCGGGGATTATCGGGAACGACACCCGACGCGGCGACGGTTGCCGATCTGGAGTTGCCCGATCGATTCCGAATTCGCATCGACGTGACGTGTCAGGGGATCGCCGATTTTGAACTCATTCTCGGTGATCGTTCGACCGGCGGGGCAGGGCAGGGCGGTGGTCGGATCGATCGACGCGGCGGGTCGCTTTCACGATTGCCCACCGAAACGTTCGTCACACGCCTGGAGTGGTTCGACAACAGCGTCTCGCTGGTCCGCAGCAATGCCAGTGTTTCAGATGCCGCTGTGTTCGATGTGACCGATGCGAGCGATCGGTTGACACTGGACCTGTATGTCGACCAGGCGTCGGGACGGTTGCTGGCTTATCACCAGGGGGTGAAACGCGGCCAGGTGTCGCTTGTCGATGACCAGCCCGTGTTGCGTCGCGAGTTGACGTTGATCAATCGTGGCGATCCGGTCCAGTTGACGCAATTTGAATTGTTGCAGTGGGATGGCCGAGTTCCCGAGTCGCGGCTGCTGCCGGATCGATACACGTTGCTGGACGATGGGGCGATCGTGCAGCAGGTCGTCCGGGAATGGGACGCCGATCGGTTTCGTGTTGGTGACACCTGGCATCCGATGGAGGACCTTGCTTGGATGGAGTTCGGCGTGGCGACCGTTGCGGCGGTCGGTAGTGAATTCGTTCTGCGTGATGGTTGCCGCTTGCGGGGCGAGGTCCAGGGGCGAGACTCCGCGGGAGCGATCGTGTTGCGAGATTCGACGGGAGTCCGTTTGGCCGTTGATCCGTCTTTTGTGGTCCGCTGCGTCGGGCGAGCCGACGACGTCATCAAGCCGGCTGAAGATGCGTCACGGTTGCTGGCCGATGGTTCTGGTTTATGGGGCAGGCTGATCGACGGCGCCGGCGTCGCTGCCACGTTCGGTTGGCGAGTTGCGTTGGCCGAAAATGACGTCGGCATCGCGGCAGACGAGGGTGTCACGATTGAGTTTGCGTCGCCTTCGGAAGTCACTGCGGATGTCGAATTACCGACGAAATCGAAGACCGGCATGCTGCAGCTGCGCAGCGGGGATCGATTGCCAGGACAGTTGATCTCGATTCAAAGCGATGGAGTCCGTTTTCGAAGTGCAGTGTGTGATGAGATCCGTGTACCACTGAATGCTGTCAGCCGCGTCGACGCGGGGCCGGCGGTGGAACTCGATCCGTCGGATTTGCCATGGCTAACGAGTCTGCCCCGGCGAATGGTCGATGCGCCACCGACGCACGTGCTGGTGTCTCCGGATGGTGATGCGCTGCGGGGGCGGTTGCTCTCACTGGATCAACAGGACGTGCGGATCGAAGTTCGCGACCGAACACGTCTGATCGATCGCGCCAGCGTGGCGGCGGTGATTTGGTTGGACCAAGCGGAGAACGGCGCGGAGCAGAAGACGCCGTCGTGCCGTTACGTGGTCACCACCCGCGACGGTGCAAGGTTGGGGCTGCAGACGGCATCGTTTGACGGGCACGTCTTGCAGGGGACGCATCCACAATTCGGGAATTGCCGGATCCCCGTCGGGTCATTGGAACGTTTGAGCTTTGGATCCAAAGAAACGTCGTGGCGCGAATCGTTGGAGCTGGTACCGGTGAAGCAGCCGAAGACGTTCCAGTGAGAGCAGGGAAATGGGATAGGCTATTAGGCTTTGTCCCTCAATCCGCAGCGGAAGCCGCCAAGGCTTTCGATTCGCAGCAGTCCACACGGGAAAAGTCGAAATCCTTGGCGAATTCCGCTACCACATACGACCCTTGCCGGGGTTAGGGTGTTCCGCCGCAGCTTGGTTTTCGGGTAGTGGACGAGGCGACGAGTCCATTCGGATTGCGAACTGCGAGGACTCCTCGCGTTGTCCACTACGACTTGCCCGAAGGTTAAGGCGAGGCGGAAACCTCTCCCAATCATCGCTCACCCGGCGGGGTCTTGCAGGTGGTTTTCGTTGAAGCCTTTTTGCCGCAGCAGGCAGGCGTCGCAGTGGCCGCAGGGTTTTCCGCCTGGGCCAGGGTCATAGCAGGACAGGGTCATCGAATAGTCGACGCCCAATCGGAGACCGGTTTGAATGATCTCGCCTTTGGTCAGATTGATCAGCGGCGTGTGGATCGTCAGCTTTCGTCCGCTGGTTCCGCTTTGGGTCGCCAGATTGGCCATCGTTTGGAACGCGGCAATGTACTCCGGACGGCAATCGGGATAGCCGCTGTAGTCCAGTGAGTTGACGCCGATGAACAGATCAACCGACCCGATGGTTTCGGCAAAGGCCAACGCCAGCGACAGGAAAACGGTGTTCCGCGCCGGGACATAGGTCACGGGAATTTCGTTGCCGATTTGTTCGACCGAGTCGGCTTTGGGAACGACGATCGACTGATCGGTCAGTGCCGATCCACCGAATTGGGACAGATTGATCTCGACGATGCGGTGCGAGACGGCATCGAAGTGTTTCGCCAGGGCGACGGCGCGATCGAGTTCGTATTCGTGACGTTGCCCGTAGCGAAAGCTGAGCGCGTGGATGGCAAAGTCTTGCTCGCGGGCGATCGCCATGCAGGTGGCGCTGTCGAGTCCGCCGGAGAGCAGGACGACGGCGGGAGGGCGTTTTTCGGTCACTGCTTTTTCCACAGCTTGCGTCCGATCGATGGATGGTAGACCGTCCAGTGTTCGCTGTTGGTCAAATCCGATTCGATCAGACTGGTAAAGGAAGTGATTTTGGCATCCAGGTTGTCGATGTGATGCAGCGCGATCGCTTCCAACGTGGCCGGCAGGCGTGGGCTACCGAATTCCAGTTGGCCGTGGTGGGAAACGATCAGGTGTTCCAGTTGCAGCCGCAGATCGTTGGGGAACGCTTCGCCGCTGTCTCCTTCATACCGGGTGATCGCGTCGCCCAACATTTGCACGCCGATCACAACGTGTCCGACCAATTGGCCGCGGTCGGTGTAGCTGAGTTCGCCGCTGGCGGAGATCTCTTCGATCTTGCCCAGGTCATGCAGGAAGGCGCCGAACATCAACAGTTCGGTGTCCACGCCGGGGTAGCGGGGGCCCAGAAACTGACAGATTTCCATCAGGTCCACGGTGTGACGCAGCAGGCCGCCGGGGTAGGCGTGGTGGTTGGAAACCGCGGCGGTGGCCAGGCGGAATCTGGCGACAAAGTCTTCATCGGACAGGAATGTGTTTCCCAGTCCGCGCAAGTGAACGTTGCGCAAGTTGCCGACCAGCTCGCGAAGGGTCGCCAAGGCTTGGTCGGAAGCGGCGGCATCGAACTGGTCAAAGTCGCTCGGGTCGACCTCGGTATCGGCCAGATCGTCGATCGCGGTCAGGATGATTTGCAACGCACCCTGATGGACTTGGGTGCGGCCGACGCAATGCACATAGCCGCCACGGTGGATCTTTTCGTAGTCCGAATCATCGGCGTTCCACATCATCGCGACGATCGTCCCACTGCGGTCGGCCAGTTTCAGCAACAGGTACTTGCCGCCTTGGCGATTGACGCGGATTTGTTTGTCAGCCAGACGAAAGGGCTGGTCGAGTGATTGGCCGTCGGACAGGTCGGTGACAAGCGTTCGAGGCACGGCAGATTCCCTTTGGCGGGGCAGAAAGTGATGAGATGATGCAAAGGATGCGTGCGATGGGCGTCGCTGGCAAGGTGTGATGGCAGTGGGGCGGTGTCACCGCACTCCCTCAACGGCACGAATTCTCGCAAAGTGCTTCGTTTGTGGTGGCGGAATGTTATACTGGGCCCCATGTCGACTCAGATCTCTTCTTCTGGCAAAACACGTTCCTCGGTCAACTTGGTTCGGTCGTCGCATTCGTGGACCGAAGCCGAGAGTGCGGCGGGGTTTGTGTTGCGTTACTTGTCACCGATGCGAAAGCAGTTGACCGTCGTGATGGGGTCGACCGAAGAGGCGGACCAGGCGTTGCGGATTCTGCTGACCCACCTGGTCTCGGCCGGATTCGGCGAACACCGCAAGGGGCGATTGAGAGACTTTTTGGCGCGGGCGGTGAAATCCTGTGCCAGAGCCCGTCTGACCGAACGCGGGGAGACGTCGGCGGACCAGGAAAAGGATGCGGGGGTGAATCTGGACCCCAAGCAATGGCTGGTGATGTGGCGGGATTGCTTGCTCGAGCGGGCGTGGCGGGCGTTGGAACGGATGCAGCACCAGGACCCCAGCCGTCCGTTGTATTCCGTGCTTTGGACCAGCACGATCCACCCCAAAGCCAGCTTGGATGAGATCGCCGCCGAGGTCGAAAAGGCTTGTTCGGTGAAATTGGATCAGGTCAGGCTGCAGCATTTGAAATTGGAAGCGAAAGCGGCGTTCGCCCAACTGTTGGCCGACGAAGTCGTCGAAACGCTGGAAAATCCCGACAAAGCGGCCGTCAAAAAGGAAATCCAGTCGCTCGGAATCGGCAGCGCTTTCAGCGGATTGACGGTCTGATCGGCTCTCAGGGGTTCGTCAATTGAACAGCAACTCGTCCTTGAACTGCAACTTGTCATTGAATTGGGCCCCTGTTCCATCATAATGGTGGGGTGTTCAAGATTGTCGCACCCGGCAATTTTTGAATGCACCGGTCGGTCCGGCCGGTCCCACCTCCCCCCCTACCAGCCGTTTTATCAGGCAACGACCACTGTTTCGCCGCTGTATTTTGAAGTCTAAATTCTGCAGTCGTCGGAAACTTGACACCCCTTGCATCACACCGATGTGTTTTGGGCGTGCGGGTGTTCGGCCGGCTGCCCAGGCGTCCGGTGCCGTGCTCGATTGGAGAAACTAACGCGATGTCCATGTTCTTGCGTTGTCCCGTCCGCTTTGTTTTTGCCGCGTGCGCGCTGGCAATCTTGCTCGGCAGCACGTCATTGAAGGCACAGGAACGAACCGCCGTGGATGACGAAGGGCGGATCGTCGATTTCCAACGCGACATCGTTCCCATCTTGCGGGTGCGTTGTCTGGAGTGTCATAACGAGCAGGAAGCCAAGGGCGACTTTCGTGTCGACGACGCCGAGACGTTTTTGTCGTATGTCGAACCCGAGGACGCCGAGTACAGCACGGTGTTGGCCGACTACATGCTTTCGGACGATCCCGACATGCTGATGCCGCCTCCTTCCAAAGGCGGGCCGCTTTCACCCCAAGAGTTGGCGCTGGTTCGGGTTTGGATCGACGAGGGTGCTCACTGGCCCGAGGACGCGTTGGTCGATCCGTTGTCGGACCAAGCGTCGGAGGACGCGTTGGCCGCACCGGTTGTGGCGGCTCCCAAGTCACTGCTGGATCGCGTCTGGGCGTTCCAGGGGTTCTTGCACCCGGCGACCGTCCATTTCCCGATCGCGCTGTTGTTGTTCGGCGCGATGTTTGTGGTCTTGGGTTGGAAATGGCCCAGCTTGGGCCAGCAGGTCCCGTTGGCGTGTCTGTTGTTGGGGGCGCTGATGGCGATCGCGTCGACCGCGATGGGATGGTCGTTCGCGATGGAGAAAGGCTATGGCTCGTGGACCAAGGTCGACATGGACAGCGAAGTGTTCTGGCATCGTTGGAGCGGCGTGATCGTGACGGTCACCTCGGCCGTGTTGGCTTTGGTCGCGTTGCGGGCATGGTCGACAAACAACGTCAAGTTGGAACGCACCTGGAAAATCGGCTTGTTGGTCGTCGCGGGCATGGTCGGCGCGGTCGGACACCAGGGCGGCGAGATGACGTATGGCAAGGATTTTTATCCCAAGGCGTTCCGAATCCTGTTGGGCACCGAGGGGCAACCGACCGACGTCGAGTTCGCCGAGGAACCCGCGGCCCTGGCCGACGATGAAGTCGTCGCCGCGACCGTCGCACACGCTTCATCGAACTGATGGTTTCTCCCACGCCGGTCTGCACCTTCTCGCCGGGATAACCACACTCCCGGCTCAGACCACACGTTCGCGTTGGGCTCATGCCGCGACATCTTTGGCATGGCAATTGCTTTTGGCCCACTCGCTTGCCTCCCGCCGCTTTGCGGACGGGAGAGGATCGGAGTGCAAGTGATGGAGACAAGGAGGAAAACCTTGAATCGCGGCAACAGTGAGAGTGAGCAACGTGGAAACAATCGATCCTGCGGAAGTAGCGTTATACAATCAACCGAGTTCCAGTCAGAGGAATTCAAATCCTTCTTCCAGATCGATTCTTCCACCTGAATCAAATCGCGTCACGCCGTCGCAGCGTTTCGCAATCGGACGGGTTCCCTTGGTTTCGGCCTTGGAAGCTTCGCATCAACTGCGACTCGCCGTCCGCGGGGTCATCACCGTCCAGTGTTTGGCGGCGGTGTTCCTGTTTCTGTTTTTCCCACAGTATGCGGGGTACGCGACGTTCTCGTTACCGATGCTGGTGGTGGCCTTTGCCGGGTTGCGTCTGGTGGGCAAGGTCACGGGGGCTCTGTGCATTCCACCCCGGCGATCGAAACGCGTCCGTCGTGGACGCTGGGCGGTCGCAGTGGTCAATTCCGGGTCAGGCTTTGGTGTGTCGGGGATGGTCGGCTTTTCTTTGGCAAGCGTGGCTGTGGTCGGTGCCACCTATGAACTTCCCTATGTGGGTTTTGCCGCGGCTGTCTTGCTGATGTTGGCGGTGTTGGATAATCGTCCCGGGCGCGGTTTGTTTCCCGGGATCACGTCCGACGAGCGCCGTGGTCGGCTCCGGCGACAGACGCTCGAAACACTGGCGCGGGCAACATCATGCGTTCAATTGGGGCCGGCGGGATCGTATGTTCGTATTGATCGGGAGCAACCGCGTCCGGTCGGTGCTGCAGCGACGCGTCCGGCGGGGTTAGAGGTGCGTCACGGCAGCTTCGGTTTGCCGTCCGCAGAGATTGAAATCGAAGACGATGAATTGCACTGCTACTTCGTCGGCGATGATCTTCCAACACAGTGGACTCCAACGCAGTGGTGTGTCGCCGAGCAAGCGAGCTGACGACGTCGGTCACTCGTCACAGGTGTCTGCCGCTCCCCACGCGTTTTCCGCACGGGTGATTTCTGCTGATCCTTCGATCGCGTATTCTGTGCTGTGGGTTGTTCCGGAGCACGAATCGCGTATCGATGGACACGGGGAAACGAGTGGCGAAAACCGCAAAGAAAAAGAAGCAGGGATCGAGACTCTCGGCGCGTCAAGCTCGAATCGATCGGCCGCTGCCGACGGATCGGTTTCTCAACCGCGAACTGAGTTGGCTGGCGTTCAATCAACGCGTCTTGGCCCAGGCGGCCGACAGCACGTTGCCAATTCTCGAACGCGCCAAATTCCTGGCCATCACCAGTTCTAACCTGGACGAATTCATGATGGTCCGGGTCGGGGGACTGAAAATCTTGCACCAACGCAACCCCACCCAGCGGGACCCGGCCGGGATGGTGGCATTGGAACAATTGCAGGCGGTCGCCGAAAAGGGACACGAGATCGTGTCGCGGCAGTACCAGCTGTTGCGCGACGAAGTGCAGCCGAAGTTGGAGGCGGCGGGAATCGCACATGTCGATTTGGCGCACGCCAGCGAGGCCGAACACGTCGCCGCGACCGCCCGCTTCTGGCGCGACGTGTTTCCCGTGCTGTCGCCCCAAGCCGTTTCGGCGGACAGCTTTCCACTCCTGCAGGGACTGGGGCTGCACCTGTTTGTCCGCCTGAAACGGGATCCCGAGACGCGATTGGGAAAGGCCAGCGACAACTCGGATTCGGACAACGATTCACCGGCGGAGGAAACGTCCGAGTACGCGCTGATTCCGATGGGCCGATCGCTGCCGCGGGTGTTGCCGATCTCCGGCGACAAACGCCACGGGTATGTTTTGCTGGAACGTTTGACCGCACATTTTGTCGACGAATTCTTCCCCGGTCGCGAAGTCATCGAGTGTGTCCCGTTTCGGCTGACGCGCAACGCCGACATCGAATTCCGCGAGGACGCCGCCAGTGACTTGTTGGGCGGGATGGAGGAGATTCTTGAGAACCGGCGCTATGCCAGGCCCGTCCGGCTGGAATACGGCGCGTCGGCCAGCGCGGAGGCGGTGGAGTTCTTGCAGAAGGTCCATCAACTGCACGCCGAAGACTTGTATGCGATCGACGGACCGATCGATTTGAGTTTCCTGTTCACGCTGCACGGCGAAGAGGGGTTCGATCAACATCGCGACGAGGTTTGGCCGGCCAAGCCGCACCCGCGGATCGATCCCGAAGAGCCGATGTTCACGACGATCGCGGCGGGCGACCTGTTGTTGGTGCATCCCTACGATCGGTTCGATTCCGTCGTCCGGCTGATCGAAGAGGCGGCGGCCGATCCGGACGTGCTGGCGATCAAGCAGGTGTTGTACCGGACCAGCAAAAACAGTCCCGTCGTTGCGGCGCTCGAACGCGCCGCCGAACGTGGAAAGTACGTCACGGCGATCGTCGAGTTGAAGGCTCGATTCGACGAGGCGCGGAACATCGAGTGGGCCAAGGAAATGGAACGCGCCGGGGTTCAAGTCATCTACGGAATCCACGGGTTAAAAACGCACGCCAAGGTGTGCATCATCGTACGCCGCGAACCCCAAGGGATCGTCCGTTACATGCACTTCGGGACCGGCAACTACAACGAGGCCACGTCAAAACTGTACAGCGACATTTCGCTGTTGACCTGTGACGAGGTGTTGGGACGCGACGCGACGAACTTCTTCAACGCGATCACCGGCGCCAGCCAGCCCCGGGCTCTGGAAGAACTCGCCGCCGCACCGACGACGATGCGCCGCCGTTTCCTGGATTTGATCGAAGAGGAAACGCAGCGCAGTCTGCAGGGGGGACGCGGGCAAATCACCGCCAAACTGAACGCGTTGGTCGATCCCGAGGTGATCGACACGCTCTATCGCGCCAGTCGGGCGGGCGTGAAGATCCGGTTGAACGTGCGTGGCCAGTGCTGTCTGCGGCCCGGCGTGAAAGGGTTAAGCGAGTCGATCGAAGTGATCTCGATCATCGATCGGTTCTTGGAGCACGCGCGGATCTTTTGTTTCCATCAGGACGGTGATGAAAAGCTGTTGATCGGCAGCGCAGACTGGATGACCCGCAACTTGGATCGCCGCGTCGAACTGTTGGTGCCCGTGGCCGACCGCAAATGCTGTGATCGGTTGAAGGAAGTGTTGGAAACCTATTTCCAGGACAACACCAACTGCTGGCAGATGATGCACGACGGCGAGTACCGTCAAAAGGACCGCGGCGACGAACCGCCGCTGCGATCCCAGCGGGTGCTGTACGACCGTGTCGTCAACACCTGGAAGAAGGCCGAATCGAGTCGCCGTGCGACGTTCCGCCCGATCAGCGCGGGCAGCTGAGGTGAATAGGCTTGGGTGACTCGTACCCGGGCTCCGCCTGGGGGTGGGCTGGCGAAAATCAATAGAACTTGGAACCTTGGGTAGGTTCGGGGCGTTCAGCGATTCTGCTGGATCACTCGATTGCAATTTGCAATCGTTGCCGGCTACACCGTGACTTCGACGCTAAGCGAATCTTGATCGGCGTAGCGCTGGCGGATCGGTTGGATCTCTTGGGCGATGAACTCGTCGACTTGCTCGGGGGCGCGGCCGACGAAGTCCAGCGGGTTGATTTCGGTGTCGAAGGAGACGGCGGAGAAGGCGTCGTCGTTCTTCAGTCGTTCGATCATGTCGTTGGGCTTGCCTTCGGCGTTGACTCGCTGGGCGACTTCGCGGCTGTGGATACGGATCCGTTCGTGCAGGTCTTGTCGATCGCCACCGGCTTCGACGGCCCGCATCATGATGTTTTCCGTTTCCATGTACGGCAGTTCCTTGGCCAGGTTGTGTTCGATGGTTTTCGGATAGACGACGAAACCGCTGGCGATGTTTTGCATCAGCACCAACGAGGCGTCGATGGCCAGGAAGGCTTGCGGGATCACCAGTCGGCGGTTGGCGCTGTCGTCCAACGTGCGTTCCATCCACTGCGTCGCAGCGGTCATCGCCGGGCTGCTTTGCAGACTCATCACGAATCGCGTCAGCGCACAGATCCGTTCGCTCCGCATCGGGTTGCGTTTGTAGGGCATCGCCGACGAACCGATTTGGTGTTTTTCGATCGGTTCTTCGATCTCTTTGCGGTTGGCCAACAGGCGGATGTCGGTGGCGGTCTTGTGCAGACTTTGCGCGATCCCGCTGAGCGCGTCGAGCAGTTGGGCGTCGACCTTGCGGGGATAGGTTTGCCCGGTCACGGCGTAGGTCTTGTCGAAGCCGATTTTTTCGGCGATGCGGCGTTCCAGCTGGCGGACCTTGTCGTGGTCACCGCCGAACAGCTGCAGGAAGCTGGCCTGTGTCCCGGTAGTGCCTTTGGCACTGCGGGCGCACAGCGTTTCCAGCCGGTGTTCGATTTCGTGCAGGTCCAACACCAGGTCATAGGTCCACAGGCAGCATCGTTTGCCGATCGTCGTCGGCTGAGCCGGTTGCAGGTGGGTGAACCCCAGGCAGGGCAGGTCGCGATACTGTGCGGCGAAGGTGGCCATCGTGTCGATGGTGGCGGCCAGACGCCGGGCGACCAAACGCAATGCGTCGCGAATCAAAATGACGTCGGCGTTGTCGGTGATGAAACAGCTGGTGGCGCCCAGGTGGATGATTTTTTTGGCATCGGGGCACTGGTCGCCGTAGGCTTCGACGTGGGCCATCACGTCGTGGCGCCGAATCCGCTCGTATTCCCTGGCCACGTCCAGATTTAGATTGGACTCGAACGCACGGAGTTGTTCCAATTGCGTGTCAGAAATATCGATTCCGAGCTCTTTTTCACTCTCGGCCAGGGCAATCCAGAGGCGTCGCCACGTCTGGAAACGTCGATTCGGACCCCACAGCGTCGCCATTTCTCGAGACGAATAGCGTTCGATCAGGGGGTTTTGGTACGTTGATTCGGCGGATTTGGACGAGGATTGGGTCATTTCAGCAGTTTCGGGACGTCGGAAGCGAAGGCGTTTCGTGGTTAAATCGAGTGCGATAACATACTGGGCTCGCGATGGGTGACAATTCGTCGATTCGATCGACCGCCACTCGTTGCGAGTAAGTCTCGCTCCCCCGAGATTCACATGCCGCTGGGTTCAAACATGCATTTGAGCAATTTTGCGCTTTTCCCCTCCCTGGCGTTTTTTCGAATCAGCGGTTTTTTTCCAAACATCATGGCAGCTCGTTGTCAGCGTTTGCCGAAAGATATTTTTATGAGAATTGGTCTTCATTTGATTCGTTCGTCGGCGACATTCCTGTGCGGATTCGCCCTTTTGTCCCTCGGCCATTTGTCGATTGCTGCCAAACCGGTGCAGCAGGAGCAAGCGGCCGACGCCGCCCCGGCTGCGGGGCAACCGAGTGCACCGGCGGCGCCGCAGGCCGCCGCGGGCGCGTATGTTCCGGCGGTGGATGTGTTGCCCGAGTCGACCGCCGGGGTCGTTCGGATCCCGGAACTGCCGTCGTTTTGCGACGCCTGGGAGCGGACCCAGATCGGTCTGCTGTTGGCCTCGGCCGAAATGCAGCCGTTTTTGGATGACCAGCGCGAACGCGCCCGGACGTACTTCGACTCGCTGGACCGCAAGATCGGATTGAAGCCCGATGATCTGTACGAGATCGCGTCGGGTGAGGTCGTGGTGGCTTGGATGGCATTCCCCGATGACAAGCGTCGACCGTATGCATTGAGCGTGATCGCGGACGTTCGAGACCGGAAAGCGGAAGCGGATGCGGCCGCCGATAAAATTGATGCCGAGTTAAAGGCCGGAGGAGCGACGCGCAAGGATGTCACCCACGGCGGTGAAACGATTCGCGTGTACCGCACCAAACCGAAGCCGGGGCAGTTGAAAATCGAAGAGATCGCGTTGACTTGGAATGACCAGCGATTCATCGCTGCCGACCGCGCCAGCGTGATCCAGGATGCGTTGGATGTGCTGGCGGAAAAGTCGCCCGCCAAGGCGTTCTCCGCTCGCCCGTCTTTCCAGCAAGTGCTCGCGGAGTCGTCCACGGCGATCGAATCGGCCAGCGACCAGGGCGCGACGTTGTGTTGGCAATGGTATGCCGAGCCGTTCGCGATGGGGCGAATTTTGCGCGAGGTGTTCGAGTACGATCGCCGTGACGATTTGGACGTGATCGAGTTGCTCGAACGTCAGGGATTCGGCGTGATCGAAGCTGTCGGCGGAGTCGGCGTGGTCGCCGGGCAACGGTTCGACATCCTGCACTCGGGCATCGTGCTCGCGCCCGGAAAGCTGACCAAAGCCGCCCGCATGTTGCAGGCCAAAAACTCGATCCGGTTGCCGATCCCCGCTTGGCCCACCGACGACTCCGGAGCGTTCTTTCGGTTCAATTGGGAACTGGAGTCTGCCTTCTGGGCGGCCGAGTCGCTGGTCAACGATGCACTGGGGGAAGACCTGTTTCGTCCGATGATCGAAGGGATCCGCGATGACCCCGAGGGGCCGCAGATCGATATCGCCAAAGACTTTCTGCCCAACTTGGAAAACGAGGTGATTCTGATCACCGACAACACGCTGCCGGCCGGACCGGAGTCGGATCGGATGTTGGTCGCGCTGCGGATCAAGAACGCCGACGTGGTTGCCAAAGTCGTTCAAAAGGCGATGGAGGTCGAACCCGATGCGATCAAGTTGGAGGTCGCCGAGTTTGATGTTTGGCGGGTCGAACGCGGCAAGAACGACAGCGACGATATCGATGCCCAATTGGCCGCACTCGGATTTGACGAGGACATCGAGGACGAGGAAAGCGCGCCGCTGTTGAACCATTGGGCCATCGCCGTCGTCAAAGGTCCGCAACCCGACGGAGCGGATTACCTGATGTTTTCCAGCCATAGCGAACTGCTGGTCAAACTGGGACAACGTGTCCGCTCGGGTGCTTTGGGGAACGATTTGGCGTCGACCGAAGCCACGCGAACGATCGTCGCGGCAATCGATGACCTGAACGCCGGAAACCTGGTGACCTATGACAGTGTCTTTCACCCCAGCATCGCGTTGCGGGCACGTTACGAATTGCTGCGGAAAGGCGAGTTGAAGGACAGCGATTCGTTGATCGCCAATCTGTTGCGACGGATCGTGGAGAATGGCGAAGAGGGAGAGCCGGACCCGATCCAGGCCGGCAAGCTGCCGCCGTTTGAATCGATCAAACAATTCTTCACCAGCGGCGGAGCGTTCTGGCAAAAGACCGACAGCGGCTGGACGATGACCGGGTTCCTGATGGCCAAGTAGGTGCTAAAGCACCTTCTGAAGTTCCTCGATCACGACGGGCAGCACGCGAGCTTTGACGTCGCTGAGTGTGCCTTCTTGGAACGCGCCGGCGGCCGCCTTGTGTCCGCCGCCGCCGAACCGTTGGGCGATCTCGTTGACGGCAAGGTCGCAGCGGCTGCGGAATGAGATTTTAAATCCGCCCATGCGTTGGCCGACGAAGATCACGGCGGCCTTGGTGTTTTCCACCGCCAGCGTCAGATTGACCGAATCCTCGGTGTCGCTCGGCAGGGCGCCCACCGCTTCGAAGTCGCGGGTTTCGACATACGTGTGCATCAGCGCCCCGTCGAGTTCGCTCTCGGTCCGCGAGAGGATTAAACCGCGCAGTTTCAGCCGTGCCAGCGTGTCGCGTTCATACAGGTCGCTGTAGACCTCTGCCGGAACCACGCCGGTGTCCACCAGCCGGGCGATCACGCGGTACGTGTCTGCGTTGACGCTGCCGAAACGGAACCAGCCGGTGTCGGTGGCGATCGCCGCGAACAACGGCACGGCCATCGGCCGGACCAGCGGGACGCCCAACGCATCGGCCGCTTGCACGACCAAGGTTCCGCAGGCTTCGGCCTGGTAATCCTTGTACATCGTCGCCCCCAAGTCGTCTTCGCCGACGTGGTGGTCCAGCACCATCTTGTCGCACGGCGCGGCGCGGACGACATCGGCCATGTCGCCCAGTTGGACCCAAGCACTGGTGTCCAGGATCATGATGCAATCGGCCGAGATGTCTTCGGCTTCGACGTCCTCACCCAGGATTTCGATGTTGCCGGCCGGATCGAGAAACTGCAGCGATGGCGGGACGCGGTGGGCGTTGATGATCCGCACCTGTTTACCCAGTTTGCGAAGGATGTACGCCATCCCGAGTTCGCTGCCCAAGGCGTCGCAATCCGGTCGCACGTGGCTGACCAGGACGAAGGATTGGTAGTGGCTGATCTGGTCGGCAAAGCGTTTCCAGTTGACGGTCATCGGGAATGGATCGCGTTAGTGGGTAACCAGCAACTGCTGGGCGAATCGGATGTCGTTGCGAAGCTGATCGGTCAGTGCGTCGATGGAGTCAAATCGGACGACGCCGCGAACGCGGTCGATCAATTCGACATCGAGCGTTCGGTCGTACAGGTCGCCGTCGAAACCGATCAGGTGGACTTCGACTTTCGTCGCGTCGCCTGACTGGAATGTCGGGCTTTCGCCGATGTGGATCGCCGCGGGGTGGCGGGTGTCGTCGACCGAGGCGTATCCGGCATAGACGCCGGCAGCGGGAATGACCACGTCGATCTGTTCCAGGTTGGCGGTGGGAAAACCGAGCGTGCGTCCGCGGCGGTCGCCGTGTCCGACCCGTCCGCGGATCAGATGCGGTGTGGCCATCATCGCAGCCGCGCCGCGGACGTCTCCTTCGGCCAGCAAGTCTCGGATTCGCGTGCTGCTGATCATCGCTCCGTCGGCAGATTCCATTTCCGCGACCCGGAATTGGATGCCGTGTTCGCCGCACCACCGGCGCAGCACATCCACGTCGCCTTGGCGGTCTTTTCCGAAGCAAAAGTTCTCGCCTTCGACCACCCCGCGGCAGTCCAACGTGTCACAGACCAGGGCGTCGAAGAATGCCTTGGCCGACAGGTTCAACAGGGCAGGGGAGGTCTGGCAAACGAGCAGGAAATCGATGCCCAGTTCGGTCATCCGTCGCGCCCGCAGGTCGATGGAGGTCAATCGTTTGGGCGCCAATTCGGGGCGCAGGATCGCAATCGGGTGAGGGTCGAACAGGCAGGCGATGGCGGGGCCGCCCAGCCGATCGGCCAGTTGACGCGTTTGCCCGAGCAAGCGGGCGTGGCCCAGATGGACGCCGTCGAAGTTTCCGATGCTCAGCACCCCCCGTCGGACCGCCCGCGGGAGCGCAGCATCGACCGCCGAGTCGGTGATATCGGGAAGCGAGACGATTTCGGTCACGAGATTCGAGAGGGCAGGGGAGGGTGGTTCGCGGAAACAGGGTCAGGAGCACATGACAGTGGCGAATCGCCGTGCAAACGTAGCTACCTTCGCCAAAAGGTGGATCCCCGGCGCTTTCCACGCTCTGGCGAGCGTAGCTACGTCAAAGTGTTGACAAAGCACCAGTTTGGCCGATTCGCCGCGATCGGGCGAGGTGGGGACGAATATGTCACCGCAGCCGATCGAACAGCCATTTCGGGGCTCCGTTTCGCAGCCCGTCGATCAGCACCGCGATGATGATGATCACGCCGATGATGATGTGGGTGTAGGTGTTGGGGATCGACAGCATGGTGCAACCGCTGCTGATCGTTTTGATGATCAACGCCCCGATGATCGTCCCGAGGACGGATCCGCGTCCACCGCTCAAGCTGCCTCCGCCCAAAACCACCGCGGCGATGATCTCCAGTTCCTTGCCCGTGCCGTCGGACGGATTCCCGTTTTTCACGTTGGCGAAATAGAGCAGGGCACCCACGGCGACAAACACGCCGGCCAGCGCGTAAACCACCGCCGTTGTCAAACCGACGCGGATCCCGCACAGCCGCGCCGTCGAAACGTTCGAACCGATCGCGACAACATTGCGACCGAAGACGGTGAAGTGCATCAGCGCGGCGACGAACAAACCCAACACGATTGCGATCAACGCACTGGCCGGGATGTGCAAAAAACCGAGCCAGTAGTGATCGGAGTTGCTGCCGGTGTAGCACAGGTAACGCAACCAATCGGGCAGGTGTGCCGTTTCGGGATACACGGTCGATTCATCGGCGATCACCTGGCCGAGTCCCAGGAAGATCGTCATCGTGCCCAGGGTGACGATGAACGGCACCATTTCGGTCAGGCTGATGATCAGCCCGTTGAGCAAGCCGCACAGGACGCCGACGGCCAGCCCCAGAGCGAGTGCGGCTGCGATCCACGTTGCTGCGCCGGCCTGGTCGGCCGGGAGCGTGTAATCACGAAAGGCGATTGCCAGCGCGGTCCCGCTAAGGGTGAGTGCCGTTCCGGCGGACAGGTCGATCCCACCGGCGATGATGATCATCGTCATGCCCAGCGCCGGGACGGCGATCAGGGCGGCCGAGTTGACGATCACCCGCGCATTTCGCGGTGAAAAAAAACGGCCGCTGCCGAATTGCCAGTCCAGGATGGCAAACAGGGCGATGATCGCCAACAGCGCCAGCGTGGGGCCGTGCCGAAACGAGGTCAGCCAATGAAACTTGCCGGGTCGTGCTTGGTTTTCAGTCATGTTCTTCCACTGCGGCCAACGCCGCGACCATCAATTCCTCTTCGTCCCACTCGCTCGCATCGCGAGACTCGGCAAGCCGTCCTCGGGTCATCACGCCGACCCGATCACAAACCGCCAACAATTCCGGCAGGTACGAACTGACGAACACCACCGTTTTTCCGGCGGCCGCCAATTCACCCATCATGCGATAGATTTCCGCTTTCGTTCCGACGTCGATTCCTTTGGTCGGTTCGTCCAACAGATAGATCTCGGCGTCCTGCGCCAACAGCCGGGCGATGGCGACTTTCTGTTGATTGCCGCCGGACAGTTCCGCTACCGGCTGCGTCGGATCCTGGGCTTTGATCTCGACCTTCTTGATCCATTCTCGGGCGTCGCGAAGCCGGGCATTCAAATGGATCCATCCGGCTCGGCTGTAGCGATCGTGATTGCCCATGGCCAGGTTCTCGACGATCGACAGGTTTTGTGCCAAACCTTCGCTCTTGCGGTCTTCGCTGAGCAGCCCGAACCCGGCCCGGCGTCGTCCCCGCACGTTGTGTGGCAGGCGACGGCCGTCCAGTCGGACGTGACCCGCGTACGTCGGTTCCAAAGCGTACAGGCAACGCAGCAGTTCGGTGCGGCCGGCGCCGACCAGCCCGGCGACGCCGAAAATCTCTCCACGCCGCAGTGCCAGCGAAACGTCCTTGGGCATCGGTGCGGCCCCCAAGTCCTCGACTTCCAACCGGACGTCGCCGATTTCGTGGGGCACGTGGGGGAACAGGTCATCGACGTCTCGGCCGACCATCAACGAGATGATCTGGTCGTCGGTGATCGATGCCAATTCTCCGCTGCCGACGGAGTTGCCGTCGCGCAGAACCGCGTAATCGTCGGCGACGCGGCGGACTTCTTCCAAGAAGTGACTGATGTAAATGATCGCCAGCCCGCGGCTGCGCAGGTTGTCGATGATCTCGAACAAACGGTCCACGTCGGCCGCCGGCAGCGAGCTGGTCGGTTCGTCAAACAGGATGATCTTGGCGTCGCTGATCAGGGCTCTGGCGACTTCGATCAATTGTTGTGTGGCGACCGACTGATCGCCGGTCCGCGCCTTGGGGGACAGGTGCATCAGCCCGACGCGGTGCAACGCTTCGCTGACCGCGGCACGTTGCTTGGATCGCATCAGCGTTCCCGCACCGGTGCCGGCGCGGCCCAGCATCACGTTGTCTTCGACGCTCAGATCCGGCGCCAAGGTGAGTTCTTGGTAGACGATCGCAACACCGTGATTGCGCGCGTCGATGGGGCTGGACGGGCGAAAGGGTTGACCCTCAAGCGACATCGTTCCCGCGTCGGCACGATGGGCGCCGCTGAGTGTTTTCAGCAGCGTGCTCTTGCCCGCGCCGTTCTCGCCGATCAATGCCAGCACGCGGCCCGCCTGGGCGACAAGCGAGACCTTGTCCAGGGCGACCGTGGGGCCGAACCGCTTGCTGATTCCGGAGACTTCGAGCAACGGTTTCACTGCACCGTTTCTGGTTTGAGCAGTTTCTGATACTTCGGTTCGTCCATGTTCTCCGGGGTCGCCAGATACTCGCCGGTGCTCTGGAAATCGTCCGAGGTTTCGCCGTTGATGAAGTCGACCAACGTGATGACGGACTGGTAACCCATCTGCACGGGATCCTGCAGCACGATGCCGTGGCAATGGTCGTCACGCATGGCTTGGATCAAGGCGTCGCTGGGGTCAAAGGCGATGAATTTGACCTTGCCCGCCATCCCCGCGTTCTTGATCGCTTCCAGAGTTCCGTTGGCGTTGGGTTCGCAAACGGCAAAGATCCCCGCCAGCGATTCGCCGTGCAGTTGCAGCAACTGGTCCGCCTTTTCTTTCGCGCTCGTCGCGTTATCGCCGGCGTACTGGTCCGACGAAACGACGTTGATGTCGGGGTATTTCTTCAAGGCTTCCAGGAACCCCTCTTCGCGTTGTTCGGTGCTTTCGCTGCCGGCGATGTAACGCAACAGGATCACGTTTCCTTTTTCGCCGATCGCTTCGGCCATCGCGTCGCCGGCCATTTGACCGCCCTTGAAATTGTCCGTCGCGACGTAGCTGACGATCTCCGGACCATCGTCCAGCCCGCTGTCGAAAATCACGACCGGGATGCCTTCGCCGATCGATTCGTCGACCGCGTCGACTAGGCCGCCTTTTTGGTTCGGTGCCAACACGATGCCGTCGACGCCCATCGTGATCATGGATTTGACAACTTCGATTTGGCTGCCGGTATCACTTTCGACCACCGGGCCACGCCAGATGATTTCGACGTTGCCGATCTCTTGGGCTGCCTTTTCGGCGCCGAAGTGTACCGAACGCCAGAATTCGTGGCTGGTGCCTTTGGGGATGACTGCGATGCGGAGCTGTTTGCCGCCGCCGGCGGAGCCCGTGTTGGATGCGGAAGAGTTGTCGGACGATGATTTGCAGCCAGCCACGATCAAGGTGACGGCCAGCAACGCGACCAAGGGGAGGATGAAACGTTTCATGAGCGAGCTTGTGAAGCGATCAGGAGAAGGAGGGTGGGAAGTCGCAATGATAGCCGATGCCGGCACGTGGTGTGGGGCGGTAGCGGGGCCGATTGCCGACACGCTTTCCTCGTTCCCAGGCGGAGCCTGGGAACACACTGTCTCGGAGGCTCCGCCTCTGGGCGGCAAACCGCGTGTGGCAAGAGCCACACCCGCAGCGCGTTCCCAGGCGGAGCCTGGGAACGAGGGGGGCGCCTTGTTCCCAGGCTCCGGCCTGGGAACACACTGTCTCGGAGGCTCCGCCTCTGGGCGGCAAACCGCGTGTGGCAGAGCCACACCCGCAGCGCGTTCCCAGGCGGAGCCTGGGAACGAGGGATTGACGCGTCCCGCTGGCATTAGAGGGAATGGATCACGTCGGGCAGGGATTGCAGCAGTTCCGCGCAGGTCATGCCGGGCTGAGAGTGCTTGGCGGCCGCGGCGTCACCGGCCAAGCCGTGAACAAACACGCCCAATCGTGCGGCGTCCCAAGGGGAAAGACCTTGTCCCAGCAGCGACGTGATGATGCCGGTCAAGACGTCCCCGCTGCCGGCGGTGGCCATCCCCGGGTTCCCGCTGTTGTTGACATGCTCAATGACGTTGCGGTTGTCTGCGGCGCTTTCCAACCCGACCACAACCGTCGGGCCGCCTTTGACGACGATCGTCAGGCCGTGTTTCTCGACCAAGGTCTTCGCGGCGGCGATCTGTCCCGGTCGGTCGCCGGCCGACACGCCGGTCAGCCGTGCCAGTTCACCAGGATGCGGTGTCAGGACCAACGTGGACTGGTCGCGGGGCAGGGCAGGGCGGTCGAGCAATTGGTGCTCGGACAACAGGTTGATAGCGTCGGCGTCCATCAGTCGCATGCAGTCGTTCTGTTGCAACAGTGCTTCGACGATCCGCAACGAGCCGGCGCCGGTCCGCATGCCCGGCCCACAGCCGACGGCATTGAGCGATTGCGTCGAAGGCAGCGTCGCAGAGGATGCGAATTGACCGTCGTCGGTATCCGGCAAGGGGAGGGTCATGATCCCGGGATGAAAGCTCGCAACCGTTTCCAGGCAACGGTCCGGAACGGCGGCCGAAACCAGTCCGGAACCCGTTTTCAATGCGGCCATGGATGACAGCGCGATCGATCCGGCCATGCCGCGAGATCCGCCGATCAACAACACGCTTCCGAAGTCGCCTTTGTGGGCATCCGACGCGCGGGTGGGGAAGGGCAGGGGAGGTGTGGGGTGTGCCATTACGTTGATCGTTCCAGTTGTCGCACGACCAACCCGGCCAGGTAGGCGGCTTTGAAACCGGCGTCGATGTTGACGACCGCGACATTGGATGCGCACGAGCTGAGCATCCCCAGCATCGCGGTCAGCCCGCCGAGCGTCGCGCCATAACCGACGCTGGTCGGGACGGCGAACACGGGGACGCTCAAGTGCCCGCCGACGGCGGCCGGCAGGGCGCCCTCCATCCCGGCGATCACGACCACGGCGGCGGCCTGACGCAGGTGCGGAACCGCGGCCAGCAACCGCGCCGGTCCGGCCACGCCGATGTCGTCGAATTGGCGAAAGCGGATTCCCATCCAGTGCAGCGTTTCAATCGCTTCTTCGGCCACCGGCGCATCGGTGCTGCCGGCGGTGACGACGGCGACGTGTTTGATCAAACCGGCATCGGGAGACACTGCATCTTGGGTTTTCGGAATCGGGCTCGGCGGCGCCGCGTCGGCGACGCCGGCGGTCAGCGTGCGGGCGACCGGGTTGTAGCGCGCCGTGGGGATCTGCGTCTGAACCTGCTCGGCGACCTCCGGGGCGACCCGGGTGGCCAGCGACGGTTGCCCGGCGGCCTGCTGGGACTGGATGATCGCCGCGATCATTTGGGCCGGTTTCCCATCGCCGTAGATGACTTCGGGGAACCCGCAGCGGCGCTGGCGGTCCAGGTCCAGCGTGACCCGCTCGGTCGCGGCGATGTCGGGGGAGGGTGGTGCATCGGCGGGGCCGTCCGCCAACGCCGCCAGGGCGTCGGCGACGCTCCGCCGTCCGGTCGCGACCTCGGTCAGCAGGCGGGCGAGCGGTTCGTGGTTTGATTTGGGGGGCGGATGGGGAGGCAAGGATGGGCCGTGGCGGAAATGGGGAGCGGTCAGTGACGGGGCAGGGCAGGGGAGTCTTGGTCAACGCGGGTTTGCAACTCGGCGCCGCGCTGGTCCAATGGGCTGCAGTTCCATGTTATCCAAACAGGGTGGTCCGGGCGAAGCCGACGTGGCTGGGTGTTCGCGGCCCCCAGTCCCGGTGGGCCGGTAGCGGCGTGCCCGGCGACCCGACACTTCCACTTGAACAGCATCAGCAAAGGCCTTGGTTCATGTCGACTAAGAAATGCGTTTTGGCTTACTCCGGCGGTCTGGATACCTCCGTCATCTTGGGATGGTTGCAGGACCAGGGTTACGAAGTCCACGCCGTGTATGTCGATCTGGGGCAGCCCTGTGAGGATCGCGACGCGATCATGAAAAAGGCGCGTGATTGCGGTGCCGCCTCGGCGCGATTGATCGACGTCCGCGAAGAACTGTGCCGTGACTTTGCCTTTCCCGTGCTGGCGTGGCAGGCCAAGTACGAGCAGATCTATCTGTTGGGGACTTCGATCGCGCGGCCGTTGATCAGCAAAATCTGTTTGCAGGTCGCTCGCGAGGTCGGCGCCGTCGCTTATGCCCACGGTGCAACCGGCAAGGGCAACGATCAGTGCCGATTCCAATTGGCCGCCGAAGCGTTGGATCCGAAGGTCGAGATGATCGCGCCGTGGCGGATCAAAGAGTTCCGTGAGGCATTCCCGGGACGAACCGAATTGATCGCCTACTGTGCCGAAAAGAACATCCCGGTCAAAGCTTCCACAGCCAAGCCGTACAGCAGCGACGAAAACGTGCTGCACATCAGCTACGAAGCGGGCGAGTTGGAGGAGCTGGACGTCAACGGTGTGGAATTGGTCGAGTTCGGCATGGGCGTCAGCCCGCAAGAGGCTCCCGATGAGAGCGAGTCGGTGACGATCGGTTTCGAATCCGGTGTCCCGACGACGCTGAACGGACAAGCCGCGAGCGCGCTGGAAATGGTCGAGCGACTCAATGACATCGGTGGCCGCAACGGCATCGGTCGCATCGACATGATCGAAAACCGATTCGTCGGGATGAAAAGCCGTGGTGTCTATGAGTCGCCCGGTATGACGATCCTGTATGACGCGTTGATGTACGTCGAACAATTGACCATGGACCGCGACCTGATGCACCTCCGCGATCGCTTGGCCCCCGAAGTCGCCGAAATGGTTTACTACGGGTTCTGGTACACGCCCAAGATGGACGCGCTGATGTCGTTCATCAAACAAGCTCAATCGGTCGTGACCGGCGAAGTCACGTTGAAGTTGTACAAAGGAAACATCTCGGTCGATTCGCGGAGCAGCCCGAACAGCCTGTACGACGCCGAAATCGCCACGATGGAAGGGGGCGGGTCCTACAACCAAGATGACGCCGAAGGTTTCTTGAGGATCCAAGGCTTGCCCAGCCGCGTCCAAGGCACCGTGACGCCTCGCAAGTATTAAGGCGGTGGGGGGAGTGGTTTTTTGGGGGCGTCCTAAGACTTGAGGAAAGTCTCACTTTCTCGTTCCATGGCTCCGCCATGGAACGAGCTGCAGGTTTGGCTCCCGCCTGTGCAGTGCAATCTCTGGATTCCGCGGTGAATGGTCGACTCACAGTCGCCATCGGGCGACGAACTACCAGTGACATCAGCCGATTCACGCAAGCGTTCGGGCAACCGCGTCTCTGGAAGCCCGTAGGCTGGCGCCAAACGGCTGATCCCAAGAGGGTTTGGCAGAATCGAAAACTCCAGAATCCTACGAACGAAAACACGAACGGATCAAATGGTCTTTCGCAGCCCAGGCGGAGCCTGGGGAAAAGTCCGTTCCCAGGCGGAGCCCGGGAACGAGGCGGGGGCAATCATCGTTGTGGGGGTATCGCGTAGCCTGGAATGACTGCTTCGCCCGCGTTCTGATTGACCCCGCCGCCGGTTTGGCTTAGCCTTCTTGGCGCGAATGTGGCGATTATTCTGAAAATACTGGATCAGATGTCGCCGTTCGCACTGCCCGAGCGTTTGTCAACGCAATGGGGTCTTTTCCAATCGGCTCGCGAATTGGCTGGGCCGAATCCTTTTCAAGGTGAGAGCGATGCCGTTGCGGACGATTGCTTGGATGGGAGTGTTGGTTTGCCTGTTTGGTGTCGGCTTGTCGGGCACCGCAGTGGATGCGGGCACCTTTGAAGCCAACACGCGTCGTGAGATCTCGATGACGAAGCGCAAGATCCGCGCCGCGCAGTTTCTTTCTCGCGCGACCTTCGGACCGAACCTGCAGCAGATCGAGGCGCTTGCCGAGCGGATGGGCCAGATCGGGACGCGGCGTGCCTGTGAGGAATGGATCGATCAACAGATGGCGCTGCCGGCCGCGTACCACCATCCCTTGGCGTTGGACATGATCGCCCGTGACGGGCTCACTTCGACCCAGGGTGACGTTTGGATTCAACGGTATCGCTACCATGCGTGGTGGCACTGTGCGTTGGCCGGCGAAGATCAGCTTCGACAGCGAGTGGCATGGGCGCTGATTCAGATTCTTGTGACCAGCCAAGACGGTGCGGGGTTCAATGATCAGAACCCCGGACACTACAGCGGGGAAGGGCGGTGGCTTGGGCCGACACATTATTATGACTTGATGGTCCGTCATGCGTTCGGCAACTATCGCGAGTTGCTCGAGGACGTGACCTATCACCCGATCATGGGTGTCTACTTAAGTCATATGCGGAACCGCAAAACCGACCAGGCCAGCAATCGGTTTCCCGACGAGAACTACGCCCGCGAGATCATGCAGTTGTTCACGATCGGGTTGTACGAACTGCATCAGGACGGTCGGCTGAAGACCGATGAGTCGGGCAACTTGATCCCGACCTATGACAACGAAACGATCAAGGAGTTTGCCAAGGTCTTCACGGGGTTGGCGTTCAAGCCTCATCCCAATGCGACGGGGACGGGCCAGTTTTGGTGGGGCAACGAATTCGAAGCACCGATGCAGATGTTCGATTTTGAACATGAGCCCGGATTGAAAACCTTGCTCGGCGGAGAAGTGATCGGCAGTGAGACGAACGTCGATGGAGAAGCGGATATCACCGCGGCGCTGGACAATCTGATCGCCCATGACAATGTCGCTCCCTTCATCTCGCGCCGCCTGATTCAGCGGTTGGTCAAAAGCAACCCCTCGCGCGGTTACATTCGTCGCGTTGCCCGCAAGTTCAATGACAACGGGCAAGGTGTCAAAGGCGATCTGGCCGCTGTCGTCAAAGCCGTGTTGTTGGACCCCGAGGCTTGGAGTGGACAGCGATTGCTCGGCCGCCGCCGACCGAATCGGGTGGACGTGATTCCTCGGGGAACGGATTACTCGACGTTGACCGAGCCGGTGATTCGATACACGCGTTTGCTTCGTGGAGTCAACGCGACGAGCAACCATCACAGCGGACGGGCGATGTTGATGTCCCAGAATTACAGCTGGACACAAGAGCCCTACTTGTCCCCGACGGTGTTCAATTTTTACCTGCCCGACTACCAGCCGCCGGGTGATTTGCTCGGCTATACGCCGTCTCGCCGGATCCCGAACGGATTCCTGGCATCGCCGGAGTTCCAGATCAAGACGCCGGTCACGTCCAATCGCTTGGCCGGTCGATACATTTGGGACATCTCCAATCAGATGTCGCAACAACGCTGGTCCAACGGCACCAGCGGGTTCTCTCACAACAGCGACATGGTCTTTCATTTGGAAGACGAAGAAACGCTGTGCACCGAGGACGAGGACATGCATGAGCTGATGGATCGATTCGACTTGCTGTTTTGCTACGGATCGATGCCGCAGGATTACAAGGACCGGGTGGTCGAGGTCACGACGGCGGAAACGCAGTGGATGAAAAACAACGCTGAGTATCGTCCCCGGCTGGAAGAGTTTCGGGTCAACGCGGCGCTGATGGCGACCGTGTTGTCTCCGTTCGCCGCCATTACCGAATAGCGCGGCTCGGAATCGAATGCCGTGGATCTTGTCGCTGGCAACTGCCACCCCAACACTTTTCTCCAACCGGACCGATTGCCATGAACCCCACGCATCGCATTCACCGCGAGCCACTTCGTCGCGATATTTTGAAGCTAGCCGGAGGCTGTGCGGCGCTGACGAACACGTCGCTGCTGTCGACGCTGTTCAGTCTGTCGGCCACCAACGCCGCCGTCGCCGCGAATGACTTGAGCGGTTACAAGGCGCTGGTCTGCGTGTTCTTGTACGGGGGCAACGATTCCTTCAACATGCTCTCGCCACTCGAGCCCACCGAACGGGCGGACTATCTGAATGCGCGGGGAGGCGTGTACGAGGCGGGCAACGGCGCATTGGGGTTGCCCGAGAACGAATTGCATCCGATCACCGACAACGCCACCGGTCGTCGCTTCGGGGTCCATCCCGGCATGGGCGATGTGCAGCAGATCTATCAAAGCGGTGACCTGACGTTTATTTGCAATATCGGCAGTTTGGTCGAACCGACGACGATGGCGCAGTACCAAGCGCGAACCAACCTGCCGCTGGGATTGTTTTCGCACGCCGACTTGCAACGGCACTGGATGACGTCGGTCCCACAGACGCGTTCGCAAGTCACCGGTTGGGCCGGCAGGATGGCGGACCTGATCACCAGTCAGGTCAATTCGAACGACAGCATTTCGATGAACATCGCGCTCAATTCGGTCAACATGATGCAGACCGGCGGTTCGGTGATTCCCTACATCGTCACCAACTCCGGCGCCAGCGAAGTCGGCTGGTACGGACAGACCTGGACCCAGGCAAAGATTTACACACAACTGACCGACGATGTGCTCTCGCGGTCTTACGGAAATCTGGTCGAAAAGACGTTCGCCAATGCGAACCGCAACGCGCTCGATTCGGCAATCGCGTTTAACGAAGCGGCAAACGCGGTCAATTTGAACACGACCTTTCGGACCAACAACAACAATCTGTCCAGCCAATTGCAGATGGTGGCCAAAACCATCGGCGCTCGCGCGACGATCGGCCATACTCGGCAGATCTTCTTTGTCAACATCGGCGGCTGGGACAACCATGATGAATTGATCAACAACCAGCAAACCAATCTGACCCGCGTCAGCGAAGCGTTGAAAGACTTTTACGACGCGATGACGGAGTTGGGAGTTCAGAACGATGTCGTGACCTTTACCGCAAGCGACTTTGCACGGACGCTCAATAGCAATGGTCGCGGCAGCGATCATGCCTGGGGCGGCAATCAGATCATCATGGGCGGGGCGGTCAAAGGCAATCAGTTGTGCGGAACCTATCCCGATTCGCTGGCCCCGGGCAACCCGCTGGATCTCGGCCGCGGGCGTTTGCTGCCCACCACATCGGTCGACGAAATGTGGTGTGAACTGGCGATGTGGTACGGATTGGAGAATGACAACCAGATGGAAAGCATTCTGCCGAACATCCGCAACTTCGTCGGCAGCGGCCAGGCGGCTTATCCGCTCGGGTTCTTGGCGTAACGCTCCACGACGCGACCGCAGTTCAGCCGTAGCTGCCTTCGCCAGAAGGTGGTTCCCCGGCTTTCTCCATGCTCGCATCGAGCGTCGCGACGCCGACGTGGTGTTGTCCAGCGAGGCCGTGGCGATCCGGGAATCTCTCCGACAGGGGTTCAGTCCAGCGTGTCATCCGGCAATGGCTCGTTGCCGTTGGGCGTGACCAGCGCGGCGAAGGTCCTGGGCGGGAGGTCGTTGGGCAGGAAGTGGCCGCGGCCGTCGACGGTGGCCATGGTGGCGCCGCTGGACATTCTGCCCCCCGGTTCAATCCCGACGGTTCCGTTGATCACGCCTTGCATCGCCGTGTAGTCCAGGTCGACCGGTTCGGCCCAGCCGCCGATCGCGCGGTTGATCGGTGGCGCGCCCGCGATCACCAGAATGGTCTGCGACGCATTGTCTTGGATCTTGTCGGGCGCGAGCGGGCCGGTCGGAGGAAAGAGCGTTCCCGGCCCGGTGATCAAATAGTATCCCGATTGGGTTCCGGCGCGATTGGTATCGTTGGGGTGAATGTACACGGACGGCATCGCGTAACTCGCTTGCAGGTTCAGTTCGTGATCCCAAGGCTTGCTGAGGTCGAACTGGTCGTACAGATCCTGTTCGCCAAGGTAGGGCAAGATCAGGACACGCCAGGAATGCATCGGCAGGCCGGCGCTGTCGCGAAGGGTTGCCGGCGGATAGGTCCCGTAATCTGCCGCGTACGCGTTCAGTGCCGTGGCGATGCTTTCCAAGTTTTTGATCGACGCGTTCTGTAGACGGATTTCGGCCAGCCGTGACACGCTGGCACCGCCGAACCGGATGGCGGCAAACGCGATGCAGACCAGCATGGTCAGCACTACGCCGGCGGCAATCATTACCCCCAGCGGTCGTTTGCGTTCGCCCAGGTTCTTGGTCGGCGTTGAGGCGGCGAAGTCGGGCAGATGGATGGGGGCGCCGCACGAAAAGCATTCGCCGGACTTTCCACTGTATTGGTCTTCAACCTGAGTTTGCGCGTGGCAATGCGGGCAGGTAAACAGGTAGGGCATGAATGGTCAAACGCCTTGCGAGACGTGGAGTGCATGGTGATGATTGGCAGCGTGTCCGGGAAGCGAACGTTCGAAGCTCAGGGGCACGAGCGATTCATTTTAGAGGACAAGACATTGAAAGTGGTGTTGCAGCGGGTCAGCGAGGCAAGCGTTTCGGTCGCCGGGGAGGTCGTGGGCGAAATCGGGACCGGTTTTTTGGCTTTGGTCGGGATCGGCCACGGAGACGATGAAACGGTCGTCCGCTGGATGGCGGAGAAGACGGCGGTGCTGCGTGTCTTTGAAGACGAAGCGGGCAAGATGAATCGATCCGTGATCGACGTCGGCGGCAGCGTCTTGGCCGTCAGCCAATTCACGCTGTACGGAGATTGCCGCAAGGGACGTCGGCCTGCGTTCACGGACGCCGCCCCGCCGGAGGTCGCTGAGCGGTTGTACGAGTTGTATGTCGAGGAATTGAAAGGGCAGGGGATCGGCGTCGAAACCGGCGTCTTCGCAGCCGACATGAAGGTGGCGTTGGTCAACGACGGCCCGGTGACGATGCTGTTGCAGCGGTGAAGGAGTGAAGGAGTGAAGGAGTGGAGGAGTGGAGGAGTGGAGGAGTGGAGGAGTGGAGGAGTGGAGGAGTGGAGGAGTGGAGGAGTGGAGGAGTGGAGGAGTGGAGGAGTGGAGGAGTGGAGGAGTGAAGGAGTGAAGGAGTGAAGGAGTGAAGGAGTGAAGGAGTGAAGGAGTGAAGGAGTGAAGGCCCGACGCTCAATTGCTCCCGACTCCCGACTCCCGACTCCCGACTCCCGACTCCCAACTCCCAACTCCCAACTCCCAACTCCCAACTCCCAACTCCCAACTCCCAACTCCCAACTCCCAACTCCCAACTGCAATGCCCCCCCTCCCGTTCCCTTTCCCCGCAGTGCTCCTCCTGGGCGTCGTTCTATTAACACTCCCCGCGGCGGTCGCAGAGGAGCCGTACCGGCCCGAGGTGGGTCGGTTTCCTGCGTTGGAAAAGGCGCACTCCTATCGGGGCGAATTGGTCTTTGTCGATCACGCCAACCGCCGAGGCAGTTTGCGTGTGGAAGGCGAGGGCACGTATTTCCGAAACGCTCCACACCCATTTGCCATGCTTCCCTATGGCATCGTGCAGTACCACGGAGCACCGGCGGATCTCAGAGACATCCCGCTGGGCACGGTGATGCACGTGCGAGCCTTTTTGCCGCCCGACCCGACGATCTCCGCCGTGCCCGTCTTGCCGGTCGATAACCGAAAGAAAACCGCCGGCTACAGCGGCGCCGGGATTGCCCCGGCGGAAAACCATGTCCTGTTGCTTGAAGACGAATCCAGCCACTGTCTACGTACGGGAATGGTCTGGAAACTCAAGGAACTGGAGATCGAGAACAACCAAGGGACCTTCGTCGCCAGCCGCGAGCCGCGGGAAGGAACGGGCGGCGAGGCTCGCGAGGAATCGATGACGTTTGATGTCGCAACCCGCATCTGGCGCGGCCGCGAATGTCTCGGCATCGAGGACCTGATCGACGAAGGCATCTGGCCCGCCGCTGGTCATAAATCGCTTGATGCCCAATCCGTTCAGCTCGGGATCACGTGGAAACCCACGCCGGGCGGTGTGTTCACACGATTTCATGTCTCGGACATTTGGCTAGACGAGACGGCGATCAGGCGGGCCGCTGACCGGCAGATCGAAACGCACAAGGCGTTCATCCGCAGCCGCTGGATGCCCGCCTGGATCGACGACGTCCGGTATGGAAAATTCGGACGCGCAACCGTGACCGCGACCTTGTTCGGCGGCATGGCCCCTTCGCTTTACGCCGATTTCCGAACGGGAATCCAGGCAGCCATGAATGCGTCCGAGAACACGCTGAAGCATGCCGGCGGTAACTATGGACCGGCGCACATGGCATCCAAGGGCACCCTGCTGGACGTCACAAAGAAGGAGGGCGAAGTCCCGCTGGGCAGCAGTGGCATTCAAATCCACTTTGAGACTGACCTGATCATCGAAGGCATCCGTCCCGGTCGAGTGGTGCGCGTTCGTCCGGCAGGATGGCCCGACGTGAACCTGCCTCGCGAGGAGTTCCTGGGCGATGGAGGCTTCAGCCACGAAAACCGCTTCCCCACCCCGGCCATTTTCCCGAAATACTGACGCTGATCCGAAACGTCTGTCCGGCAATCCGGACCGTGACATTCGTTTTAGGTTTCACCTGCGCGATGAACACCATGCCGCTCTAAACATCGACAATGATTATCACTGGTCATCAATCGCTTGGGCGTTTCCGGTATACGGCAAGGTCCATGAATTCACGACCTGATCCATCGACGGTTTCGTCCACACGACTCGGCCGTCAAATGTCGCTTGGGGAGCAGCACCGCACAGACGCGCGAATCCGAATTGCCAACCGTTATCAGTGGCTTCCAACAGCAACAAAACCTCTGGATTGGTTCCATGGACAAACGCAAACACGGCCCCATCCAAACCGGATCGACCGTCAACGGTGTATTGATCGATCGGCTGGGGCATGAGACGCAACCGATAGTGCTGTCCAAGATAGACCTCCGAAGCTTCGAAACGTCTGGCGAGCTGTTTTAGTTGACGAAGACGTGTTTGCTGGGAAGGTGATGGCCCCGGCACGCCTTGGAGAGGTTTCATGGCCAGCGCCGACACGCTCGGTTTCCAGGTCCAGCCTGCCCCGGCAACCATCTCAAATTTTTGCTCCGTCAGGCAGAGGAACTCATAGTTGACATCCCTTTGCGATGCTTTGTCGACGATTTCCATCGCCACGATCACAAGGGGTCGGTCTGTGCCGATCTTCCAAATCACCCCGTCAGATGTCTCGCGTGTCGCGTCACCAAAACGAAGGATCGCCGTTTTTGTTTCGAATTCGGAGGCTTCGATGGGACGCCCGAGCGGACGCACCCTGATGGCGTCGACCAATTTTTGCATGGATCTAAAATTCGAATCCGCTTTCTCGCCTTCAGGTCCTTGCGCCAGACAGGCCCCTGAACTCAAAAGAAACACCGCGATCATGGTCGCATGGCCGAGGGCAAAGGCATGGAGGGTTCGTCTCATCGGGTCACCGCACGATTCGTCATGGCCGTTCACTACTCACAAAACAGACGCCGCGTCTATTGTAGCAAGTGTCACACCGGCTTGCGTCGCAATTCCGCGAAGAGATTCGTGGCCCGACGGCGCACCGCTTCGGTGGGAAACTGCTCGCTCAAACAGCAGGGTGATTGATCGTTGACCAGCATTTTCGCTCGGATTTGGCAACGGGACGCAAATCAAGCGTGAATTTACATCCGGGTGTTTGAAATCTCCGTTTTGGAACGGCGAATGCAAGATTGCCCGAACCAGTTCACCGGTATGTGACGTTTCCCTTTCCCGCTTGTGGGTGCTGCCGGTCGCCAACAGGTGATTTCCAAAAAGGTCCTTTCCATGCTTTACTGGGCAGCCGTATTTTTTTTGATCGCGTTGGTCGCCGCCGTCTTCGGATTTGGTGGCATCGCCGGCGGAGCCGCCTCGATCGCGCAAGTTTTGTTTGTCGTGTTCCTTGTGCTGTTCGTTCTTAGTCTGATCTTCGGACGCCGTGGACCGGTGGCCTAAGCATGCCGACGACACTTATCACGGGCGCTTCGTCCGGTATCGGCCTTGAGCTTGCCAAGCTATTTGCCGCCGACGGCGAGAACGTCGTCTTGGTTGCTCGCAGCGAAGGCAAGCTCGAGGAATTAGCGCGTCAGCTTCGATCCACCTACCCGATCGAAGCGACCGCGATCCCGAGCGATCTATCAAGGTCGACCGCCGTCGAGGAGCTCCGCAGCGAATTGTCGCGGCATTCTCTTCGCATCGACACACTCGTCAACAATGCCGGATTTGGCGCGTTGGGGAAGTTTGCGGAACTGGATGCCGACCGACAAAGGAACATGTTAATGGTCAACGTGGTCGCGCTCACTGGGCTCACGCGTCAATTGCTGCCCGGTATGATCGAGCGCGGCAGTGGGGGAATCCTGAACGTCGGCAGCACGGCAGCCTATCAAGCCGGCCCGAACATGTCGGTCTATTATGCCACCAAGGCCTACGTCCTGTCCTTCACCGAAGGGCTACGCGAAGAGCTCGCAGGCACCGGCGTGTCCGCAACGGTGCTCGCCCCTGGACCGACCGAGACCGGTTTCGGTGCAGATTCCGGCATGGGCAAGTTTAGCTTCTTTCAAAAAGCCGCCATGTCTGCCAGGGCAGTGGCAAAGGCCGGTTACGCAGGCTATCGCAAAAACGAAGACGTCGTCATCCCCGGCTGGCGAAATCGGTTGATGACGACCGGCGTCGGATTCCTACCTCGCGTCGCGACTCGGAAGATCGTCGCAAAGATTCAGGACGCGTGATCGAAGCGAAATGACTGGACACCTACAACATCAATGGGTGGTGGCAGGCATCGTGTCGGCATCGGCACGCTTCATTCCGATCCCGTTTGTCGACGATTTGGTGCAGAGTCAGTGCCGGCGGTTCGTCGTTGCGCGAACGCTTGCCAACCACGACACGAACCTGACAACGTCTCAACTGAAGCCGCTTTATTCTAACGGCGGCGGCTGCCTCCCCGGCTGCACGACGCTCCTTGCCAAGGCACCCCTGAAACTGCTGCTGTTCCCGATCCGAAAGATCGTCGCGGTCGTCACCTCGGTCCGAGGCGTCCCGGTAGAAATCATGCGAATGGTATTGCTCGGACGCACGCTCGATCGCTACTTAAAAACGAATCGCATCGATCCAGGATCCGGTGACGCTGCAAAGATGAGGCTGGCATTCGAGGCATCGTTTGCACGCATGGATCTGCGTGTCGTCAAAGCCGCGGTGGCCGATGCTTTAGCCGGTGTAAACGGATGGAAGAAAGCCGCAGTAGACACTGCACAGGAAATTGCGCGTCCACGGGAACGGACAAGCGAAGGACTCAATCCATCAACGGAAGTCGAGACAGGAGCCAGGAAGGTCGAAGAGGTGCTGCAACGCCCCGAAACACTCACCCTGTTCGCCGACTTTGATCAAAAATTCGATGACGCATTGGAGCGATTGGGCTAATCCGTGATTGAATGAAGTGGGAAGTTGACTCAGCTTTGTTATCACGCCAATGGTTGGCCCGACTGATTCCCTCGATCGCGAACCACCGACGAGCGATTTACGCTTCGTCCAGTTGATCCTAAAACATCCGCAATGCGGATCCGGTACCTGGCTCAAAACCTAGTTTGCTGAGCTCCGATTCAATCTGGCTGACTCGCTCTGTCAACATTTGCATCGACAACTTGTTCCCACCAAGCGTGTAGTGAATCGATCCTCCGAGCCGCCCTTGGCAGTACTGCACGGCTCTATCCATCAGTTTGGCAACTTCGGCTGGCTGACAAGTCCGGGGGACACTGAATAGAAAGATTAAGTCACTTGTTTGCAGCTGACCAGCCGCAATCTGCTCAGGCAAAAAGTACCCGGGCGGCGTCGATGTTTCAACACTGAAGAAATAGTCATCTCCCGCTCCCCGACGTTGTTCCAGTGGAAGCAATCCATGTCACCCCATCGCAAACCAAGACACAGCATCACGTCCCAGATTTCGGTGCCTCGAAAGGGCTTGGTCTGGTCTGCGACAAGACAGATTGCCACCGTCTGATCGTATTTGTCAGAAAGTCCAGACAGAGATTGTGCGTGTTGCGCTGCTTGGCTCGGAGATTTACTTGTTGTCGAATTGCAATCGCCAATATGTTTCGCCACGACCTCCTCGACGGCATCCAATCGAGCCTGGTATTCCGATGCAGTTGCTGGCACGAATTCGGAATCCCAAGTTCGGTTGTAGTCGTACGAGACTTTCAATCCTGTCACGGACTCTGGGCCGTCCGCCGAAATAAGAAATGTCCAGAATCCAGACTTGGCGTCCTTTCCGTACAGTGAACATGGACCAAGTTGGTCTCGAAACGATTCATCGAATAGCGCAGACAGTTCCTTCGCGATTGCTGTTTTTGCCGCTGGAAACTCAATGTCGATGACCCATTCGACGGATGTATCAGGAAGATACTCTTCGCGATCGTAATCTTCTGCCACCGAGTCTGGCTTCCATTCACCGAGCACGTGAGATGCGTCTTCGGAACCCTCGCTCGGAAGCAATCTGTCGGCGCGGGCTTGGCTTTCACTATTCGTGCTCAGATACAAGTTGTCGAATGGATCCTCGGGCATGGTTTGGCTTTCCGAATTGCAGCCGGCTGAAAACGCAATTGTTAAGCAGACGATCGCAACTGAGGGGATTGGTAGATTCATGCAGCGTATTCTAACCGAAGATCTCATTCAGAATTGCAATCGGGGCCACCCACAAATGATGCTTGCCGGCAGGGAAACAGTGACGCGCGCTGAGCTCCGGCGGGAGTTGGTTGCGGTCTCGTGAAGTGTCTGAGGCGGAGAGGCTTAACCAGTGGTGAGCGTCACCTGAATCGCCAGCAGAGGCAGACTTTCGATGGGTTGTCCAAATTCAAACGTTTCCTTTGTGCCGTAGCCTGCTTCGCCCAGGTGTGTGAATCGCTCGATTGTTTTGCTGTTTGGCAGAACGATCCAGTATTCAGGAATCTGAGCTTCGGCATAGACCGCCGACTTGGCTCGATCGATGGCTTCCGAACTGACGGCGACCTCAACGACCACGTGTGCTGTCGAAGGGTGGCTTGCGCCGGGCTGGTAGGATCCAACCTGGACAATCGCGATGTCGGGTTCCGGTTCCGATGACGATAACGTCAGGGGCTCCTCCTTTCGCAGTTCCAACTCGGGAGGCAGCTGGGCCTCGATCGCTGAAACGAGTTGCTTGACGATCAACGTGTGCAGGGGCGACTTGATCCTCTTTTGCAGGATTATCCCACCGATCAATTCCGTTCGCTGGTCGATGATCCCCGCCTTTCCCATCCGGTGAAAGGTTTCGACCGAGATCGGAACAACGGCACCACGGATGGCGGGGTTTGATAAAAGAGCGCTCACCAGAAATTCCAGGCGTGCGACAGGTCAGAAAGTACACCCGGCAGGATTCGAACCTGCAACCCTCGGTTCCGAAGACCGATGCGCTATCCAGTTGTGCCACGGGTGCTCGTCTTGCGACAAGAGACGTATTTTGCCTGATTCGGGTTCGGTTGTCTAGCGCCGTCGAGAAACTTCATCACGGCAATTTCGAATCGGCTCTGCTGGGCCGCAGTGGTCGACGCAGACTACGGGAAAAGGTGGTTCTGCGGGAAAAAGTGGCTGATCCGCATCAGAAACTATCTCGGTCTGCTGATTGAATCGGTTTCATTAGGGAACTCCTTGAATTCGAGCCGCCCCCTCTCTTTCAGGGTGCTTCGGACCGCAAGAAAGACCGGTGCCCATGGATGGCAGCGCGAACCCACGGATAGGATGCGGTCGGGGATCCGTGGGCGGTTGATGAAGAGCCTGTGACTTTTTTGTCGCTAGCAGCGCAGAACGCACCGCAAGATGCGGACAACGGCGGTTCGCTCGTGGGGCGGCCCGCCGGTGCTCTTGAGCGGTGGCGGTCGATCGAGTACGAATCCCTGGGGGGACGGCTCCCTGGGGGTTAAGGCGGGAAACGCACTTGCCACCGACGCACTGGGCACTTTCGACTTGGGGATCTTGATTCAATGCCGCCTGTTGCTGCTGCCATTTTAATCGTCACGCTGGTCGCCGTGAGCGGGCTGGTGTTGGGCGGGATTCGCATCCGCGGGATCGGGCTGGGGCCGGCCGGGGTGCTGTTTTCAGGCATCTTGTTCGGCCACTTCGGCGCTTCGATCGATCACGAGATCGCGGACTTTACGAAGGAGTTTGGGCTGATCCTGTTCGTCTTTACGATCGGATTGCAGCTCGGCCCTGGTGTGATCGAGCTTTGGAAGAAACAGGGCATCCTGCTGAACTCGATGGCGCTGTCGATCGTCGTCCAGGCGGTCATCTTGATCTGCATCTTCGTCACCGTGCTCAAGCTTCCCGCGTTGACTTCGGCGGGGCTGTTCAGCGGCGCGACCACCAATACACCCTCCTTGGGAGCCGCCGAACAGGCCGCATTGTCACTCTCGGAGGACAATCGCGGCGGCATCGGATCGCTCGCGTCAGCCTATGCGGTCGCCTACCCCGGCGGCATCCTCGGGATCATCGCGTCGATGCTGCTGATCCGGCGGTTGTTCGGCGTGGACGTCGATGAAGAAGCGGCCAAGATCAAAGAACAAGAGCGGCAGGACTACGAACCGATCGAACGTCGCTCGATCGTCATCGACAATCCCCACTTGGGGTCTGTTCCGTTCGGCAAGATCCCTGGCGTCGAAGAGTCGGGGGTCCGGGTGTCGCGGATTCGGCGCGCCGGCGAAGACGTCGTTCACGTGGCGACCGACGAAACGGAATTGCACGACGGGGACCTGGTTCAACTTGTCGGCCCACGCAGCGAACTGGACCGCATCGAGCCGGTGATCGGCCGCAAAGTCGATGTCGACCTGATGAAGGAACCGGGCGAAGTCGCCTACCGTCGCATTTTGGTGACCGATCCTCGCGCCCTGCGAAAACCTCTCCGCGAACTGTCACTGGATCAAGTGTTCAACACAACGGTCACCCGGATCATTCGCTCGGGGGTTGAATTGACGGTGCGTGGATCCAGCCGCTTCAGCTATGGGGACATCGCCCACATCGTCGGAGACAAGGAGTCGATCGAGCGGGCGACAAAGTTCTTGGGCAACAGCGGGAAATCGATGAAGGAGACTCAGTTTTCGCCGCTGTTCTTCGGCATCGCCGTCGGGGTCGTCGCCGGCATGATTCCGTTTCATCTGCCCGGCGTACCGTTCCCGATTCGGTTGGGGTTCGCCGGCGGACCGCTGATCGCGGCGATCGTGTTCAGTCTGATCGGCAGCATCGGCAAGTTCGTTTGGTACATCCCCTATTCGGCCAACTTGGCACTTCGGGAATTGGGGATCATCCTGTTCCTGGCCTGTGCGGGATTGGGTGCGGGGGAAACCTTTTTCGAAGCCGCGCTCAGTGTTGAAGGCATCAAGTGGATGGGGCTGGGGATCATCGTCACGATGGTCCCGCTGCTGACGACGGGGATCGCGGCGCGGGTGATTTGGAAACAGAATTTCCTGACGATCTGTGGTGTGATCGCCGGCAGCATGACCGACCCGCCGGCGCTGGCATTCGCCAACTCCCAAGCCGACTCGGACGCCAGCTCGACCGCCTATGCGGCCGTTTACCCGCTGACGATGATCCTGAGAATCATCGCCGCCCAGGCCATCGTGATGATGTTCGCGTGAGTGCCTGCGGCGGTCCCACCGATGGCAAGGCGCAGGTGTTCGTTGTGGCTCGGACGCTGGCGCGAACCGGCTGATGTCAAATGAATGTCATCCGCTTGGCGCGGGCCCAATCATGAGCGAAACATCGCTGGCCCCCTCTTCCCCAGCCCTTCTCCCCCGCAAAGCCGGGGGAGGAGGGATCCATTGCAAGTTGTGTAGACACCAGTGGTTCCAGGGAGTGTTAATCCACTTTCGTGTCGGTTGGGCGGTTGCTGATCGCCAAGGCGAGTGTGGCTGCGAGGCCGGCCAGCAACAGGGTGACCAAGGCGATCTGCCAGGATGAGATTCTGAAGAGCGAGGCGAATTCCAGTTCCAGCTCCAGCGGTGCGTTCTCGGCGACCTGCACGGTGCGAGAGAAGGTGTAGACCGAGCCTTCTTCGGGCAAACTGATGATGATCGCTTGCGGCGCCGGTTCGGTGGTGCGTTGATGACGGACCAGCCGGGCGGCGATCTGTTGCAGCACGGCGTTGTCTTCGGTCGTGTTGCCACGCAACAACTGGCTCAGCTGTTGGGGGCGGAAATTCAATTGGTCTTGCTGCAGGATCGGGTTCTCCGCCGCCGCTTGGCGCAGCTGTTGATCGTCACCCAGCGCCGTGTCGCTGGGCGTGTTGTCCAGGTACAGGCGTTGGCGGCGGGTGTTGAGTCCGACGATGGCTTGCTGGGTTTGCAGGTTTTCCAGCTGGACGCGGGCGTCTTCGTTGGACGCGGCATCCAGGGCGTATTGGTTGGCGACGCTGTTGAGCGCCCAACGCGCCTTGGTCTGTTCGCCGGCTTGAAGCAATTCGTTGGCTTGTTCGAGCAACTGCGCGGCTTGCTGCGCCTGGGCCTGTCGTTTTCCGACGACCTTGGACAGGTAGGATCCGCGATCGTATTGCTCCTGCTGGGTCTGGGTGATCAGTTCCAGGTTTCCGTCGTCGTCGATCAATTCAAACCCTTTGGGGGCGACGACGTTCCATTGAATGTTCTCCAGCGGCACGTTCAGTTCGGGGCTGGTCAATTGCAGGTCACTCAAGCGACCGCCGGTGACCGAATAGACGAAACGCACGGTCGCGGTGCGGTCGTCGATTCCCGGCAAAATGTAGAACTGCCAGCGGTTGGTGTCGCCGCCCTGACGAATCGAATTGACGCTTTCGCCGTTGACGAAGATGCTGAACAATTCACCTCCCCGGGGCAACCCGACGCTCAGACTGCTCCGCTGGATGACTTCGATGGTCACGTCAACCGATGTCAACTGATCGCCGGTCGGTGACAGAATGGTGGTCAAGGAGCCTTGGGCGACGCGGAGCTTGAGTGCATCGGCGATCGAATGCCGTCGTGCGCGGACGGTCAGCGGGCTGTCCGGGGTGACCGCACGGAACGTGAACACCGGGGCATTGCGGTTTTCCGCTTCACGCAGCTGCGTCGGCAGCGTGCTCCAGTCGACGCGCTGCCAGCCGTCGGAAAGGGTGTCGTGTTCCAGTTCCAAACGTCCACCGGCACGGACGGCGACGTAGTACGACAATTGTCTCGCTTGGGGGAACCCGGCCGGACGGAGCGTTTCGCTGTCGTTCTCGCGTTCGCCCCGGCGTTCGTATTCGATGCGGAAGTCGACCTTGCCGACCACGCGACGTTTGAACTGGATCTCCCAGATGTTGGAATCAGCGGCCGAGCGGATAAAGTCGCTGACCGTGCCACCGCTCGCCCGCAAGGTCTTGATCACGCCGGGATCCGTGATCGGCAGCACGACTTGCAAGGACCGCACAGACGCGTTTTGAATGTTGAAGTTTGCGATCAACGCCGACCGAGTCTGGCCTTCACGCAGCGTGACTTCGTGCAGCACTTGCCCGGTCACCCAAGGATCAAGTTTTTCGATCCCCAGCACCAAAGTCCAATCCCGTTGCAACAAACGGAACGCCAGTGCGCCCTGGGCTTCGCCGCCCATCGTCCGCGGATCGGTTTCGGAGACGTTTTGGCGGGATTCGGTTCGGAGCCGAATGCCGGTGGTCGGGCGGACGACCAGGTCACCGGTTTGACGCGTCGCCTCGTTCAGCTGGAACCGCGGAATCTGCCACTGGCCGACGTCGCTGGGGGCGGCGCCTGAAAGCGCCATCGCGAAGGTTTGTGTGCCCAGGGTCTTGCCGCTCAAGTGCAAGATGATCTGCCGCTGGTCGCCTTCGTTCAACTCCGCCCAGTGATGCAGCGCCGCCCCGCTAAGCGATTCGACTTCCAGACCTTCGGGAAGCGGAAAACTCAATTGGAACAATCCTGCCCGAGAAATCTCCGCGGCAAAATTGACCCCCAACACGACGCGTTCATCGCCCAGTGACAGCACTTGCTTGCTGACGACACGCACCTCCGGCGCGACCGGCGCGACACGCACGGCGACGTCACCGCCATCGGCGCCGTAGCGATACACGCGATGCAAGACGGCTTGTTTGTTGGTGATCAAACCGGCGTCAAAGTCACCCAGATTGACGGCTGACATTTGGTTCGGGACCGACGATTCGGGTTGGGCTTCGGGGCCGAATGCGAGCGCGACCAAGCCGACTTCGCCGTCGGCCTGGGCGACTTTCATCGGTGACAACGTGACGTCGGTCGGCAGCGGATCGAGCCCGCGCTGGGTTTCGATGGTGACATCAAAGGCTTGTGACTGCGCGGGGTCGATTTGAAGTTTCAACTCGCCGCTGTCGGCGTCAAATTGCCAGGAGCCGACCGGTCCGGACACGGCGCTGACGGTCAGGCCCGAAGGGACCGTCACGTTCAACTCGCTGACCTGTCCCTGGGCGGTGCGGATGTGAAGCCGATGGCGGCCGTCGACCACACCGGGGCCGGGAAGGTACAGGTTGGACGCTTCGACGAAGAACTGCGTTTCCTCGGTCGTCACGTCGCGGGCCTTGGGTTTCAGGAACAAGCTGGCCGGTCCCGGCATCAGCAAGACGTTGGCCTGTGTCGCGTCGGCGACTTCATCCGCATCGATCCGCACGGCGGTCGGGCAGCTGACGTCCCATCCGGCTTCGTCATAGCGGAGGTCGATTTCTTGGACGGCCGCCACACCGGTCAACACCGGGATGCCCCCGGTCGGCTGGACGGCTTCGAGTTGAAACTCAAACGTCGCCTGGTACTCCGAGACGGCTGCCGGCCCAGTGCCTTCATCGGGCCCAGTGCCTTCATCGGGCCCAGTGCCTTCATCGGGCCCAGTGCCTTCATCGGGCCCAGTGCCTTCATCGGGCCCAGTGCCTTCATCGGGCCCAGTGCCTTCATCGGGCCCAGTGCCTTCGTCTGGCGCAGTCTCCTCGGTCGTTCCCGTTTCCTCGGCAGCTTGCTCCGCCACCGGGATGCTGACGATGTACGTCAGCCCTTCGCCGGCGACTTCGGTCTTGGTCAGACGCAACCCTTGGCCTTCGAACCGAGTCAGGATGGCGGGGGCTTTGAGCAACAGGAACCGATCGCCCGGTTTTCCGGAAAGTGTGATCGTTGCGTTGGCGGTCAGCCGTGCGTCTTGATGCGTTAACTGCCATTGCTGTTTGACGGAGCTGGCCGCTTTGAAGCCTTCGGGAACCGCCGCCACACTGTTTGCCGATGACGCGAGCAACATCGCAATGAAAGCCAACATCGGCGTCACGCCTCCGAGTCCTTCGCCCGAGGCGGGGTCGTTTGAATCCCGTTTCGCCGCACGTTTGGCTTTCCTGCGTTCAGCGAGTTCACGCGCGGATTGTGTGGTGTGGCGGATCCACTGACGGGCCGGCGGCACGAACAGAAACACCAAAATCGCCAGGGCGAGCAAGCCGAAGAACCACCCCGCACCGTCGCCTTGCAGCAGCACTCCCAAAGCGAGCAACAGGATGCCACCGCCGCGGAGCAGCCGTTGCTCCTGCGTTTCGGTTCGCCGAAAGGACCATCCGATGGCGACCAGACCACACAGCAGTGCGGTGACGCCGGACGAGGACAGGTTGACGCGCCACAGCGGGGTGTTGCTGACCTGCAATTGTATGGTTTCCCCGGCCGCCAAAATCGGCACGCTCAACTGCAGCGGCGCGGGGCTGCCGATCTGCGAAAACGCGACCGCCGCGGTGACCAGCGCCACGCCGATCGCCACGGCCAGACTGATCAGCCCGGCGACGCGGCGGGATCGCGTCTGCCGGCATCCCCAGGCACCCAGCAGGGTCAGCAGCACGATCACGACCAACGATCCGAGTCCGCGTTTGGCGACCCAGTCAAACCCGGACGGCCGCAGCACCGGGACGGGCGGCGTCACGGTCCCGCCGCGGGGCGCGAGCACATATTTCTCGTCGCCGGTCACGTCCCATTGGGTCTTCAGGACGGGCGCGAATACGGTCGGCAGGGCGAGTTGGGGGCGGGACTGGTCGACGGCCGGTTTCCCCAAACGCAAGCGGACTTCGACCGGAACGTTGGGATCGGTGCCGCCGGGCAAGGGGATCAGCGTGGCATCCTCGCTTTGACGCGCGGTGACCGGCTGGCCGGCAACCGAAACGGCCCACAAACGCACCGGTTCCTGCGGCAGCTCGATCCGCAGTGCCCGTTGTCCACGCGTCTTGATGAAATACACGACGTCGGTGACCAGTTCTCCGTCCTGCGACACACGACTATTGGCCTCGGCGAACTCCACCACCTGCGTCACCGTCGTGCCGGGTTCGAACCAATTCACGTTCAACGTCAAGTTAAAGGGACGCTCGGTGTACTGCCAGGTCCCCAGCGGCGGCGCGGTGCTGAGCAACCGCAACTCGGCGGGCAGTTCCAAGGGATCCAAATGCAGCATGTCCTCGGACACCGATTCGGTTTGAATCTTGACCTGCATCGGACTGACGACTTGGATAAAGCCGCGTTCCCCTTGAACGTCCAGCGGTACGACTTGTCCAGGCCGGAACGCACCGTTGTTCTGATCGGGTTTTTCTTCAAACGTCACCAACAAGGTGTACGGTCCCATCACCGGCTGGTGCAGCGAAACGATCAGAGTGTCATCTTCACGGCGATACGTGCGAACGTCACGGCCGTCGACCATCACGTTGCCCACTTCGGCGGGGACCGTGATCCGCCACTCGGATACCGGCGCCCCGGTGACGAAGTAGTTGATCAACGCGCTGCCATAGACCGTTTCTTCGCTCAACGAATACAGATGAAAAACGTCCGCCTGCACGCTGCGGTCGAGTCGCTCGACGCGCATCGTTGCCGACCAGCCCGGTTGTCGAATGCGAAACGCTTGCTGCAAATTCGGCATCGGTTTGGGAAAGTACGACAAGGGTTTTTCGGCCAGTAAATCGGTGGTGTCGACCGAGATGCGGAATCCTGCGGCGCCGATGATTCCGATATCACCGCGCACCGATTTGGCCTCGGGGTATTCGATCCGCGGCAGATCCCAATTGCCTTCGGACGCGGCTTCTGTTTTTTCCAGATGCAATGAAACCAGCTGACGCCCCGCCACGTCTTGGCCGAAGACGACCTTCAAGTTGCGTCGACCCTCGGTGACCGCCGATGCGGTGATGTAGTCGGCCACATTGGCGCCGGTGACCGAGACGACCGAATAGTCCGACGGGATTCGGAAATCCCACTCACGAATCGGGGCCTCGCGGACATCCAATTCGACGTCCGCCCGGATCACACGATCGGTTTCGGCCAGCTCATACAGCACCAGTTCGGAGACGTTCACTTCGGGTTGAATTCGATCGGCCGCGATCGTGAACGTGTGCTCGGCGGAGGGAAAGCGATAGACGAAAACCTGTCGGGCCTGGACCGCTTCGCCGGGGAATTGATCGGGCGCCAGTTGATTCAATCCACTCAGCGCCGTCGGTTCCAGCCGCACCGATCCCGTGTTCATCAACCGCAAGAAACCCGAGTGCCGGATCGCACCGAGCGGATCCAGTCGCAGCCCTTCGACGCGGACCGGGAACGCACCGAGCGCCGTCTGGCTGCGGATGTTGATCTGGCTGTGGCCGCTGATCGGCTGGCTGAGTGTCGCTTCCAGCCGACGATCCTCGCCGGTCCCGGAGACTTTCCAACCGATCAGATTGTCGCCTTGAACATCCAGGATTTCACCGGGGCCGCGGAGTGCGATGTCGAACGATTTCAATTCACCCTGTAACACTTGATAATTGATCTGGTGGTCTTGGCGAAGCAGGCCCGCGCCGACCATTGCTTCGACCTTGCCGGTGGTCGTGAAGAAAAGTTTGCCTTCACCGGTTTGCCGAGCGGTTTTCCACTGCAATTTCGCTCGCCCCGTCGCCGGCAAGAACCCTCGCCAGAGGTCGTCATTGCGAAGCGGCACCACGGATTCCTGGTCGCGATTGAATTCCAGGTCGGCCGCGAGGCCCCGTAGCGTCAATGGGACGACGGCGCTGGCGGCGACGGCGAAATCCATACTTTTCACGTTATCGCCCGTCGCGGCCAATGTGGCGACAAACTCCAACGCCACGGGGAAGGAACCCGTTTCAGGAAACGTCAGCTGATAGACCGATTGGCCGTTCGGCGTTGCCAGTTGCAATTGGTAGCTCGGGCCATCGGGGATTTCGCTGACGGCGGCATGGCCCGAAAGGATCACGATCTCCGCACCGGCCTGGGTGACCTGGGCCGTGCCGCGAAGCTGAAAGCGAACCGATTTGCCATCGGGATTCATTTGGCCGTCTAAAGTCGTTTCGACCAGCTCGACCGCTGCGGGCGCGGCACCGTCACGATGGAGCGACAATTTGATTTCACCGCCGGTGGCTGATTGGAAACGGTTTGTGTTGTCGCCCGATTCCAGCGGAACGAATCCGTCGACGGAAAGGACGGTGCCGAGAATCTCGGGGGCGTACTGGATGGTCACGACGCAGTCGAAGCCGACCGAGTCACCGGGAGTTAGGTGTGTCAGGCCGATCGTTGCGGGCAGCTGAAGTTCGTCGGAGCGGGTTTTGATTTCGAGTTGCAGGTCTGTGACGCCTTCGTTGACGTGCAGATCCAAGAAACGCGCGTCGCCTTCGCGCCGAACCGCCCACGATCGCAGGTTCTCGCCGCGGACATCGGTCACCTGGTCGTCGCCGCGAACCCCCACGCTCAACGTCTTCGCGCGGCCTTGGATCACCTTGAGCGTCAGCTGGATGACCTGTTCGATACGCTCGGAGGAAACGTTTGCCGTCGACGTGGCGCGGGCGGAATAGAAGACCGGGGGTTCGGGGATCTGTCCGCGGGCTTCGACAATGATCGTTCCGGTACCGTCGGCGGCGATGGAACTGTTGATGTTCGCCCGGGCGGCGTCATCTTGGGCGTTGCACGAATACCGGTGCAGCAAAAGCGGCGCCAGTACGAACAGGGTGACAAGAACGACGAGCGTTGTTTTCAGCGGTGACGGTGTTGTCGCGTTCATGGATGTCGTTCCTGGGGAGAGAAGTTTTCAATGCAAGGTGCGGGGGGAGGAGTCGACGATGAGGTTCGGAATCACTTTTGGTCGTCGTTCGACCCTCCCTGCCAGGGAGCGTTTCTGCCTCGTTCCAAGGCTCTGCCTTGGAACGCACCGCAGCTGTGGCTCCAGCCACATCCACCACGTGCAACCAGAGGCGGAGCCTCGGGGAATCCCCGTTCCCAGGCGGAGCCCGGGAACGAGGCAAAACCTGAAACCTGAAACTCACCCCCCGCCGATCTGTCGGGCTTGACCGATCATCTGACGTAGTTGCTGGATTCGTTTCGCATTGCGGTAGGGTTCGGGCAATCCGGACAGCAGGTCGGCGAGGGTTTTCAGATCGACGCTTGCCCCCAGCGGTTCGCCTCGGAGCTTGGCGGCAAACAGTGCGGCGGCGGATGCCAGTTGCATCGACGGGGCGGCTTGGTCGGGCCGTGCTGCGTCGGGTTGATAGGGGATCGGCCAGCGGTTTTCGACCATTTGTCCGGTCGACAGATCACGGAACCGCACGGACACCGAACCGACGTCACCTTCGCCGTCGGGCAGGGCTTGGAATTGGTAGACGGCCACACCGGCTTCGGCCGCGGCCATCTCGGCCGCATCGACTTTGTCGTTGCGAAAGTCTTCGGTTTTCAGCAGGTGCTTTTCGAAGCCCAGCAACTTGTAACGTCCGACCCGTTTGGGGTTGAATTCGATTTGCACTTTGACGTTCTTGGCCGACGGACGCAGCGCGCCGGCGATCTGCCGCACGAATCCGTCGTCGGCGTCTTGGGGCGAATCAAGCAAGTAGTAGCGGCCGTCGCCTTGGCGTGTGAGCGCTTCCAAAACTTCATCGTTCAAGCCTTCGGCGACGATTCCGGCGGCATCGAGCGCGATCCCGGACTCGCGGATCGTGGTGATCAAACGCGACAGGCTTTCGGGGTCGGCATCGCCCAGGTTCACCGCGCCATCGGTCAGCAACACGATCCGATTTTGGGCATCGGCGTCATGTTGTTCTTGTGCTTTCTCAAAGGCCAATTGCAAGGCCGCTTCGATATTGGTGCCACCTTGACTGGGCAGACGCTGGATCAAATCGACCAACGGTTGCGATTGTGCGCCGTCGACCTTGTCGGCCAACAATCGCGGCGTGCGTGCGAAACCGATCAGAGTGACTTGGTCGCCCGCTTTGAGTTGTTCAGCGAGGAGGGTGAAGGCGCGACGGACGGTTTGTTGGCGATCGATGCGTTCCATCGATCCCGAGTTGTCCAGCAGGAAGGTCAGACGCAGCGGTGTGTTGCTCGCTCGTCCGGCGGCAGCCGTCCGCATCGAGACTCGCAGCAGGTTGCGTTGTTGCAGGAAGGGATGGATCGCTTGTTCGAGCTGGCAAGAAACCTTTTCGTCTTGCCCGGGCATCGGGTCACCATAGTCCAGAGCATTGACGAATTCTTCGATGCGGATCTTTGCCGCCTCGGGCCATTGGCCTTGGGCGAGTGCCGCGGCGGCCAGTTTGAACGACACATCGCTGACGTGCAGCGAGAAGGTCGAAAACGCTTCCTCTCCGGCGTACTTTTCATCCAGGCCTGCGGGGACAGGAGTCTTCTCCACGCTCGATCGTTTCAAAAACTTCGATTTGGACAGCATTTCCGGGATCAAACTCTCCGGCCCGGAAAGATTCGCTTGGCCGTTGCTTCGGCTCGCGACTTCGCCACGCTGCTGCAGCCGTTCCAGCTCTTGAAGACTCTCGCTGTTGGCTTGATCGGCGCTCGCGCGTCGGCTGAATCGTTCGAGTCCTTCCAGGTTGGAGGCGATGCCCTGGGCTTGATCGGCTTGCGACTTGCCTCGCTGCGACTGGCCGGCTTGTGGTTGAGCCGATTGTGGTTGCATCTGGTCATACCAGCGGTCGGCTGCCTGCGGAACCTTTTCGGCCGGCTGGATACCGTAGGATAAATCTTTGCCGGCCATCGTTGCCTGTCTGCCCGATCCGGTAATTCGTAAACCCAACTCGGGGACCTGTTCGCCCAACCCGGAAACGCGTGTTCCGGCTGCAGCAAGGCCGCGCGTCTCGAGCTCCCTTGTCTCGGGAACGATGATCCGTCCCTTGGCGATCGGTTCTGTTGTCGGTTCGGGTGATGTGACGTCGCCTAACTCTGCCAGTTCTTTCGTCGAATCGGTGGGCCTGTTTGCCGGCGCTGGTGCCGTTGTGGGACTTGGCATGGAGAACGAAAGTGCGTTGGAGTTGCCGTAATGATCAGCCGCGGCTTCGCCGGACCTCGGAGCAGCAACGCCGCCATCGGTTCCCATCGCGCCGTCCATCCCCACTTCACCGCCCATCGCCATTTCATCGTCCATCGACATCTCAACGTCCATTTCCATCCCCATCGCCATTCCGCCCATCCCCATCATCGACTCGTCCATGCCCGTGCCGCGTCCCTCGAGTTCCTGCGTGGCGTCCCAAAGCTGTTGGCCATCTTGCGCGATTTGTTGTTGCGGTGCGTCCAGCTGTTTTTCCAACTGCTCTTGCCACGCCCCTTGTCCTCCGCCCATGCCGCCGCCGAATCCTCCGCCACCGGCGACGCCCCAGTCGCGGTTTTTGGCGACGTCAAAATCCGACGGTCCCGCGGGCGGTGTCAACAGACCCAGGTTCTTGGACCGCTCGACGCCACTGCGATCGTCGGCCAGTCGCTCGGCGACACCACGCTGCATGCCGGCGCGACCAAATCGCCATTCGGATCCATCGGCGGACGGTTGTGGATCGGCGGCCAACGAATCGATGGGCGGAGGTTCAACCGCGAGAGACTCGTCGGAGAAATCAAATTCCTGGTCGAATCGCTGCCTTCGGCCGGCCGAGAATTGCGGCGCCGAATCCGCAGGGGTTCCAAGCCCTTTCGCTTCGACAGATTCACGCTTCAACTTGTCGGCTTGATTCGCACCGGACTCTGAATCAGACAGGGTTACCGCGGATTCAGACAGTGTTACCTGAGGAACCGTGGGATAATACTGCACGTCGTCCTGCAGGTAGTACGCGGACGGTTGATCTGATTCGGCGACGATCGCCCCTGCGGCAAGGTGGTCTTCGATGGCCGACAAGGAGGCTTTCGAATCCATTTCGAAATCAACGACGGGTGCGCCGGTCGGTTCGGCCGGCTTAGCCGCGCGGCCATTGCGGAACCGCCTTTCGCTGCCGCTTTGGGCTTCTTCCCGTTCCGCGAATAACATCACCGAGGGCGCAGCGGTAGCGGACTCGGCACGCGGTGTCTCGGCGTCAGGCAATTGCATCGAATACTCAAAGGATTCCAACATCTGTCGGCTATCGGTCGCCGCCTGGCCGACTCGGGATGCCCGGGTGGCGCGGAGCAAGACGTACGATCCGGTGGCCAGCATCAAGAACAATCCGGCGACGCACAGGGAGACCGTGACACGGGTGACGTTCCAGAACCGGTTGGACTGAACCAGTGGCTGCGGTCCGCCGGTTTCTTGACTCTGGCCGCTGATGACCGACAACACCTTGCGGCGCCGATCCGCAGGCAGTTTCCAATCCTGGTCGTCGGCCGGAGGCTCTTCCCCTGCGGCGACTTCGCGGATCAACGAGTCGACCGATTCGAATTGCTTCTTCAAGGCCTGCAGCTCGGGGCGCTCTTGAATCAAACGATTCAATGCTTCCTGTTCCGATGCGGACGCTTCGCCATGAACGAGCGCAGCGATGCGGGCTTCCAAATCGGAGTCCATGCGGTCGTTTTGAGATTCTTCGTTCATGACTTTCCGTCGATTCCGAGCGGCCGGAGCTTGCCGGCCAGCTTCTTTAAAATGTGGTGCAATCGGTAGCCGACGTTGCCGATGCTGAGTCCCGTTTGGGCGCTGATGTCGCTGTAGCTGAGGTTTTCGAAATACTTGAGTTTCACCAATTGTCGATCGGTCGGATCGAGTTCCTGCATGCTTTGGCGGAGCGCCGCGACGGCCTCCATCCGCAACAGCATCTCTTCGGGGGATTCGTCCGGCGTGTCGCCGTATCCGGTTTCGCCGTAGGCCGATGGCGGCTTGCCGTCATCGGTGTGAAGCGATTCGCGTTTGAGGTGTCGGAGGTAGCTGAAGGCGCGATTGCGGACACTGCGGTACAGCCAGGCACTGGGGTTCTCGACGTCCTCCCATCGCGCATGCAGTTGCAGAAAAACGTCCTGGACGATCTCCTCCGCCACCGCGCGTCGGCCGGTCAGCGAAAACGCATATCGCAACAGCGCTGTCTCCTCGCTCTCAAATAGGGCGCGCAGGGTGGGCTTTGACGCACCCTCGGCACCCGATGGCTTGAGATCAGGAGTCTGTTTCAACATGAATTCGCTTCGGTCCGCCTGGCAAAATTGAATCACGACCCCTTTATCCTCTCACAAGGTCAGACTCGCCGCGAAGCAATTTCTTAGTGGGATTTCGGCGTTTTTTCCAAGATTCGCGATTTCGGAGTCGGGCGTGGAGTGGGATGTGGGGCAAGACGATGCGTGAGGCGTTGATGCCGGGAGAGCTGATGGCAGAATGATGGGAAGAGAGAGAGGGGGGACAAGGAGAGGGTGGGGGCGGAACGCGGGATTTCGGCAAGATTGTTTCCGACGCTGGATGGAGCTTTTCCGGTTCAGGAAAAATCTTTCCGCCAAGCGAAGCATTCGTCGTGGGGATTGCCGTCGATCGCGGATTGCGTTCACGCGTGAGGCTGCCAGGGTCCAGGAATTGCAGCGACCGACCGATCGCGTGTCGCTTGTTTGCCATCTAATTCGGAGCGGCCGAGGATGCTCCTTGACATCCGATTCGAGGCACTGGCAAGCCACTGCGTCAGCGAAACTTCGATGTCAAAACAACGCGTTGGGTTGAAACGGTCTCGCCGTAGCGGTCGCGGCGATTGCCAGGCCAGGAATTCACGTCGCCGCCTCTTCATCGAACCACTTGAAGCTCGTTGCCTGCTGGCGGTCGACGTGTTGTACGTCGGCGACCAGGGCGACAACTCGATCCAGGTTTTCGATGCCGGAACGGGGGCCTATGTCAGCACGCTGGTGCAAAGCGGCGCCAGCGGCTTGAAGGGGCCTCGTGGAATGGTCATCCAGGGGAGCAACCTGCTGGTCGTTAACCAGAACGTCAATACAGAATTCAACGGCGAAGTGCTGCGGTTCAACAAGGACAGCGGGGTGGCGTCGTCACCGTTGGTACCGTCGAACCATGCAAACGCTCCGTTCGCACCTCGCGGGTTGGTCGTTAAAGACAACGTCGCCTACGTGGCGGACTTTTTTGCCGCGCCATCACGGATCGCAAAATACAATGCGACGACCGGGGCCTTCATCGGAAGCTTGATCCCCAACGGGTTTGCCGCCGAGTTCAATCCGCGCGGACTCGTCTTTGGTCCCGACAACAAACTCTACGTCACGGTCTACAGCGCCTTCGACTCGGACATCCTCTCTGAAGACGCGTCGGGCTATGTGTTGCGATTCAACGATACGTCAAGCGGAGCCTTTGAAGTCATCGCACGCAACACCCCGGATGGTGTCCATCAATCCGGTGAACTGCACAATCCCGAAGGTATCGTTTTTGACCCCAGCGGTACGTCCTTGTACGTGACCAGTTTTCGCCCCGATCGATCGGGCAACGGGGTGGTCGTGATCGATGTTGCCACCAAAACGCAACGGGAATTCATCCCCTTGGGCGGTGACAACGCGGCACAATCGCTTCTGTTCGGCCCCGACGGTCGGCTGTATGTGCCCATCAACACCGGGGCTGCTGCCGGCTCGGTGCGTGCCTACGACGTGACGACCGAAAGCTTCAATGCAATCGTCCCGACGACCAGTGGTCGTCTGCAATCGCCTTGGTATTTGACGTTTGGCAAAACCAATCCGGCCACGCTTGCCTACGAATCCGGGACAACGGTCGATGCCGCCCCGGTTTTGGCTGGGGTTGAATCGACTCCGATGGATTACCCGATCCGATCCGCTGCAAAGGTCGTCTCGCAGACGTTGAATGTGGCCGACGTCGATTCAACCGTGCTGACCGGAGCCACGATTCGGATTGCGAACAATTATCAATCCGGCAGCGACGCCCTCTCGCTGGGCGGTCCGCCCGTGCTTCAGTCGAATTGGAATCCGGCGACGGGGACGTTGACGCTAAGTGGTACCGCGACGTTGGCGAAGTACCAGGGGGCGTTGCGGTGCATTTTATTTGAAAACACTTCGTCTAACCCCTCGACCGGTCAGCGACGCGTGGTGTTTCAAGTCAGCAACGGCTCGGTGACCAGCAATCAGGTCTCCCGAGACATTCGCATCGTGGCCGCTTCAGCCACACTCGCGTCGGGTCAGGCGTTCTCCCCGTCGGTCCCGGCTCTCACGCCAACCCTCCCGCCGCCACCGAGCCAGGGGGTCACGACCGTTGCCTCGGCAACCAGTCTTACAGGTACGCCGGTCGGGGCAGAAGCCGAAAGCGATTTCCTGCGATCACAAGCGACGGTTCCGGATTCGAACACCGTGGATCGCGTCCCGATCGACGAGGACCGTGCGGTTCAGCAAGCGAACTTCAAACGGATCGTCGCCGATGCGACTGGGAATCCATTCCTTTCGCCATTCCTGATCGATGAGTCGCTTCGCTCGCTGTACGGTGACTCCCAATCTGAGGAACCGTTGATCCAAATTCCGCGAGATGAATCGGTGAAGTTGCTGGCTGACACACTGGTTCTGGCTCCATAGACGAAGGCGTGCACGGGGCAGCATGTTCGGCCCCCAAGGGGGCGATTTGGATCACACGATTGCATTGAAGCAAGGTGAGATGTGCGTGTGAGCGGAATCGAGGTGGAACCTGGAGGACGGGAACTGGGCAAAACGATGGGGGCAAAACGACGGGGTGGCAGGATGACGGGGGTCAAAGTAAATCGCCGTGGTCATCGAAGCGGAGCGGTTGGGGGTCGCTTACGATTTCAAGATGGTCGCCGTGTCGAGCGTCTTCGAGATAGGATTCGCTGCATTGGATCTGTTCCAGATCCAGCGTGTCGGGGATCCGCAGCCAACGGCGCCGGTCGGCGGGAATCGGGGATTGGGCGCAAACGGCGTCCAGCACGTCGCGGTCGCTGTCGAACCAGACCGGTAGCGCCGCCGCGGTGGGATGGCCGGCGGTGATGCAGTTGATCCGCGTCTTGACCGGGTCGATTTCTTCGGCGACGCGTCGATGAGTGTACTCGGCGATCCCGATGCCTGACGCATTGCCGGCGGTCTTTGCGGTCAGCGAACGGACGTAAATCTGTTGGACCTTGGGCCATTCGTCGTCGCCGGCCATTTTGTCGTGCCACTTGCGGCCGACGACGTTGGTGTCCAGTCCCGTGCCGCTGATCTCTTTGCCGATTCGATCGATGATCAACAATTCGGCCGTCGAAAACGGTAGCTTGGGCATCCACTCGGTCGCCGTGTTTAGCAGCGTCGGTTCGATCGCCAACAGTTCGTCCGCGTTCGCCACCGTGATCCGGCCGATCGAGTCGTGGGCGTCTTCGACCAATGCGACGCCCAGCAAAAACGGGGTGGCGGCAAGAATCGTCGGGATCGCGTTTGCGGTGATGCGGTCCAGCCGATAGTCGAAGGACTTGAAAGCGGGATGAAAGGTGATCGCGCCGCGATGTTTGCCAAGGCCGATCATCAACATCTTGCAGATGCCGCTCTGGATCGAACCGCTCAGCTTGGTGTGGGGTTTGATCCGGTTGATCACGATCAAGTGATCGGCCGCAGCGGCATTGCGGTCAAAGTACAGCGGGATGCTGTCTTGTCCGATCGCGCACGTTCCGATGGGCACGGTATCCATCGAAGATTGGATCGGGCAACCGACCGATTGGGGCGTGATTCCCAAAGCGGCCAAAGTGGCGGTTTGACCGGCGTCGGTCGCCCCGCCATGGCTGCCCATCGCCGGGACGATGAACGGTTCGGCCCCGCGATCGATCAACAAACGCACGACGGTTCGGGTGACTTCGTCGATGCGGTCGATGCCACGGCTGCCGACCGCGATCGCCACCGATTGTTTCGGCCGGATCTGTCCCAGCTCCGCTTGCGCCGTGAGTTGACGGGTCACGTCGGACGCCACGTCGTCGATGCGGTGCGAGGGCAGTGTTTGTTTCGCGGTAAAGAATCGGGGAAAGGTCATTGAACACGCAGCTGAAGTGGGTTGACGTTGCAATCCGGACGCAGCGTTTTGAGCTTGGCTAAACCGGCGCTCGTGATTGAGGTGCGTTGAACGTCGATCGATTCGAGCGACTTGATTGATGCCAGCGTCGCAATCGCAGCGTCGGTGACACCGCTGCCGGTCAACCACAAGGTCTGCAAATTCGTGTGACCGGCCAGTGACGCGATCGTCGGGTCACCACATCGGGTCCAGCTGAGATCCAGTTCCCTCAAACCCGTTGCCTGCCTCAGCCAAGGTGCGATCGAATCGTCGACTCGGCTCGCTTCGAGTGACAATTGGTCCAATCGATCGGGGGTCGGGCAAAACCGAATCAGATCGTCGGTTGCGATCGGTTGCCGCGACAGATCGATCCACGTCCAGTCACTCGTCGCGGGCAAGGACGCAAGGCCGAACGAAGTGGTTTCACAACCTGACAAACACAGTTGGGTGAGGGGGCGCGTCGTCGGATTGGATCGAAGCTGGTGGTCATCGACTTTCAGGAAGTCAACCAACGCGCGTTCTGGCGATGGGGCTGGCGATGGGGCTGGCGATGGGGCTGGCGATGGGGCCGGCGATGGGGCCGGTGCTTCACTCGATCCGTCGCCGGGGATGTCGATCGGGATTTGGTAAAGCGCTGCAAGTTGCTGGTAGATCCAACGTCGATTGGCCACGGTGTCGCCGTCGAGAAACAGATGGGTGTAGGCGATCGCGTTGGCGTACCAGCGTGCCAGATCGGATCGTTGTTGTGCCGAGGCATGGCCGTCGGTTCGCATTTCTTGGAACGGAATCAGATCGCGACCGCCGAGGACGCGGTAGCGGGCGAATTGCAATCGTGGGCTGTCCCATCCGCCCACCGTGGCGAGGCATCGATCCAGGTGCAACGATTCGAAGTAGCCGGCGATGCCTTCGATCAACCAAAAATCGGATCGCGCGCCGGGGAGTTCGCCGGTCAGCCGCGATCGCGTGGATTCGCGGAACAGCTGGTGAATCAATTCGTGACGACGTGATGCGACCGCGTCGGCCGACGCCGATGGATAGAAGAACGATGTCTGCCGCTCGTCGCTGTAGAACCCCGTCGATTGCTCGATGCCGGGCGTCGATTGGCCCAGCGTGCGGGCGTAGTCGTCGGCGTCTTTGAGCAACACGACTCGCAACTTGCGCCGCGACGACATCCGCGCCGGGCTGTCGGCCAGGGCCGAAGCGACGGACTGGTCGGCCGCGACGTCTCGCAAGTGCAACGCGACCTGCTGGCTGCCGTCCCAAAGTGGAAAGAACAACTGCGTCCAGACCCAAAACACGTGTTCCAAATCAGTGGCTATTTCACGTGTGGTCTGTTCATCGGCATGGGAGAACAGTTGCAGGTGCGGCGTTTCGACTTGACGGTACGACCCGCTTCGCCAACCCAGCCATCGCGGCGCGCTGCGGCCGCGGGAGGACTTGATCGTGAAGGTGGACTTTGCGGCGGCCGATCCGATCGGAAGTCCCAGGTAGCGCCGGAGCACCGGGGCATCGGGATCGGCAGCCAATTCATTCCACAACCGCTGGTACGCCTGCCAGCCGTCGACGTTCCAGGCGGGGAGGTTTTCGTCCGGGGAGGCGTCGCAGACGCGTCGGACGCTATTGCCGACGGCAGGCGGGTGGTCCGAATCGGAGCTCGAAATCGCCACGGCGACCATGCGGTCGGCATCTGGACCGGCAGGTTGCTGGGCGCGTGCGTCGCGAGTGGTGGTTAGCAGAGTAGCGCAGAGGAGGACGACTTTGGCAATGAACAACGAGTTCGGAGCGAGATATGGCTCCCTTCTCCCCCGCAAAGCCGGGGGAGAAGGGAGCCATCGTAGATTGAATCGACATTGGTGGCCTTCAACCGAAGATGAACTCAAGCCTTCAAATTGCAAGCTTTCAAATTGACAGCGGCGTGGTCGCCGAGGGGGCCATTGAATCTTCATGCGATCCATTTTAAACAGACGCTCGTCCCGGCTGGGTCAGTAAGCTTGCAGCGGTTTTCTGCAAGCTTACTCCGGGACGAGCGTGACTGTGTTGCGGGGCAAGCGTGTCGACCGCTCAGAGGGTCGATCAGGATGCCGAAGTCGCCATCGAGACGGGCGTGTTTAGTGTCGGACGTTTTCGTCGCGGGAGGCGAGTTGGAAATGTCCGTACAAGGTTTGTTCGCGGCGAACGATGTAGAACTTCGCACGCGGACCTTTTTTCATCTCGGGGTGTTCCAGGATGCCTGCCAGGTCGCTGATGCTGGCCGTTTGCCAGCCGTGGATTCCCAGCAAGACGTCACCGACTTGGATCCCCTGCTCTGCGGCGGCCGATCCGCTGCGGACGGCGGTGATGTACAGCCCGCCGCGGTAGGGTGTCCGCATCCGCGAGTTCAGACGGTTCATCGTCGATTGGCTGACCGGTTTGGCGCGGATCCCGATCACGGCCCAGGCGGTATCGCTGGGTTGTTGGGTCTCCGACGCGTCGACCGGTGTGGTCGCGACGGCCAGTTCCAACAGGCCGCCGTCACGTTCGACGGCCATCGGGATCGGTTGGCCCGGTTGCATTTGCAACAGGGCGAGTGAATAGTCCAGCCGATCGTCGACCGGCCGCGAACCAACGCGGACCACGCGGTCACCCGGCTTCAATCCCTCCCGTGCGGCGGGGCTGCTAGCGGAGACATGGGCGATCGTGATTCCGTCGCCATCGCGTGGACCGCCGTTGGTTCGCAATCCGGTATCGAGTCGTTGTGTATTGTGCTGATCGATCATCGACGTGACGATCTCGACGACCTGGTCGATCGGGATCGCAAACGCGATCTGCTGGGCACCGACGCGAACGGCGACGTTGACGCCGATGATCTCACCGTCGATGTTCAACAGCGGGCCGCCGGAATTACCCGGATTGATCCCGGCACTGATCTGGATCAGGTCTTCGTAGTCTTGCGTGTCGTTGACGGGAACGTCGCGGTGCAGGGCGCTGATGATTCCCTGGGTGCAGGTGTGCACGTAACCGTAGGCGTTGCCGATCGCGATCACGCTTTCGCCGACCATCAGATCGCTGCTGGTACCTCGGGGAACCGTCGGTAGTTCTCTGTCGACATCGACTTTGACCAGGGCCAAATCGTTTCGTGGTCTTGCGGCGATCAGTTCGGCACTGGTGACCGTTCCGTCATGCAGTGTGACGCGGATGTTGTCGACGTCTTCGACGACGTGGTAGTTGGTGATGACATAGCCCTGCGGATCGATCACCACCCCCGTGCCCATCCCGTTGACTTGGCGGAATCCGCCGCCATCGGTTGCACCGGCCATGCCGGCGGCGGTGTTGCGGATGGTCTTTTGTCCGTGCAGGTTGACGACCGAGGGGCTGGCCCGGCGGACGGCCAGTACCGTCGGAGTTTCGCGCCGGGAATCGGTCACGTGTCTGGAGACCGTCGCCGGTTCGAACGACGCCAGCGACGCATCTTGAGCGCTGACGCTCGAAGATTCCATCGCGGTCATCATCGAAAGGGCGAAGCCGACGGTTCCGATTCGACGCAGCCATTGGGTCGTGGCGGTGCGGAATCGGCCACTGGTCGGGCCATCGGTCGGGGCAGATTGGATCGGTGGTCGCATAGGTCCCCGTACCCGGTGAGCAGAACTGGATGCGTCGCTTGAGAATCGAAAGTTGCGGGTTTTCGATCGTCATGGGAGCCGGAATCCCCGGCACGAGAGAGTGAATCGGAACAACCAGTAGGATCCCTTGATGGCACCGCACGGATGCCGCAAGGTTTACCAGTCTTAACATTCCGCTGTCGGGTGGTGTCGGAAATGCGTCCCGCGAACGTGTTTGACGTCGCGTCAGGCTTCACGGCAGACCGATCGCTGCACTGAATCAAGTCAAGAATTAAAAGAAAAAGAACGAATTCCCGTTTCAGATTGCCAAGAATCCCCATCTGACTTGCGAACCGGATAGCCTGGGTTTGAAGCCGACGCTCCACCCGAGCGTGAAAGCTGGGTCGAGTGTCGAGAAAGGTGCCAGAGATTCAAAGTTTTTTTCGCTGCGGCGATTCTGTCAGTCGCAGTTGACTGTTTCACGACCAAGTCAGTGTGCAATGACGTGATGGGACGAACCAGCGATCGATCGACCGACATCGACGCGGACGCCGACAGCGCAACGGATCAACGGGGCGATCTGGCCGTTGAGGATCGACCGAGCTTGGTTGTGGGGCACGCTGTGCCGGAAAACGACACGGCGGGGGAGATGGTCCAGGCAGGCAACGGGCAGACGGACGCGGGGTCCGAGTTGAAACGATCCGAACCGCCGGCGGCTCGGGGATGGATCCGGATGATCGCCGGCGGCATCGCCTGGCTGGTCCGCGGTGTCTTTTCGTTGGCTTCGTTGATCGTCTGTTTGGCCGTGCTGGCGGCGATTCCGATTTTGCAACTGATCACGTTCGGCTATCTGCTGGATGTCGCCGGGCGGCTGGCGCGAGGTGGAACGCTGCGCGAGTCGCTGCCGCATTTGCGCGCCGCGGGCAAGATCGGTGTGGTGGTGGTGGCCGTCGTGATTGGTTCTTTGCCGGTGCAGTTGTTGGCTCACTGGGAAAGTGTTGCGTCGCTGATCACGCCGGGTTCCGATCAGGCGACGTTGCTGCGCGCCGCCGCGATTCTCGCTGCTTGTTTGGGAGTGTTCTATCTGCTTTGGGCGCTGGCTCGGGGCGGGCGGTTGGTGCATTTCTTGTGGCCCCAGCCCAAACGCATGTTGCGGCAGGCTTGGCGGCCGAGCACGTATCGTGAATTGCCGGACAAGCTTTGGGAATTCACCCGTTCATTGGAATTGGGGCGTTTCTTTTGGCTCGGGTTGCGTGGGGCGTTGGGGACGCTGGTGTGGTTGATCCCGGCGATGGTCATCATCGCCGCCAATCGCAACGGCGAGACCGGATTGGCAGGGTTGGTCGGCGGGCTGGCGTTGATCGCGCTGGGCGTCGTGCTGTTGTACCTGCCGATGTTGCAGGCTGAGTTTGCCGCACAGAATCGACTCCGAGCCCTGTTTAACGTCCGCCGCGTTCGCCGGCTGTTTTGCTACGCGCCTTGGGCCTGGCTGTTGGCGATGGTGCTGGGATTGGTCGTCTTGCCGATTCCGTTGTACTTGTTGAAGATCGAAGCGACGCCGCGTGAGGTCGTTTGGTTGCCGACGTTGATGTTCGTCGCCTTCATCCTGCCGGCTCGTTTGGCCGAGGGGTTGGCGCTGCGGCGGGCCGCGCGAATCGCCCAGAATCACGGGGATGGGACGGTGAAACCGGCGGGCGTCTGGAGTTTTGTTTCACGCTGGTCGGCGCGATTGTTGATGCCGGGCTTCGTCGCGATCTATTTGCTGTTTGTGACGCTGTCGCAATACACCAGCTGGGACGGGCTGCAGACCTGGGTGCAGCAACACGCGGTGTTGATTCCGATTCCGTTTTTGGGTGGTGTGTAGAGACGCCGGCAGGGTGCTGGCGTATGCTTTGCCAGGACACTCGGCCCGATTCTCCCCCCTCACGAATTCGTTTCAGCGTATGCCAGCACGCAACTTCAATCTGATTCTGTTTGCGGTGGTCGTCAGCATTCTGTGTCATTTCACCTATCGCAATGCCCGGACGGCCAGCATCTTGGGTGAAGCGATCGAGCTGATTGAGCAGAATTACGTCGATCCGGTGGACCGCCAGCAATTGCTTCAGGCCGCGATGGACGGGGTGGTCAGCCAGTTGGACGAACACAGCGGCTACTTTGCGGTCGAAGCGTATCGGTCGTTTCAGGACAACATGCACCAGGAATTCGCCGGCATCGGAATCTATGTGGCCCAGCCGCAACCGGGCCAGCCGGTCCGGGTGGTCACGCCGCTGGTCAATTCGCCGGCCTTGCGAGCCGGGGTCTTGCCGAACGACTTGATCATCAAGGTGGACGGTGTGGACGTGTCGACGATGTTGTTGTCCGACGTCAGTGAACGATTGAAGGGGCCGCCGGGCACGACGGTTTCGTTAACGGTGCGCCGGGCGGACGAGACGCATTCGATGACGGTCCAGCGAGCGACGATCGAATTGGAATCGGTCGTCGGCGACCATCGTGACGAGTCCAACCGCTGGGTGTACCGGTTGGCCAGCGAACCTTCGGTGGCCTATGTCCGGCTGAAAAGCTTTGGCGAAAAAACGGTGCGTGAATTGGAGCAGGTGTTGGTCGAATTGGACAACGACTTCGACGCCTTGGTGATGGATTTGCGTGGCAACGGCGGCGGGTTGCTGTACGCCGCCCGTGACGTCAGCGACATGTTTTTGAACGAGGGGCTGATCGTGTCCACACGGATTCGTGGCGGGGAGGTCGAAGATTCGTACTCCGCCACGTCCGGGACGTTGGTCGATCCGTCCAAACCGATCGCCGTCTTGATCGATGCCAACTCCGCCAGCGCCAGTGAAATCGTCGCCGCCTGTCTGCAAGACAATCATCGGGCACTGATCGTCGGGACACGCAGCTATGGCAAAGGAACGGTGCAGGAAATCATGCCGCTTCAGTATGGCCGCAGCGCCTTGCGGTTGACCGTCGCGCGGTACTTCCGACCCAACAACAAGAACATCCATCGAACCGCCGATGCGACCGAGCAGGATGATTGGGGCGTGACCCCGGATCCGGGATTCGTGATCCCGATGGAACCCGACGCGATCGCAAAACTGGACGCCCGCTGGCGCGAGGCGTCGTTCCCGATGCTGGTCGGGATCGATCCGCCCGATGCCGCGCTGCCGAGCGACTCGCCATACAGCGGCGAAGCGTCCGGCGTCGATTCGCCAGTCTTGGATGCGACTCGGCGAGAAATCTTGAAGCTGGAGGCTGAACTCAACGCGCTGCAGTCCAAGATTCAGCAGTCCGTTCTGTCCGAGCAGGCAGAGGCGAATCTTGCTCGCGGACCCGAGGCCCTTGCCGATGATCCGCCATTGCGGGCGGCAGTCGGACGATTGATCGAACGGTCCGTCGGGACAGCCGACGACAGCGGGGGTCAGGAGGAGGACGCGGAGCCCGAGGCTGCGGTCAGGGACGCGGCTTGACGATTGTGGAAGGAATGAGTCGCCGGTCAGACGTCGCTCCCTGTTAGCTCGTTCCAAGGCTCCGCCTTGGAACGCGATGAGGGTGTGGCTCCCGCCACACACCGTGCGCAGTCAGAGGCGGAGCCTCTAGAAACTCCCGTTCCCAGGCGGAGCCTGGGAACGAGGGAGGTTGATTTCGAAGCCCTGTTAGCTCGTTCCAAGGCTCCGCCTTGGAACGCGATGTGGGTGTGGCTCCCGTCAGGCACCGTGCGCAGTCAGAGGCGGAGCCTCTAGAAACTCCCGTCCCCAGGCGGAGCCTGGGAACGAGGGAGGTTGATTTCGAAGCCCTGTTAGCTCGTTCCAAGGCTCCGCCTTGGAACGCGATGAGGGTGTGGCTCCCGCCACACACCGTGCGCAGTCAGAGGCGGAGCCTTCAGAAACTCCCGTCCCCAGGCGGAGCCTGGGAACGAAGGAGGTTGATTTCGGAACTGCACCACCTCCGCCAGGGAGGTTTGCGCCCAACCGGGGATTCGCGGCGCCTGTCCCTATCGGACCTGTACGACGGCGTAAATTCTTCTCCGCCGGCGCAAATCCGTTTGCCCGAGCCTCTTGGCACAAGTATCCTGAGGGTCTGTTTCCAATGGCCGAGTTCTCTTGTCGGCCGCCACGCAAACCTAACGGCACGGTTGCTGTCGTCTTTTTGCACGCAATCAATCGCTCGAATTGGCAGAGGACCCGAAAGTGATGATCCGACGTTCTTCTTTTCTCGCACCGCTGGCTGCACTCGCGCTCGTCGGAGCAATGCTCGGCTCACACCAGGCCAGTGCGCAAAACGAATCGCTGTTGGCTGAAATCTACGGGCGGGGGGTGCACGCCTATTATGCCGGCCAGTACACCGAGGCGTACGACTACCTGACTCAGGCGATCGGCGGCGGGACGCGTGATCCGCGTGCCTATTATTTCCGCGGGATCGTCGCCCACCAACAAGGGCGGCCGGAGGAGGCCGAGGCGGATTGGCAGGCCGGCGCCGAGATGGAGGCTCGGGCTGGTGGCGGAGCCGGTGTCGGTCGCTCGCTGTCGCGATTCCAAGGGTCGGCCCGTTTGAAGCTTGAGCAGATCCGCCAGACGGCGCGAATCGATGCGATGATGAACGCGGCGGCGCGTTCGGACGCGCGGATGCAGGAATTGGGCGTCCAGCCGGGCGCTGCGGCAGCCCCCAAGGCGGCCCCGGCAGCGATGGGGACCGCCCCACCACCGGCGCCCGCTGCGGCCGTCGCCGATGATCCCTTTGCCGACGACGGGCCCGCCCTCGCAGACGGCCAGCCCAAGGTTGAAAACAACAATGCCTTGGAAGGCTTGGACGACAACCCATTTGCCGATGATGAACCCGCCGGGGCCGCCGCCGCTGATGCCGGGATGCCCGCCGCCGACAATTCCAATCCGTTCGGCGAACCCGCGGCACCGGCCGCCGGCGATCCGTTCGGTGGTGACGCCGGTGCCGATCCGTTTGGGGCGCCCGCCGGTGGCGGTGACGATCCCTTTGGTGGCGACCCGTTCGGAAACTAACGGGCGTTCAAGGACGGACACTCGTATTCCGCCGCAGCTTGGTTTTCGTGTCGTGGACGAGGCGACGAGTCCATTCGGATTGCGAACGACGAGGACTCCTCGCGTCGTCCACTACTGCATCAAGCGTCGCACCTCTTATTTGCCGAAGGCGGAACGGCGGAGTCGGGTGATCCGGCACCGGAACCAGATCACCCGACTCATCAGCCATCCGTCAAGTTCTGCCCAGCGAGGTGTCTCGGCAGCACTCTCTGAAGCCCGAGACGCAATTCCCCGTTACGTCCCAAGCAACCATCCTTAGAAGCTCGTGCATCCCTGCTTCCTCCCTGCCCGAGGAGATTGCATGCCATGTGCCAATCGCCGGTCGGCGGGGCGACGAAGGATCGATTTGGGCCGTAGCGGTGCCACGTGCGTGATGGCGGCCAATTAGCGGCGCTAGGATTCCCATAGTGTGATGCCGCAGGGTGGTTCGGCGATGCAGGCAGGTCGCGGCGCCTGTCTAGGAATTCATCACGGTGCCTGCGATCTGGGCAGGGTGCGTGAAACATGGCATCCGGAGGTCCCAGTGGCATTCGGCCGGGCGGTAATAGGACCAATAGGACAAAGAAGACCGATGGGCCCACATACAAAATAGGTCCCGTACGTCGTATTCGTCCTATTCACCCTGGGGCGGGACGGTGCAGAAGTGGCCGTTGCCTGTCAATTCAGGCCCGCAAACGCTGGCGAGAGAGCACGTGGGGCCCCTCGCTTACGCGTCGGGCTGGCATCGGCGGGGCTAGAGAGCGTCTTCGCTGCGGCCCATCAGATTGACGTTGGTGGTCGGGACGATTCGGGTCACGTTGACCTTGGTCCGCCGTAGTTCTTCGATTTCCGCGGCCATTTCGGCGATCAGGTTCGCGATTTCGGTGCCGGCGGCTTCGCCGATGTTGTTCATCAGTGCTTTGCGAGAATTAAACGTCAGGCCGGTGCGATTCATCGTCTCTCTCATCCGAAAAGAAAAGGTTTCCTAAGTAGTAATGGAACGCTCGCCGGGACGACTTGGCCCCCGTCCTGGCCCCTGGTTGACGGCGATCATCCCACGGTCGTTGAACAATTATCAAGAGCGTAATTTCGCAAGCGAATTCCGCAAGGAAAGAACCGCATCTTTGGGTGGAATGTACTTACTCCACCGTCACGCTTTTTGCCAGATTTCGCGGCTTGTCCACGTCGCAGCCCCGCAGCAGCGCGATGTGATAGGATAGCAGCTGCAGCGGCACGACGGACACGATCGGCTGGATGATCGAGGGCACGTCGGGGATGTGGATCACGTCGTCGGCGACGGCATTGATGTGCGGGTCGTCTTTGCTTGCAACGGCGATGATCGGCCCGCCTCGGGCCTTCACCTCTTCCATGTTCGCCATCACTTTGTCGTACGTGGTGCCTTGGGGGATGATGAACACGCTGGGGGTTTGTTCGTCGACCAGGGCGATCGGGCCGTGCTTCATTTCGGCCGCCGGGTAGCCTTCGGCGTGGACGTAGCTGATTTCTTTCAGTTTCAGGGCGCCTTCCAGGGCGGTCGGGAAATTGTATTGGCGGCCCAGGTACAAGATGTTCGTCGCGTCCTTGTATTTTTCCGCGACGGCTTTGACATGTTCGTTGCAGTTGAGTGCTTCTTGCACCGCTCCCGGGGCCCGTTGCAGGTCGCGGATGATGTTTTGCCCGGCTTCGAAGGAGAGGTGTCGGATGCGGCCGAAATAGAGGGCCAGCATCGCCAGGACACAGCACTGGGACGTGTAGGCTTTGGTGCTGGCGACGCCGATTTCCGGTCCGGCGTGCAAGTAGACGCCGCCGTCGGCCGCCTGGGCGATGGAGCTTCCGACGACGTTACAAAGGGCCAACGTGCGGTGTCCCTTGCGTTTGGTTTCCCGCAGCGCCGCCAGCGTGTCGGCCGTCTCGCCGCTTTGGGTGATGCCGAACACCAGCGTGTTGTTCTCGATCGGCGGATTGCGATAACGCAGTTCGCTGGCGTATTCGACCGAGACCGGGATGCGTGCCAATTCCTCGATCAGGTATTCGCCGACCAGGGCGGAGTGCCAGCTGGTGCCGCAACCGGTCAAGATGATGCGTTCGACGCTGCGCAATTGTTGCGGCGTCAGGTTCAAGCCGCCGAACACAGCGGTCGCGTTTTCTTCGTCCAATCGGCCACGCATCGCGTTTTTCAACGATTCGGGTTGCTCATAGATCTCCTTGAGCATGTAGTGGTCATAGCCCTGCAGGCTGACCGCTTCTTCGGCGGCTTCCAAAGGCTGGATCTGGACGTTGACCTTTCCCTGTTCTCGGTGCATCACCGAAAACCCTTCGCGCCGCAGCAGCGCCAATTGGTGGTCGGCCATGTAGACGATGCGGTCGGTGCAGCCGGCCAGCGGGGACGAATCGCTGGCGACAAAGTATTCGCCGTTGCCGATGCCGATCACCAGCGGGCTGCCGAATCGGGCGGCGATCAACATGTCGGGGTGTTCGCGAAAGGCGATCACCAGCCCATAGGTGCCGCGCAATTGTGCGATCGCCCACTGCACCGCTTGGACGCAGCGCTGTGAAGGGTCTGCCGGGGTTTCGGGAGTCACCCGCAGGCCCTCGGCGATCAGGTGCGCGACGACTTCGCTGTCGGTGGCCGACAGGAACACATAACCTTTCTCGACCAGCTCGTTCTTGAGTGTTTGAAAGTTTTCGATGACGCCGTTGTGCACCAGAATCACTTCGCCGTCGCCGCCGACGTGCGGGTGGGCGTTTTCCACCGTCGCCGGGCCGTGGGTGGCCCAGCGGGTGTGCCCGATGCCGATCGGGCCATCGACCGGGTTTTGGCCCAATGACCCGGCTAGAGCGTCGATTCGGCCGACGGCGCGGGTGATGTGAAACGATTCGCCACCGTGGATCGCAACGCCGGCGCTGTCGTATCCCCGGTATTCCAAGCGGCGGAGACCGCTGAGCAGAAAATCGCCTGCTTTATCCGAACCGACATATCCGACAATTCCACACATCGCTGTTCAATCTGTTTTGAAGGTCTGTTCGTGATCCCCGGCCGGCGGTGATCCCCAGCCGGCAGTGATCCCCGGCCGGCAGTGATCCCCAGCCGGCTCTGGGCGTCCCGATCGGGCGGGAGCCGTGGGGGGACAACGTAGTTGCCCCGGTCGGCACGAACAAACCTAGCTCAAAACATTGACGCTGCCGATCCCAGAAATTCTTCCGGAACTGCCAGCGGTAGCGATTGTGACTGAAATCGGTCGCGATCAGGCGGCGCGCTTGCTGAGCGTCAGACCCGTGAGCGTCTCGCTCCAGCGGCCGTTTTCTTGGGCGAACACGATCGTGGTCGGCTTGCACAGCCGCGTCAGGGCGTTTTGTTGGGCCGGTGTGGGCGGTTGGGCGGCTGACCAGAGCACCAGATCCACCTGGCCGTAGGTTCGCACGACGCGATCCAATCCGGCGTCGATCGTCATCGGCACCAGATGCGCCTTGGCGGGGAATTCACGCAGTTGTTTGTGGAAGTTTCGCAGCGACAGTGCATTGCCGCCCATTTCGAATTCATCGATCGCGATGTAGTGAATCGGGGTGGAGTGTCCCTTGTGCGTCAGCGAATGCAGCATCGCCAACGACCGCTGTCCGTCACCGACGCAGACTTCCAAGACGGACTGAACCGACAGCGATTCGATTCGCCGAAACAGTTTTTTGTCATCACGGGTGGCCGTGCCGGTCGTGTTTCGCGACGTCCGCGGTGGATCGGCAGCCGCAACCGGCGTCGCCGTCGGCGAAGCCGGAGTGCCAGCAGATCGGGGATGCGGCTCGGCGCTGGTCGGGGACGCCGCCCGGGGGCCGTCGCCCGTCTCTGGAGTGGAGCTGACTGTTGGAGTGGCCGACTTGCCACGAATCGAATTCCAGAGCTTTCGCAGTGGCATCACACCCTCACCGATTTTGAGCGCCAAACGAAACAAACACACCTCACACCCAGATGAATCGGCGTCCGGCGGCCGCTCAATCGAAGGAAATTGTCGGGTTTTGGGTTGATGTCGGTTTGGCAAACTGTGCGGGCGGCGCTAGCGCAATGCCACCTACTTTCGATCACGAACTGAGCCGTAGGCGCTAGCCTCGGGCCTTACAAGTCTCAAAGGGCAATCCAAGGCCCGCGGCTAGCGCCGTCGGCTCATAAAGGTGGTGGCATTGGACTACTTAACGTCCCAGCCGGATGCCCAGGGGCAGCGAGTCGCCGAAGACCGCGGTCTGTTCGTCGCGATCGAGTGTTCCGCCTTCGCGAATCAGGCTGATGAAGTGGTCGTCCGCCTGCCTGGATCGCAAATAATCGACAGCTCGCTGGCGCGTCGATTCGTTGATGTCGCGGTAGCGATCGCCTGTCTTTCGCCCCAGTTGAACGATCGTCAGCGGAACGTCGGACTCGGGCGGGGCGATCGCGATCAGCGACTCGATCCACGATTGGGCCTTGTCGACCGGGACGGTGGTGTTCAGCGGACCGTAGGCCGGTTGGCGACCGCCCAGCCGGCCCAGTGCCCACAGCAACGCGGGCCGCAGTCGGACGTTTTTCTTGCGACCGAATTCCTTGAGCGCGATGTCACCCAGTTCGATCTTTTGCCGCACGTCCAGCCGTTCCAGGGACGCCACCAACCGCCAGAACTCGTTGGCCTCGTGCGGTTCGATCCGCCGGGACTTGCTGCGCAGCGTGGCCAACATCGGCGCGGCGAGTTGTTGTTGTTGGCCGGCGGTCAATCCGCCGGCGATCCGCCGCCACATGATCATCGATTCGGTGCGTGACTGCGATGCCGGGAACGCCAATCGTCCGTGCAGCAAACGCCACATTTGCTGGACGCGCCAATCGTCGACGGCCACCCCGTAACCGGGGCGCAGGCAAAAACCGGCCAGGTTCAACCAACGCGCTTCATGGGCGGGCGTCTTGCGGCGTCCGGTTTCGTGATCGGCCATGAACTGCCACAGTTCACGAATCAACGTGGGCGGCCAATCGTTGCGGCCCGATTCGGTGATCGATTCCAACCGTTTGACGATTTGGTTCGGTTTGACGTCGGCGTCGTCGCCGAAGGTCGACTGGATCGCATCGGCGCAGGCTTCCACGGTGTCGCTGTCGACGACACCACCCATTTCACCGCTCCCGGTGTGCGCGTCCCGGTCGGTTTCCAGCGTGCTGCGGATATCGAATTCCAGCTTCCATCGTTTGCCGTGTTCGGCGTCGACGCAGTACATGCCGACCGTTCCGATCTCGCTGAGCTCGGATTCGATGCACACGTTCAACTCCGTCTCTTCGCGGCGGCGACCGCGCACCAAGGCGGTGCAAATCGGCGGCAACGCCGACATCTCGTTGGGATCGATCGAAACCAGCTGCCCGACGCGGTCGGCCAGTCGCGTGCTGCTGACCCACAGCGGGAACTGCACCGGGGCTCCGACCTGCAGATGCAGCGGGTGGTCATCGGCGCGGAATTTCTGGCCGGCTTCGGCGTCCCCGGGAATCAAACACAACGCGGCGGGGGGATCGTGTTGGACCTGCATGTAATACGAGCGGCCCAGGTTGGCTGCGATCCGCACCCCTTGGCCGCGCCGGACCATCGCGTAGTAGGCCGCACCGCGGGCGACGGCCAAGTCCAACCGCGGCGACGCCAGCACCTGCGGTTGCCAGGTTTCGCCGGGTTTTTCGAACCAATCACGCAGCGAATCGACGATCCGCTGGCGGATGGCCGGTGCGGCCAGCACGCCGCCGTTGAACAGCACCAGATCGGGCCGATCGGCCGATTCGGTATCCTGCTGGTCGATGCCGCTGCGGCGATGTTCGCTCAGGAATTCTGCCAGGTGACGCGTGACGGCGGGGTCGGCGGCGTAGGGCAATCCGAATTCTTGAAAGCCACTTTGCTGGCGGGACGGGCGATCGGAAAGTTTCACGCGGGGAAAGAAACCGTCCAACAACGTGGCATCGATTTCGTCGGCCGTCAGTTCGACCTGGATCGCGCCGGAGAGCAGCTTGGCCCCTTCGGCCGCGACATGAAGCGTGAACGTGTCGCCGCGTCCCGGATCCAACATGGACTCTTTGACCGAGCGAGCGGCTTGGACCATGCGGTCCCACTGGCTGGCCGACGGTGGCCCGGTGCCGGAGTCGGCATTAAGTTTCGCTTCGGCCAACTTGGCGACCGCCAAGTCCATGTTGTCGCCGCCCAGGATCAGGTGTCGGCCGACGGCGACGCGGTGGAATTGAACTTGATCGTTGTCCGCACCGGCCGGTCGGACGCGAATCAACGTCAGGTCGGTCGTTCCGCCGCCGATGTCACAGACCAGGATCAGTTGCCCGGGGCGAACCAGGTCGGTCCAGTCCTTGCGGTGTCCATTGATCCAAGCGTAGAACGCGGCCTGGGGTTCTTCGATCAGGTAGACGCGTTTCAGCCCGGCTTGTTTGGCAGCCTTGATCGTCAATTCACGAGCGACTTCGTCAAAGGAGGCCGGCAACGTGATCACGACGTCTTGTTCATTGAGCGGGTGGTCGGGGAAGGCGTCGTCCCAGGCCCCGCGCAGGTGATCTAAGTATTTTGCCGACGCGGCGACCGGCGACATCCGCGGCACATCGGCATCACCGTGCCAGGGCAAGAAGTCGGCGGTGCGATCGACGCCGTCGTGTGACAGCCAGCTTTTGGCGGAATTGATGCGGCGTCCCGGATGACGCGCGCCCGCATCCCGAGCCAACACACCGACACAGGACGACCGGGCGTCGGTGTCACTTTGCCAGCCCAGCCCACCCTCCTGGGCCGTACTCTGCCCAGTGTTTTGCCCGCCGGCTTCGCTGGGCGTCAATTCGTAGTGGAACGAGGGCAGTGTTTCGCGCTTCTCGATCTGCCCCAGGTCGACCCACTGTGGGATCCGGAACGTGGCGACCTGCCACTCCGGTTGGGACGTGTCGACGTAACACATGGCGCAGTTGGTCGTGCCCAGATCGATTCCGACGACATAGCGAGGTGGGGATTGCGCCGCGTCGGCGGACGACTCATGTTTCTCTGACAAAACCGGCTCCGTATCGGCGAAGGGCGGCAAAAAAATTAAATTTCGTGTTTGGCAAACTTATAAGAGCAAGGGAGTGGACTGTATCCCGAGAGAGTGATGGTTCAATCGCGGATGATTTCGATCGAAGCTGTCAAACTCCCTTGCTCTTGTAAGTTCCGGTCTGTGAAACCGAGTCGCGAGCTCAGCGAACCTTGGCGATGCGTTCGGGGAAACTTGGCGATGCGTTCGGGGCCCACTCCCGGCAGCGTGAATTGCGGTGTTCGAACACTCGCCTCACGTGAGCGGACCAAGTTGAGTGAGGTAAAACTTGAGTGCGATCGACCAGAAGCCAAGTGGACGTTGCTAGAAGGAATCCGTTTCCGAAAATGCCTTGATTTTATCGGACGCAAACATCGTTGCGCGAATCGAGTTCTCAGAAACGGATTCCTTCAAGCAAATATTCCAAACGCGAAATTTATTTTTTTGCCGCCCTTATCGATTCTCTCGAACGTTGAATTCCATCTTCCATTGTTCGTCGCTGCGTGTCGAATGGCACCACAGTTCGAACATGCCCAGTTCGGTCACGCGGCTGACGAAACGGACCGGCACGAACGGTTGGCCACCGTTGGAATCGTCATCGGACTCGCGCGAGAGTGTCAGTTCGATCGGTTCGCTTTCGACCAGTTCCTCCGGCGACCAGCGATCGAGTTGAGTTCCCACGGTATCGTCGCCGCGTTTGGAAGACGCGAAGAACCGAAACCGTGCGGGCTGGCCGACGACCAATCCGATTTCGTTGCCCGGCACGGCGGCCTCGGTGCCTTCCTCCATGCCTTGCGGCGCGACGCAGAGGGCGCGCAGCGGACGCGGGGCACCGGGGATGGCCAGCCCCGCCGTTTCGATCCCGATGTAGTACGAACGCGCGGTACCGCCCCGGATGCGGATTCCGCCGACGTGTTTTGACCAGCCGTAGTAGGCGGCACCGAGGGCGACTGCCGAGTCCAGGTCTTGTTGTCGGCTCAGCACCGTCGGGGCGGAATCGCACCAGCCGTTGACCACATCCCGCATCCGTCCCCGCAACGTTTCGCTGCGGAACACGCCGCCGTTGAACAACAGATGTGTCAGGCCCCCTGCCCGGCCGGAATCGTCATCGCTCTCGGCCGCAGAAAACGCTTCGGCATGATCGGCCAGAAACGCGGCGACCTGCTTGGTGATCGCCGGGTCGGCTTCATAGGGCAGTCCGATGTCTTGAAACCCCGATGCGGTGTTGCGTGCCGGGCGATCCTGGGCGCCGCACTGGGGAAAGAAACCGTCGACGATCAACGCCTTGGCTTCGTCGGCGGTCAGGGTGGTCGAGATCGTGCCGCCGATCAGCGAGCTGCCGCGGCCGAGAACCGAGATCGTGTGTTCGGCGAGGCCTTCGACGGCCAGCAATGCTTCTTTGGCATCCCGGCAGGCGTGCCACAGCGAAACGCTTTGCCAGGGATCGAGGTCGTGGCCTTGTTCCTGCAGTCGGGTGGCGACCTTGTGGGCTAGCGCCAGGTCCATGTTGTCACCGCCGAGCAACAAGTGGTTGCCGACGGCCAGTCGTTGTAATTGCAATTCGCCCGCGTTTTCTTCGACGGTGACGAGGGTCAGGTCGGTCGTGCCGCCACCGACATCGACGACCAACAGCACGTCGCCGGCGCCGAGTTGTGTCCGCCAGTCGTCCGCGTTGGAACCCAACCAGTGGTAGACCGCCGCTTGGGGTTCTTCCAACAACACGAAGTGGTCCGGCAAACCGGCTTCGATCGCGGCTTGGCGGGTCAGCTCGCGGGCGGCAGGATCAAAGGACGCCGGCACGGTCAGCACGACTTGTTGATCGACCAAAGGCGCTTCCGGATGGGCCGCATGCCAGGCGGCGACCAGGTGGGACAAAAACCGCTGGGTGCAATCAAACGCGGACACCTTGGGGACTTCCGGTGGTGATTGCCACGGCAGCACCGCTTCGGTTCGCCCGACGTTTCCGTGGCACAGCCAACTCTTGGCGGCCACGACGACCCGCTGTGGATTCTCCGCCGATTGTTGCCGTGCATAGACGCCAGCGACCCCACGCCCCGGATCACCGACCAGCGGTGTCTTGAGCGATTCGATTTCGCCCTCGCGAGGCAAGTACAGGAACGATGGCAGCGAGGGACGTGAATCGATCTGCCCCGGCGAGATCAGCTGGGGGATCGGCAGCAATTCCAACTTCGGTTCGGTCTTCTTGCCGTCCTGCGAAAGCGGCGCATAGGCGACCACCGAGTTGGTTGTTCCGAGGTCGATGCCGACGCAATACCGTGTGCCCATTTCGAATCGTTTGGTGTGAAGTGAAGAGATGACAGCGGAGTGCTAACCCGCTTGGACCTGTGCCGGGGCGACGACGTTGGCATCGGCAGAGTCGCCGGTCCAGGTCGGCAATTCCACTTGGGTCGCTTGCCAGCCGTGGTGAACCAGTTTCCCGGAAGTTGCGGTCCCTTCGCCGATCCATTGGTAACGTGTCGGCGAGGCGTCAGGGGCGACGTCCACGGTGGCTCCTTCGGCCGCATCGAGCAGTGGCTTGAGCCCCATCACGCGTTGCAGTACCCCGCCGCACTGTTGCAGGCAGGGCCGGGCGGCCGCGCCGACCTGGGCGTCGGAATACTGGCTCAGGTCTTCTTGGATCAAATCGACCAAGCGGGCTTCGCGTTGCAGCGTCGCCAGCAGGGTGACCGCGGAGTCGCGTGGTGGCGGTTCGGGCTGCTTGGTCACGGGCTGCCTGGTCACGGGCACCGCGGCAGGTTGTTCCTGCGGTTTGGCTTCGATAGCCGCCACGTCGGAGGGTTGACCGCGGAGGATCCGATCGATCTGGGTCGCTTTATCTTTGTTCCCTAGCGCGGCGAAAAAAGCCTTCAACGCGATTCCAATACTCATCGTTTCCCACCTGAAAAAACCGACAACGGCCTGAAAATCAAGCGTCCAGCTTGGCGATCCCGTCGGATGCGTCAAGAGGCGGGGGGGAGAATGCGGTTGCGGGAGTCCGGCGGGCGTCCGGCCGGGGGGCTGTGACGGGGGCAGGTGCCTATGACGGGTGCATCGGACAAGGGAAGCGATTATGTTATTGCATCCTGCTTTACGTCTTTCAGCGAGTCAGTCCCTTGAAATCGATCATTGCCTTCGTCCTGCTGATCAGCTCCGCAATTTCCTTCGTCCCCGCACACGCCCAGTCGAAGAAGATTGTCCTGGTCGCCGGCAAACCGTCCCACCCGCCACGGATGCACGAATTCAATGCCGGCGTTCAGCTGCTGTCCAAGTGTCTGGCCGACGTGCCGGACGTGGACGTGGAATTCGTGCTCAACGGTTGGCCGGAGGATGAAGCCGTGTTCGCCGAGGCCGATGCCGTGGTGTTCTTCATGGACGGTGGCGGCAAACACGAGATCGTCAAAGAGGACGGCCGCCGTTTGAAACAGATCGACCAGTGGGTCAAACGCGGCGTCGGGCTGGGGTTCATGCACTACGGCGTCGAAGTCCTGGCCGATCAGGCCGGCAACGAGATGAAACGTTGGATCGGCGGCCACTACGAACATCAGTTTTCGTGTAACCCGATGTGGGAGCCGGCATTCACGTCTTTTCCCGAGCATCCGGTGACACGAGGTGTCGAGCCGTTTGAGATCAAGGACGAGTGGTATTTCAACATGCGTTTCATGGCCGACATCGAGGGCAATCAATCCGCCCAGCAAGCGGATGTTGAATTCGTGCCGATCCTGGTCGCCGTCCCATCGGTCGATGTTCGTGACGGACCCTATGTCTATCCCAAGGGCCCGTACGACCACATCCAAGCGAACGCGGGACGCGCCGAAGCGATGATGTGGACCGTCCAGCGCGGCGACGGAGGTCGCGGGTTCGGTTTCACCGGCGGCCACTTCCACGACAACTGGGGAAACGACAATTTTCGCAAAGTCGTGCTCAATGCCCTGCTGTGGATCGCCAAGGCCGACGTGCCCGAGGGCGGCGTCGAGTCATCGGTGACGGCCGAAGACCTGGACGCCAATCTGGACCCCAAACCGGCCCGGCGCTGAGCCCGCGGTCCGAGGGACCGAGCGAATCGGGGTAGGAAGATTTTGGGGTAGGAAGATTTTGGAGGTGCCGCCGAAGTTTGGAGCACGCAATCTTCTTACCTCCTAAATTTTCTTACCCACCACTTCAGTCCTCGGAGTCTGCTGTCTGGTCCGACGCAACGATTGACTCGTCGGTGAGAGCGGGGCGACGAACCCGTGTGGTAGCGGAAGCCGCCAAGGCTTTCGGCCTCCGGGGTGCGACGTCGTCGCACCGTAGCGAAACTCTTGGCGAGTTCCGCTACCGGAAAACCAAGCTGCATCGGATTATCAGTTCCCTTGGACAGCCGGGTGCAGTTCGTCTCGTTTGATCCAGCCCGTCCAGAGTTTGAGATTCACGAATTGAGAACACTCCAGCTTGACCCACGGCACCGAATCTTGTGTGACAGAATCGATGATTCTCAGCTCCGCCCGCGGTGGTGCCCGTCGCACCTGACGCATGCCGGACAGCGGATTGGAGGGAGGAAATTGGGAAACGGAAAAGGAGCGTCCTTTCTTGCCGACCACAAAGTCCGCCGTCTCGGGGAGCTTCGCCTTGACCGCGGGGGGCGTGTCGTCGCGATTGCCTGACGATTTTTTGCCTGACGATTTTTTTCTGTTCGGATTGAAAAAGAAGGCCGACTCATCGAAGGAGCCGTTGGCGGGTCGGCGAGTCGTTTCTTCCAGTGGAAATGGGATCGATTTTTCTTCCCGGATGGTTCGCAAACCTGATGACGCCACGGCTTTACCGAACAAGTTTGCGTTCTTGTGGCCGAAGCGTCGGTCGGCTTGATTGATGTGCACGACCATCGACACGTCGACCGTGTCATTGATCGCAGCGACATCAAACCCCAAGTCCAGCGCCGCCATTTCTCGTTGCTTGGCTTTCATCGATCGCCGCCAGCGATCCGCGTCGACCCGAAACGTTCTGGGAGAACGCCACTCGGCGACGGTCGACTTTTCGGAAAAGTAGTCCAGGCTATAAACGGCCGAGCTGCCGACTTCGCGATAGCTCCGCGAAATGCTGACGATCATCGACGCGCTGTCGGGCAGGTCGGTCGCCAAGGAAATCGTCAGCGTGTCGTCCAGGCGGCTGGCTTGGATCTCAAACCGGTCGCAAAGGATCAGCGACGGATCATTGACACGCGACAGGGGCGGCATAACGCCGGTGGTCCGGGGGCGGTCTTCGGGGAACAGCGGGCTGGGGTTCTGTTCTTCCAGCCGAGATTGTTCCTGGACGTAGTGAAAGAGCGCCTCGGCGGTTTGAAGATCGGCGTCGAACTGATCGCTTCCCAGGTAGCTTTCCAGGTTGCCTTGTCCCCGCAGTGCCGTTGCCAGCGCGTCGCGATCATAGCGGCCCAGGATGACGTACGCGTCTTTGGCTTGCTCGATCAATTCCGGTAGGTCATCAAACGTCAGGATCGGGTTGCGCCGGATCATTCCGTCGGCTTGGACGAGCATGCGTTGTGCCTCCAGCCCATCGCCCAGCGTTCGGGCGACGTCGGCGGGGATTGCCGTGCGGGGTGTTGAGGCGACGAGGGATGACTGGATGCTGGATTGCGGGGGCGCGGGGCGGTCGTCTTGTCCGATCGTGACGACCAGTGTGATCGCTAGAATCGCGACCGCGAGCACAACGTACTTCATGCTGAATTCTCAGGGAAAACGTTCATTTATCGGGGGCTTCTGCAAGCCTAGGTCACACCTTCCCGGCGGGGGGCGTTCGGTAATCACCTCGGGAGAGATCAAACCACACGACCTCGGCGGATGCGTGAATTCGGGACGCCGTCGGCTGGTCTTGGTCCCGCGGCCGGTCCCGCGGTGATAAGATTGAGGCTTGGCAAATGAAGACTTCGTCGAGGGACAAACGCAGTGAAAGTCGGCAGCGGTGGTGGATTTCGGGCGATTCTGTACACCTTTAAAAAAGGGCGTGAAGCGGGCGGCGTCTGGAAGCTGTTCAAAGCGATGCGGACCCGCAACAGTTGCAAGACCTGCGCCGTCGGAATGGGCGGACAAAAAGGCGGGATGGTCAACGAGCTGGGCCATTCCTTCGAGGTCTGTAAGAAGAGCATGCAGGCGATGGTCGCCGACATGCAGCCGGGCATCGATCCGAATTTTTGGAAACAGAATTCGATCGAGCAACTGCAGAAGCTCTCGCCGCGCGAGCTGGAATCACTCGGTCGGCTGATCCATCCCCTGCGTTATCGGCAAGGCCAATCGCACTACGAGGTGATCACGTGGAAGGAGGCCTTTGAAAGCATCGCGTCGAAATTGACGGCGACTCCGGCCGACGAAACGTTCTGGTACTTCAGCGGACGCAGCAGCAACGAAGCCGGGTTTTTGTTGCAACTGTTGGCACGGGTTTACGGCACCAACAACGTCAACAATTGCAGCTACTACTGCCATCAAGCCAGCGGCGTCGGTCTGCAGAGCAGCGTCGGCAGCGGCACGGCGACGATCGTGTTGGAGGATCTGGAAAAAGCGGACACGGTGTTTCTGATCGGCGGCAACCCGGCCAGCAACCACCCGCGGTTGATGACCAGTTTGATGCGGGTGCGTCGTGCCGGCGGCAAGGTGATCGTGATCAATCCCGTGCGTGAAACGGGACTGATCAACTTCCGGATCCCCAGCGATCCGATCTCGCTGTTGGCCGGCACCAAGATCGCCAGCCACTACGTCCAGCCGCACATCGGTGGTGATCTGGCGTTGTTGTGGGGACTGGCCAAAGCGACCAAGTCACTCGGTGCGTTCGACAACGACTTTCTGTCCCAGCACACCAACGGTTCGCAAGAGTGGTTGGCCGCGGTCGATGATCTGTCGTGGCAGGAAATCGAAACCAAGTCCGGCGTCGCCCGCAGCGAAATCGAATCGATCGCCCAGCTGTATGCCGCATCGAAGAAGTGTGTGTTTTCGTGGACGATGGGAATCACCCATCACGCCCACGGTGTTGACAATGTCCAGGCGATCGCCAACTTGGCGTTCGCCCGCGGCATGGTCGGTCGTCCGGGGTGTGGGTTGATGCCGATCCGAGGTCACAGCAATGTGCAGGGTATCGGATCGGTCGGTGTGACGCCGAAGCTGAAGGGTCAGATCTTCGCCGCGTTGCAAGACAAGTTCGGCGTTCAATTGCCCGAGACGCCTGGCAAAGACACATTGGCGTGCATGGAGTCGGCCGCGAGCGGTGAGATCAAGGTCGGCTTTTGCCTGGGCGGCAACCTGTACGGATCGAATCCCGATTCGACGTTCGCCGATCGCGCTCTGTCCAATCTGGAATTGAACGTGATGATGAACACGACGATGAACACCGGGCACGCGCACGGGCTGGCAAAGGAGACGATCATTTTGCCGGTGCTGGCGCGCGACGAAGAACCGGCGCCGACGACCCAGGAGTCGATGTTCAACTTTGTCCGTTTAAGTGACGGCGGGCCGGCACGGTTGCCCGGGCCGCGCAGTGAAGTCTCGGTGATCGCCGCGGTCGGCAAGGCCGTCGTGCCCGACGCGCCCGGAATCGACTGGGATGACCTGGCTCAACCGTCGACGATTCGCAAGTGGATCGGCGCCGTCGTCCCCGGTTACGGCAAGATCGCACAGATCGACGCGACCAAAGAAGAGTTTCAAATCGAAGGCCGCACCTTTCACGATCCCAAGTTCGGAACGGCCGATGGTAAGGGCGTGCTGCATTGCCACCGTCTGCCGGAACTGAAGGGAACCGAAAACAATCATCTGCGATTGATGACCGTGCGTAGCGAAGGCCAATTCAACACCGTCGTCTACGAGGAGGAGGATCTGTATCGCAACCAGGAACGTCGCGATTTGATCTTGATCCACCCGGACGACCTGAAACGATTCGGACTCCAGAACGACCAACGAGTCACCGTCAAAAGTGACACCGGTTCGATGAGCGGGATTTTGGCGCGGTCCTACGATTCGATTCGCAGCGGAAACGCGTTGATGTATTATCCGGAATCCAACGTGCTGGTCGCCCGGCACGCCGACCCGCAAAGCAAGACGCCCGCGTTCAAGGGTGTGGTCGTCGAACTGGTCGCCGAATGACGATGCCGCCGGGCCGGATGACGCAGGGATTGTCGTTTTGCGACAAGGCTGCCATCGCTGGGCGAACGAGCTACACTAGCAGTCCGCCGCCGCTCAATGTTCGGGTTTGCGTCGTAGCGGAAGCCGCCAAGGCTTTCGGCCCCAGGTGCGGCGTCGCCGCGCCCGTGCGAAACTCTTGGCGAGTTCCGCTACCGGAAAACCACGCGGCGGCGGAAGACGAGTCTGATGCACCCCTTCACCACCTTCAGTCCCACCGCCCACCTTCGCCCTATGACCCACCGTCTACGAATCGTTTTTTCGGTCGTGCTGTTCAGCGCGCTTTTCACCAACGTCGTCTCCGCCGCGCCGCCCAACATCGTCCTGCTGCTCAGTGATGACATGGCCTGGACGGATTATGGGTTCATGGGACACCCGGACATTCAAACACCGAACTTGGACAAACTGGCGTCGGAGTCCGCGGTGTTCCCCCGCGGCTATGTGCCGACCGGGTTGTGCCGACCGTCCTTGGCGACGCTGTTGACCGGACACTATGCATCGACGCACGGTGTGACCGGCAACGATCCGTCACCCAAGTACGCGGCCCGCGATTCCGAACTGTTCAACCAGCGACGGGCGCAACTGATTTCGTATCTGGATCAATTCGAAACCGTCCCCGAAGCGCTCGGCAAGCTCGGCTACCTGAGCCATCAAAGTGGCAAGTTGTGGGAGGGCAGTTATCAGAACGCCGGTTTCACCCATGGGATGACGCGAGGGTTTCCCGAAAAAGGCGGACGTCACGGCGATGACGGATTGAGCATCGGTCGCCAGGGTATCGAGCCGATCAACGAGTTCCTGGATCTGGCGGTTGACCAAAACAAGCCGTTCTATCTGTGGTACGCCCCGTTCATGCCGCACACCCCGCACACGCCGCCAAAGCGTCTGTTGGACAAATACCGCGACGGACGACCGATCACGATCGCCAAGTATTACGCGATGTGTGAATGGTTTGACGAAACCTGCGGCCAGTTGATGGAATCACTGCGGCAGCGTGGGCTCGATGACAACACCTTGATCGTCTATCTGACCGACAACGGCTGGATTCAAGATCCGGAGAAAAACGGCTACGCCCCGCGGAGCAAGCAAACGCCGTATGAGGGTGGAGTAAGAACGCCGATCTTTTACTGGATGCCGGGCAAGATCAAGGCCGGCACGCGTCCCGAATTGGTCAGCAGCATCGACATCTATCCGACCATGTTGGCTGCCGCCGGTGCGCCCGTGCCGGACGATCGGCCGGGGTTGAACCTGATGCCTCACCTGACCGGCGGCGATGCAATCCCCCGGGAGACGATTTTTGGCGAAGGGTTCGCACACGACATCGCCGACGTCGAAGATCCCGAAGCCACCTTGCTGTACCGTTGGTGCATTCAGGGCAAATGGAAATTGCTGCTGACGTATGATGGTGAGGTCAATCGATACCAGTCGACACATCCGCGGACCGAAAAAGGGCCACAGCTGTTCGATCTGATCGCCGATCCGACCGAAGAGAAAAATCTGGCGAAACAGCATCCCGAGGTTGTTGCCCGACTCGCCGAAAAGATCCATCAATGGTACCCCGTCAAACGAGCCAAAACGATCACGACGCCATCGCTATGATTCGAACACTTTCACCTTTGTTGTTTCCACTTTCGTTGTGGATGTCAGTTTGTTTCGCCGCGACGTCTGCCCACGCCGGCAAGTACAACACGGTCCTGGACATCGGGGACAGTGCCCCGGCCTGGAACGCACTGCCCGGCACCGACGGACGCAAACACTCCCTCGAATCGCTCGCGGATTCCAAGGTGGTGGTCGTCGTGTTCACGTGTAATTCGTGCCCCTACGCGGTCGATGCCGAACAACGCATCAACGGACTTGTCGATCGTTACCAGGGCAAGTCCGTCGCGGTGGTGGCGATCAATGTCAACAAGGTCGACGAGGACCGATTGCCGGCGATGAAGCAGCGGGCCGAGGAGCAGGGATTGAAGTACGCGTACCTGTGGGACGAATCACAGCAGATCGCCAAGGATTATGGGGCCAAGTACACGCCCGAGTTTTTCGTGTTGGATGACGAACGCAAGGTCGTCTACATGGGAGCGATGGATGACAGCCCCGCCGGTGATGAGGTGACGAAGACCTATGTCATCGACGCGGTGGATGCTGCTTTGTCTGGCAACCCAGTCGCGGTCACCGAGACGATTCCGATCGGTTGTCGGATTCGGATCGAGCGCCAGCGTCGCAAGTCGTCGCGGTGAATCATCAACGACGTGAGTTTCATGCCCCACGGCGTCCGCGTAATAAGTTGACGGCCGTGTTGGTCGGTGCGGCCGGCGCGATCGGATTCGCCCTGTTCACCGGGTTGTTGCTGCTGGTCAACGGCACCGCCGTTCTGGTCTTCTTTGGTGCGTTGGTTGATGCAAATCCGGCTTGGGCGGAACGCAAAGGGCTGATTCAATTCGGACTGTTCGCCCTGCCGCTGGGCATGGTCGTGATCGAATGGCTGGTGTGGGATTTTTTGTGCGGGTTGTTGCGGCGCGAGGGGCGGGGGAGCGGGGGAGCCGGAAGGCAGAATGATCCGGGGCAGAATGATGAAGAGACCGGGCAAAACGATGGGGGCAAAACGATGGGGGCAGAATGGAGGCGTTAAAATGGAAAAAGAAGTGTGGCGGGAATGGTTAGCCGGATGCGTCAGCAATCGGTCCAAACATCATTCTGCCCCGAATTGTTCTGCCTGCTCCCTACCGCAGACCGACTCCACGGGCCGCTCGCTTACCGACCTGTCGATTTAATCAGCCGTTTGGCGCGAGCCTACGGGCGCCAGAGCGTTTTCTTGGTACAGGAAGCCCGTACGCTCGCGCGAAACGGCTGATCCCACGTGTGATCGGACTAAATCAACAGGCCGTTACGCGTCCCGCTGGCATGGCTTTCGAATCGTTTTGCCAGCTCTACCGATCGATCGCTTTCGTCGGCTTGGGTTTCCAGCGTCCCATCAGGGCGACAAAGCTGGGGACCAGAATGGTGCGGACGTAGAACGTGTCGATCAGCACGCCCAGGCCGAGTGCGAAGCCGAGTTCGATGATCCCGCGAAGCCCGATCGCCGCGTCCGATTCGATGCCCAACAGGTGCAACAATCCGGGCATCCACGCCGAGGCGGTCATACTGAAGAATGTCGCCGCCATCACCATGCCGCAGGCCGTGATGATGCCGCCGGTCCGGGAGACCGCGTGGCGGAGGGCCGATAGCCAACCGCTTTTGCGTTGTTCTTCAACGATCCGCGTGACCAGATAGACGTTGTAGTCCTGGCCGACCGCGACCAGGATCACGAACAGGAACAGGGGAAGTTTCCAGTCCAGACCGACGTATTGATCCGCATAGATGCCACGGAAGAACAGCACCGTTAACCCGAGCGTCGCGTAATAGCTGAGTAGGACGGTAAAGATCAGATACAGGCACAGGCCCAGTCGTCGAATGACGGCGATCAGCACCAGCAGGACGGCCAGCACGACCGCGATTTTGATCCGCTGGTTATCGGCGATGGTGACGGTTCGCAGGTCGATGATTGAGGGCGTGGTGCCGGCCAGGTAGACGCTCGATCCGGCCCAGTCCGAATTCGGATCACGGGCGATCTCGTTGAGTGTCTGGCCGATTTGCGAAACCAGTGTTTGTGTCTTCAGTGCAAACGGATCGCCTTCGATGATCACATCCAGGCGTGCCAGTCGGTCCTGAAAACGGGTGCTGTTGGAGAAGAAGTAGTTTTGTGCAACGCGGTGTTGCTGCAACGCCCTTCGTTTCCACGCGTCACTGCTTAACAGTCCCATCTCGCGGTCGGGCGGGAAGTCGCCCAGCGGATCGTTCGGCGTTCGCACGGCGACGACGCCCGGTTGGGCGTACAGCAGATCGGACAGGCTTTTGAGTTGCTTTTTTAGTATTTCGCGGGGTTCGTCTTCCGGGCGAACCATCAAGATCGTCACCGGATTGATCTCGCCGATCTTGAAGTGATCCGAGAGCAACCGGTAGCCGCGCCGGCTGGGCGCATCGGTGTCCAATTGGCTGCTCAAGTTGTACGTCACGGAATCTTCGTGGATCCATCCGTACCATCCCGGGACGGCCAGGACGACGATGCCAAGCAGAAAAGCCGTCAACGGGCGGCGGGTCAGCACGATCGCGATCCACTCCCACAAACCGCTCGACCGACGCGCCGCCTTTGAATCGCTATCCGAGGCAACCGACAACAACGAACGCGTCGTTGTTTCGTCCGGGGTAACCACGTTGGGCCAGAACACGCGTGGACCGAGCGCACGCAGCAGTGCCGGGGCGAGTGTCAAACAAACGACCAGTCCGACCAACAGACAGATCGCGATGATGGGGCCGGTGTAATGGTACTTGCCGAATTGCGCAAACCAGAGCGTGCCGAGTCCGAAGACGGTCGTCAGCGCGCTGCCGAGCAACGCCGACGTGACGCCCCGCAACGCCCTGCGGCAGGCGACGGGCCACTCCGCCAACGCCGCTTCTTCGCGGAGCCGCGAGATCAAAAACAGGCAGTAATCCGTTCCCGCGCCGAACAGGATCACGACGATAAAGATCCGGCTGGTGGTGAACACACGGATGTCCAACCAGGGCACGACACCCTCGATCGACCACTGCGTCAACGTGGCCACCATCGACGTGGAAACGACGACGGCGACGCCGATGGAAACCATCGGGACGGCGACCAGCAACGGTGCCCGATAGACCAGCGTCAGGATCAGCAAGATCATGATCACGGTGATCGATTCGGTGTACCGGATCGCATCGCGGGAGGCGATCAGGGTTTCGCCGCCGATCGCCGCCGATCCGGTCATTTCCAATTCCAGGTGTTCGGCACGGCCCTCACGCTCGGGGATTCGAGCCAAGCTGTAGGAGCGGACCTGATCCAGGATCTCGCCGACCGATTCGACGGTGTTGATGTTTTCCGTCGCGGCCAACTCGCTGCTCAGTTGCATCACCGCCAGCCGCGCCGACGGTTTGGTCAACAGCGATCCCAGCACGGCGTCGTCCCAGGACAACAGGTCCAGCAAGGAGGCCCAGGCGGTCAGATCCCGCTGGGCGATCGGGATCGCAAGCGTCTCGATGTCGGGGACCAGGATCCGTGCGTCGCGATCATCGTTGCTGGCTTGCTGATCGTCGCCACCGATTTGCCGAAGCAGATTCGCCCGATCAAAGTACGCGATCGCCATCCGCGGTTGGGTCAACGTGGGGGGCAAGTCGGGGACCGAATCGGCGAACCGCTCGTAGAACCGCTGGTCCACGGCGATGCAGTGGTCGAGCGATTCCAGGGCACGCGTGAGCCAGCGCTGGGCCGGTTCGGGGGCCTGCTCGATCGCACCGCCGGTGTAGCCCAACGTGATCGCGCGTTGCCAACACACCTCTCCGAAACGGTGATGCAAGCGACGCAGCAGGTCGTCGCCGACCATCAGATCGTTCTTGTCCAGCGGTGTTGCTTTGCGACCGAGCACGATCACGATTTGGCTCCGCGCCCGGTCGCCGGGAAAGGCTTCATCGAGAATTCGAGCCGACGCGACCGTGGTCATTCGCTCGGGCAAGTACTCGAAATCACCGTCATAGGCGATGTCTTTCCAGTGCGGGGCGGTCGCAAACAGGACGACCGTTGCGGTGATCCACAGGGCCAGCATCAACCGCCACCGTTCCGTGACGAATCTCGCGAGTCGTTCTGTGAAATCAGCGAGCATCGTGGGCGATCGACGGAGGGCGGTCGGTGGCGGACCTCACTGGCCCGATGTCAGAAACCTGGAATTATAAGCACCCTGACAGAAGCTCCGACAAGCGTACACCAATGGAGGCGTCTTGTGATGCGGGGGACCCCCGTTGGAGATCCGGCCTGATGATTTGCTAGCCCGCAGCGATAGCAAGGGCCGAGGCGGCGGCTCCCCTCACTAGTGCCTCGCGCCTCGTCCTGTCCTGTTCGTTCATCGAAAACGATTCAATCAACAGGCCGGATTTTCGCCAGAAAGGGGGGCGATCGTTGGGCGACCCGATGGCACCAAGCAAAGACGAAACGCTCCCGCCGTCGCTCACCTTCGGTCGCCGCGGCGGACCGTCGTTCCCAGAAAGATCTGCTGAATCGGTCGCGTCGCGATGCCGCGGCTGGATTGATCGAGCATCCGGACCGTGTTCCCATAGACGTGCAGCAACCGGCCCGGGCGTTGCTCGATCGGCATCGCTTTGATCTGCTGTCGGTAGTCACCGGTCGGCAGAATGATCGGGCTCCAGCCCGTCGGTGAGGCCGCCTGAGAAAACGCGGCCGAAGCGATCATCAGAATGGTTGCTAATATTGCGTATCGCATAATCAAATCCCCCGGTTTAAATTTCATTGCCACTCTAGGTCACGTTTCCGATCCCGATGTTGGTCAGACGTGAAAAAAACGCAACCCACCCACCGCAAGGCAGATTTCCAAATGGGCAAAAAGATTTTGATGATCGTCGGCGACTATGTGGAAGATTACGAGGCGATGGTCCCGCTGCAGATCCTGCAAACGATGGGGCACCAAGTTGACACGGTGTGTCCCGACAAAAAGCCGGGCGACACGGTGGCCACCGCGATCCACGATTTCGACGGCGACCAGACGTACAGTGAGAAACCGGGGCACCGGTTCGCGATCACCGCGGATTTCTCCGCGGTCGATGTCGCCCAGTACGATGCCCTGGTCGTGCCGGGCGGTCGGGCGCCGGAATACTTGCGTCTGAACGACCGCGTGCTGGAGATTGTCAAGCAATTTGACGTCGAAAAGAAACCCATCGCCGCGATCTGCCACGGCCCCCAAATCCTCGCCGCCGCCGGGGTCCTGGTCGGAAAAGATTGCAGTTGCTACCCCGCGGTGCAGTTTGAGGTCACCGCCGGCGGAGGGAAATATGTCGAACCCGCCGAGACGATGGATTCGGCCCACACGCACGGACACCTGGTCAGCGCACCGGCTTGGCCGGCCCACCCGGCCTGGATGCGCGCCTTTTTGGACCTTCTAAATTAGGCATCCAGGGCGGTTTCAGCGCATAATAGGGGCAGAACCTGCCAACCGTGATTGTCTGCCCAGGAGTTTAGAATGTGCCGTTTGTCCGTACGCGTTGCCACCATTGCGTTCACGCTTGCTCTGGTGATGCCGTCGACTCTGTCCGCACAAGGAGCGAAAAAGAAGGTTGCCCCGCCGCCCCAACCGGGGCCGGTCAAACTGCCGACCAAGGACGGTTTGGAACTGGCCGGGTATTACTTCGGGTCCAACAAGGGCAAGGAAGCGATCCCGGTGATGATCGTCCATGAGTGGAAAGGGCAAAAGGCACCTTACGGCAAGCTGTGCACCGCGCTTCGCGATGCCGGGTGCGCCGTGCTGGCCCTGGACTATCGCGGGCACGGCGGTTCGCGCGAATACACCGACCCCAGCGGGACGACCCAGGAATTCGATCTGGAACGGATGCGCAAGCAGCACGTCCTGGCGATCGTCAAGTACGACCTGGACGCGGCCAAAGCCTTCCTGGAAAAGGAAAACAACGAAGGAAAGTTGAACCTGAACGCGTTGGTGGTTATCGGCGTCCGCGAAGGTTGTGTGTTGGCGGCCGGTTGGACCCAACGCGACTGGAGCTTCGTACCGGTGGGGACACGCAAACAAGGCCAAGATGTCAAAGCACTGGTCCTGGTTTCCCCGAAACGGCTTCTAAAGGGCGTCCCGATCGAGTCGTCACTGGGAGTCCCCACGGTCGCGGCCTTGCCCACCATGATGGTGGTCGGCGAAGGATCCGAGGAGCAGAGTGATACGAGCCGCATCTACAAACGCCTTGAGGCCGCCAAGAAACGAATCAGCGGCGGCAAGGATCCCGAGGGGTTGGAATTGATGGAGGTCAAGCAACCACTGGGCGGGCCATTTCTGGTCAACGAGTCGGCCAAGGTGATCCCCGAGATCGTCAAATTCGTGACCTCGCAGGTGCCGATCAGCGACACCGATAACCCCTGGATCGAACGCTAAGAGGGTGCGTTCCACCTCCGTTTAATCTTCCGGTTGCCGATGCGTTGGGAGAGTCGCCGTGTTCTCCGAACTCGGCCTCGGCGAAAAAGCGGAGCTTTGCTCCGCGCCGACCTCGGAGAGGACGGCGACTGTCCAACCTAGCCGAAAACGAATCTTCGGAAGACGACTAGTTTTTTCTCGGTTTGGGAACGTGACGGTACTGGCCGCCGTTTTGCGCGGCGATCCGCCGCATCCGGCTCTCTCCGTCGCGGCTGTGGTAACCGATCGTGTGCACGATGCTGATCGGGTCGTCGTCCCCGAACAGGTTGTCGACGCGATTGATGTCCTGCAACAGGTCTTCGATCCGCTGTGGAAATTCGCCGTCGGACAACAGGAAGATGACGTCGGGGTTCAACTCCAGTGCAAACGGCAAGGCGTCATAGGGCGCGCGCCCGCGATCCATCCGGATCGTCTTCGCCCAGCGCTGTAGTCGGTGTTTGTTTTCCGGCGTGGCATAGACGCTGCGCGGTTCGTCTTGATCGAGAGATGACAATCGCATGTAGTCCGGCTGGGCGTCAAAGAAGATGACATAAAACCGCTGCTCGGGCTTCAGCAAGTTGATCGAGCGCAACAACTCCGCTCGTGCCGATTCAAATGCGTTTCCCATGCTGCCGCTGCTGTCGACCAGATAAACGAAATGGTTCCCGCCGCCGTCGACGCCACAGAAATCCATCGTTGCGTCGGAGTCGGATTTCAGAGACATCGCCGCGGCGCTGGACGGATCACCGCTGAGCATCGAATCGATCATCGGGCTCGGGGGCGTCGGCGGCGCTTCGCGGAGGATCTCGCTGATCGGGATCTCCCCAAGGTCACTGATTTCGGACGGTACTTCGCTGGGGGTCGGCTCGCTGGAGGGCGGCTGGAGCGTCGGGGTTTCAATGGTCAGTGATTCGATCGCCAATTCGTCCGTTTCGGCGACCGACCCGGCGATCGCGATCTGATCCCTCGGCGGCGGCGAAGCCAACGTCAGCAGCGCCAGACCCAGCAGCAGGAAACCGTGAAACAGTGCGCTCAACAACCAAGCGGCGGGTCTGCGTCGCTGCGGTGTCGGGTCTGGTGATTCCGTGGCAAGGTCTGCCGCCAAATGGAGGGCCAGTTCCACTCGGTCGGGCGCCACGGCATCGGTTCGATGATTTCGGTCTTTGGTGTCTTGGTGGTGTTCCGGCTTAGGCGGCTTCTGTTTCGACGGCCGATCCAAAACCTCTCGCACCTGATTCCACCCGCCAAACAGCGTGGTGGTTCTCGGGTTTGATCGAGGGCTTGTTCGATCGATCTTGGTCGCCGTCTCGCTGGCGTCAGACAGATCGCTGGTGTCAGATTCCGGTCGAGTGTGTGGTGGGACCTCGGTCGCAGCGATGCGTCCGATTACCTCGGCGGCTTTCGGACGTCGTGCCCGCGGCGAATCGAGCTGATAGCGAGGCGGATCGGCGGCCTCGATCCGATTGGCACGCTGCGCGATTTGATGCAGAGAGTCGGCTGGGTGGCCTTTCGGATGGATGATGCCGCCGAGCCGCTGAATCTGTAACTCCAATTCCGCGGCTTGTGTGTCCAGTCTTGCCGCGTCGGCGTCCAATCGCGCGGCGCTGGCAGCCAGCCGTGCCGCTTCGGCTCGACTGCGAATCCGGTCGAGTTCCAGTTGCAGCTCGCGCAATCGATTCGGATCGGACGGCCGTTTGCCACCTTGGGGGGCCGGCCTTCGCGGGACCGGATCGGTCAGAAGACCGGATCGGGAATCGTTCGGTGACTCGGACATGTCAGCGACTCGGTTGCCCCCTGTGGCTCGGTTGCTCCCTGTGGCTCGGTTGCTCCCTGTGGCTCGGTTGCTCCGTGTGAACGGCACTTGCAACGTGAATCGCCTTTATCGCCCCCTGGCGGACGTGGTGCAAGGTCCACACCGGCGGGGGTGCTCAATTTTTGAACTCACCTTGCCCCGAAGCTCGCGCGGCAGCTATAGCCAAAGTTCCAACAAGCGAACGGAAGGATGTCGTTCGCCACGTCTTACAGGAATGGTGTGCCATGCGTTTTTGCCCGAACCGATCCATTGCAAGCCTCGCGACAACGATCGCACCGCTACTGCTCACGTTTACCGTTCTGGGCGGCCCAGTGCTGGCGCAGGGATTGGGGTTGCCCGATTCGGGCGTTGCACCTTCGGCGGCGGCAGCTTCTGCAGCGAGCCGGCCGCAAAACGCGGGCACGCCACCGAGTCTGCAAAACCAACCCGCTGCGGCACCCAGCCGACCGACGCCGCTTCCCGGCGGTGGACAGGCCGGCGGAGGCGGAAATCTGCCGCAAACGGCCGGCCAGGAGCATCGTGTTTATGATTTGCGACCCTACACCGGCTACCTGACCAACCATGATCGCCCCGAGCAGGCGATCGTCGACTGGGTGCTGCGTGAAACGGGCACCGACGTCTGGTTCACCTCTCCGTTCGGGTTTTTGAACGCCGACCGCGATCAGTTGTCGGTTTATCACACACGAGAAATGCACGAAGTGGTTTCTGGGATCGTGGACCGATTTGTCGCCGGCGAAAAGGATCCTCAGGTGTTGTCACTGAAAGTGATGACGGTTGGCAATCCGAATTGGCGGTCGCGGGCGCACCTGTTGATGCAGCACGTCAACGTCGACTCGCCGGGCGTCCAAGCGTGGCTATTGAGCAAAGAAAACGCGGCGTTGGTGTTGAATCTGCTTCGTCAGCGGACCGACACCCGCCAGGTCCAGGCGTTGGATCTGATCACATACAACGGCCAGACCGAGAAATTGGCCAGCACCCGCGGTCGAAATTACGTCCAAAACGTCAAACCCGCCGCGACGGGGTGGCCGCCTTACGAGCCCGAAACGGGGGAAATCCAAGAGGGCTATCGATTGGAAATCAGCCCATTGTTGAGCGTCGATGGGTCGGCGATCGATTGCGTGATCAAGGCATCGATCGACCAAGTTGACCAGCTCAAGCCGGTCGAGCTGGATCTGCCCCTGCCCAACGCCCAGGTCCACCGCACCAAAATCGACGTGCCTCAGGTCGTCAGCTGGCGGCTGCACGAGCGTTTCCGTTGGCCGTCCGACATGGTGCTGTTGCTGTCATGCGGCGTGATCGCCAGCCCGGAACGCCCGCAGGCGGCGCTGCCGCTGTTGAACCTGGAAATGCTGACCGGAACGACCGCCGGCCGCGCCGATGCGTTGATGTTCATCGAGTTTCGCGGTCGGGCCTCGGAAAATTTGACCACCACGCCGCTGGTCCCCCAGATCTCCGCCGGTTACGGGGCACCCAATCGCGGTCGATACTGAGATACACCCCCTCTTTGCCAATTCCCCCAGAGCCTAGAATACGCCTCACCCGTATTCTTTCTGTTCCGCGTCGCTCGGCTGATTCATGGATAATGCCCCGTACCGACGAGTGGTCATCACCGGTGTCGGTGTTGTCACTCCACTGGGAAACGACCCCGATGGTTTACTTTCCGGCTTGCGTTCCGGTCGCAGCGGCATTGGGCCGTTGACGCAGGTTCCCCATGGCGTGCTTTCGGTCGACTACGGCGCCGAGGCGTCGGAGTTCACCGGCGACATCGCGGACTATGGTCCGATGGACAAAAAGCTGCAGCGGACGATTCGCAAGGGCAGCAAGGTGATGTGCCGCGAAATCGAAATGGGCGTCGCCGTCGCGCAACGGGCGCTCAACGACGCGGGGCTGGACGCCGACCAGCGGGATCGCGATCGAACCGGAGTGCTGTACGGATGTGACTACATCATGTCCCAGCCGATCGAGTTCGCCTCGGGGATCGCAAAATGCATGGACTCCGACGGCCGATTCGATTTCAGCCGCTGGGGTGAACAGGGCAAACCCGAAGTCAACCCGCTGTGGTTGTTGAAGTACCTGCCGAACATGCCGGCCAGCCACGTGGCGATCTACAACGATCTGCGCGGCCCGAACAATTCGATCACGGTGCGGGAGGCATCGGCCAACTTGGCGATCGCCGAGGCCTATTCGACGCTCGCTCGGGGACAGGCCGACGTCTTGTTGGTCGGATCGACCGGATCGCGGATTCATCCGCTGCGTTCATTGCACGCCGACATGCAGGAGACATTGGCAAAGAATCAATCGGACCCGTCGACGATGAGCCGACCGTTCACGGCCACACGCGACGGCAGCGTGCTCGGGGAAGGTGCCGGCGCGATGGTTTGTGAGACGCTCGAACACGCGCAGGCCCGCGGGGCAACGATCTTGGGAGAAATCGTCGGTTACGGCAGCAGCGCCGTCGGACCGGTGTTTGGCCAGCGGTTTCTCCAACAAGCGATCGCCAACGTCCTGCGTTCGGCCTTGGGCGACGAAGACAAATCCGACATCGGTCACATCCATGCCCACGGATTGGGAACGGTTGAGTGTGATGCGCAGGAATCCGCGGCGATCCAGGATATTTTTGGAGCGCCCGATCAACAGCCACCGGTGACGACGGCCAAAGGACACCTCGGCAACTTGGGGGCCGGTGGCGGCATGGTCGAAACGATCGCCAGTTTGAAATCGCTCGGCGAAAACCTGTTCCCGATTCGCAATTGCGACACGCCCGCGGACGATTGTGCGATCAACGCCTGTGTGAATGATTCGACCGCCGCAGGCAAACAGTTCATCAATGTCAACGTGACGCCGCAGGGGCAAGCGAGCGCCATCCGCATCCGCGCGTTCGAATGATTCGAACCGATCCAATCACCCGCTTCTGCCATGTCTCACCACAGCCCATCGTACGCCATCACCGCTCGTCTCCGCTATCGGGACCAGCCGGGGCTGCTCGGGAAAATCACCACCGCGATCGGTGACGCCAACGGGTTCATCGGCGCGGTCGACATCGTCGGCGTTTCCGACGGTTTGATCTCGCGCGACATCACGGTCAACGCCACCAACGTCGAACACGGCCAGGAAATCGTCCAGGCGATCCGCCAGATCAGCGGGATCGAAGTCGTCCACGTGTCCGACCGCGTGTTCCTGATGCACTTGGGCGGCAAGATCGAAGTCAATTCGAAGATGCCGATCAAGACCCGTGACGATCTTTCGATGGCCTACACGCCGGGCGTTGCGCGGGTGTGCATGGCGATCCATGAAGACCGCGAATCGTCGTTCGCATTGACGATTCGCAAAAACACCGTCGCCGTCGTCAGCGACGGAAGTGCGGTGTTGGGGCTGGGGAACATCGGCCCGCGTGCCGCCATGCCGGTGATGGAAGGCAAGGCGATGTTGTTCAAAGAGTTCGGCGAAGTCGATGCGTTTCCGATCTGTTTGGACACGCAGGACACCGAGCAAATCATCGCCACCGTCAAACAGCTCGCCCCCACCTTCGGCGGCATCAACCTGGAAGACATCTCCGCACCGCGATGCATCGAGATCGAAGAGCGGCTCGAACGCGAGCTCGAGATCCCCGTCTTTCATGATGATCAACACGGGACCGCGATCGTGGTCCTGGCGGGACTGAAGAACTCGATGCGTTACCTGCAAAAAGAACTCGCCGCAGCACGGGTCGTGATCAACGGTGCCGGCGCCGCAGGGACCGCGATCGCAAAGCTGTTGATTCAAGCCGGCGTCCAGGACATCGTGGTCTGCGACAGCAAGGGTGCGATCCACAACGGCCGCACAGACATCGGCAACAATTCGATCAAGGTCTGGTTGTCCGAAAACACCAACCGGGGCGGACAATCCGGTACCCTCTCGGACGTGATCCGTGGCAAAGATGTCTTTATCGGCGTCAGCATTGCCAACGTGCTCAGCGAAGACGATGTCGCTTCGATGGGCGAAGACGCCGTGGTGTTCGCCCTGGCCAACCCGGACCCGGAAATCGATCCCCTGGTCGCCGAGAAACACGTGCGAATCGTCGCGACAGGCCGCAGCGACCATTCCAACCAGATCAACAACGTGCTGTGCTTCCCCGGGTTGTTTCGTGGCGTCCTGGACGTCCGTGCCCGCGGAATCAACGATGCCATGAAACTTGCCGCCGCCGATGCGATCGCCGACGTGATTGCACCGGAAAACCTGACCAATCACTACGTGATTCCCAGCGTCTTTGACCGCCGCGTCTGCGGCGTCGTCGCCAAGGCGGTCGCGCAATCGGCCCTCGATACCGGACTCGCGCGGCGACAGGCCAAACAGGCCTATCCGGTGACGTAGGGTGGGAAACGCTTCCCCGACTCGTTCCGAGGCTCCGCCTTGGTTGCGCAATCTCGTTCGATTCGTTCGTAGGGTTTTGGCGTCTTCGATTCGGCACAACCCTCTTGTGAATCAGCCGTTTGGCGCCAGCCTACGGGCCTCCGTCGACGCTGAGGTGCCCGAACGCTGAGGTGCCCGAACGCTTGCGCGAATCGGCTGATCTCACTCGTGTTTCGTCGCCCGAGGGTTACTGTGAGTCGACCATCCATCGGGTTATGCACGCGGGGCGTGCAGAGGCGACCGCCCGGAAGGGCCGTCGTACGCCTTGAAACGCTTGCGGCATTGGGGTTTGTTACAATCGGGCGGTTCAAATCCCGTCCGACGAATCAGCAGCCCTGGCATGTCACACTCTGCGTTTTGGCGTCTCATTCCCCTCGCCGCGGTTTTCACTTTGACGTTGATCGCAACGCCAACGGCATGGTCACAAACCGATCTCGACCAGACCGACACAGCACCGCGATTTCGTTGCGTCCAGTCGGACGATCACCTGACCGTCTACTGCGGTCAGGCAGAAGTCTTGCGCTACAACATCCTCGCGCCCAAGGCCCCCGAAGGGATCAACCCGAAGTATCAACGCAGCGGCTACATCCACCCGATCTATTCTCCCGCCGGTCGTCTGGTGAGCGGAGACTTTGCGGCTGATCATCCGCACCAGCATGGATTGTTCGCGGCCTGGACCGACACCAGCTTTCAGGGCAAGAAGGTCGATTTCTGGAACCAGCTCAAGGGCATCGGGATCGTGCTTCACGATCGCGTGATCGCCGTCGATCCGCCGGGCCAGCGTTCCGGGTTTTCGGTCGCGGTCAAGCACTACGCGATCGACGATCAAGGAACTCGGGAGGCGATCCTGGATGACGTTTGGACGATCAGTGTGACCGCGATGCCTGGCGACGCCGAATCCGCCGGTGATCCCGGTGTGTCCCGCTACCTGATCGGGTTTTCGAGCGAACAAACCAACCTGACCGAGCACCCGTTGACGATCAACGAGTATCACTACGGTGGAGTCGGCTTTCGTGGGAACAATGATTGGTACAGCGATGAATCGGCGAAAGCGCTGTCCGCCTACCTAAAACAACCCGAATCCGAGGCGCCACCGCTTGAACAGACACGCCATCGTTTCCTGACCAGCGAGGGGCATGATCGCCGACTCGGCAATCATAGCCGCCCCGAGTGGATGTCGCTGTACGGGATCGTGGACCAGAGGCAGGGGCAGCCGCAAACGGCTGGGGTCAAGGTCAGCGGTTCACCGTTGAACGAACAGCATCCCGTTCCGGTGCGATTGCATCCCAGCAAACCCTACTTCAGTCTGTCGCCGTGCGTTGTCGGATCCTTTGACATCGATCCCGGACAAACGTATCGGATGAAGTACGATATTGAAGTGTTCGACGGGGCTCCGTAGCGACTTGATCGTAGCGGAAGTCGCCAAGACTTTCGCAAGCGGTGGGCCCTCTCTGGCGTTTGCTTGCTGCGCAAACGCCGTCTCTCTCAGAGCGAGAGAATCTAAATTGGTTGCCAAGTGCTGCAGCAATCGTATCAACGCCCCTCGCAGCGAAGGGAATCGCCTGAAAGTTAGACACCAACGCTTGCTGAATCCCTACTTCACGGATGCTCGCGCGATCTCCACGAAGCATTATTGCGGGTCGCGGTTGTTGGTCGGCGGTGTGCCGGGACGTGGGGGTGTTTGCGGCGGGGTCGATTCGCTGGCACCGTTTCCGCCGAAGGCTTTCAGGACGTTTTGAATCGATTTTTCGCTGGTGTTTCCCGAGAGCGAAATGATCTGCATGTCGCCGGCCGGTTTTGCAGCCAGATCCAGCTTGTGGATCATCTCCACGACCAGGTCCAGCAGCGGTTCACCTTCGGCGCTGACCAACAGCGTGTTTCCGACCATGTCGACGCCCATCGAAAGCTTCCCTTTGAAGGAGAAATCGACGTCGCCGCCGTCACGCCCGTTGTCGCCGTCGACCAAACCGCTGCCCTGCCGTTCACGACCGGAGTTTTTTTCCTCCCCGCCCGGTGCGCCACCACCTCCGCCGCCACCGCGGCCCCCTTTGGCGAACGTTTTGTCGTTGCTGCTGAGCAGATCGCGGTAGGCTTCTTTGACCGTCTCGGCGATCGTTTCGGCGCTTCCGAATTCGACGTTCACCAATTTGGTGTAGCGCATGCGGCGTTTATTGACCGGCTCGGCGACATCCCACAATTCGATCAACTCGCTGATCGTGCGCAGTTGTGACGACGTCGCGCCGCTGACGACGATGGTGTTGGTGTCGGGGTCGTAGACGAATCGCAGTTCGTTGTTTTTTTCCAGCCCCTTCGGCCCGTCGTCGGAAGAATCGTTGAAATCATAGAAGAAGTAGCGATAGAAACTATCCGAGTCTTCTTCTTCTTCCTTGTCCTCAAAGTACTCCTCCAGATTCAACTGGATGTACCCGGCGGTCTGATGTTTGATCTTAAACACGTGGTAGGGCCGTTTCGGCGGGGTGACCTGCAGCATCAGGTTTTCCAGTCGATCGAGCGCTTTGGTGTCGGAGCCTAGCAGCAGCAGATTGCCGTCTTCATCCAGCTGAATCTGGATGGGAGGCGGATCGGAAGCCGTGTCGTTTGCGGCGGAATCCGATGGGGATGGTTTCTGGGATCCGTCCGCGCCGCGATTGCCGAACAAGCGATCAAAATCCTTGGCGGATTGGATCGGCGACGTTCGGGGCGACGGATCGGCGGGCGTTTGCGGTTCCGATTCCGACGCAGTGTCCGTCTCGGTCGCCGTCAAGCGTTCTCCGTTTTTCGACAACCTGGTAACGGCCTTTTCCTCCGGTAAGGAGCTTTCAGGTGCGCCGGGGGATTCGTGTCGGGTTTCTAGATTGACATCCACGTCGGTCGATTCCTGGTCCTCTTCCTCTGACGTGTCCTGTTCGTCGCGGGCGATCGGGTCGACGAATTCGGAGGCGTCGGGCAATTCCAAGGGGGCGTCGGACAACTGGGCCCACTGCTGTTTCAGTCGCAGCAGGTACTGGTAGGTTTCCGGTGCGGAGGAAGCGTCGATGCGACGGACGGTTCGCGCGCTGCCTCCCGGCGGCGGCAATTCGCCCAGTTTGATTAACAGGTTGCGAACCTGCTCCATTTCGGATTCGTTGGCCCACAGCAACACCTGACGAAACCGCGAGTTGGCCGCCACGCGGAATTCATCTTCGTCCTTGGCGTCTTCTTGTTGGTTGCCGTACCCGTAGTAGTAATACCGCCGCGAATTGGATTGGTTGTCGTCGTCTTTGTCCTTCCCCATCAGGAACGAAATCGACTCGGCGACTTCCGTGGCTTCAAGTCGTCGCAATTGCAGCACTTCGAATTGTCGTCCGCTGCCATCAAGCCGCTCGATCAGGCGGTCGATGATGTAGCGATCCGCCGCCGATCCGGACACGATCAACGCCTTGTTGGTCTCGTCGGCACGGATCTGCGTGGAGGGTTCCAGGACGTTCATTTCACCGATGATTTCGATCAGCTTTTCGGGATCGATCGTGGACAAACGAAAGACTTGCAGCCGTGATTCGATGTCCGAGAGTGAAGTCAGGCTTTGACCGGGCACGTCGATCCGATTGATGAACTCGGTCGCGATCGCGATCCGATCGACCGGAGCGCGGATGAAGACCGAATTCTGTCGCGTGTTGGCGACGATCGAGATCTCCGGCTTCTTTGCCGCCGGCGGCGGTTGACCGCCGTTTTGACGCGCCATCTGCTGCATCATCGCCATCTGTTGCGGGGTCATCGGGGCGTTGGATTTCTTCTCGACACCCAAGAACTCTTCCAGCATCTGTTTGGCCGTTTCGGCCGGGATGTAACGCAAGCGAAACTCCGGTGCGAGCGCGTCGCGGCTGGATTGATTGCGTTCCTGTTCCAGCAGCGCCGCGACTTGCCGCAAATTGATCGCCGCGTCCATCGCTTCGATCCGATTGGTGGTCGTCAGCGCCGTCAGCCGTCCGTTGCTGCTGATCATCGGCTTGAGCTCCTCAGCCATCTTTTCGCTCGAGAGCCAGCCGAGTTCCAGCGAGGCGCGGACGAATGTGTGCGGCATCAGTTCAGTCAGTTGATCGACCGAGACCCGCGGCACCATCGCCGGATTGATGCCTTCGGTTTTGGCCACGGTGATCCCACCGGGCATTTCCAGCAGCGTGTAGCCGCGTGCCAGCAAGTGACGATTGAACAGATCTTTTGTCTCGTCGACCGTGTAGCGGCCCGGCGATCGTAGGTTCACCCGGTCGGCCGGCAACTCCTGCCAATCGAGCGGCTGGTCGGCGATTTCGGCCAGCCACTGAATCAGTTCGATCCAGGGCTGATTGCGGAATTGGAACGCGACCTTGCCGTCGGCCCCCACGGTTGCTTTCAATTCCTCAGGATCCGCGTCTCCGCTTTCCTGGTCGCCGCGACGGATGACCTTCGGCTCGGGCGGTTTCTCGGCTTTGGCGTCCCCGTTCTTTTCGCCCGGTTTGCCGGGTTCGGATTTCTCGCCGGGTTTGGCGTTCGGCGTGCCCGGTGCCGCCCCCGGAGGCGAACCGGGGGCCGGCATGGTCCTCGGTTTGCCATCGGGTCCGACCACGGTGACCGTGGGGCCTTGGGCGCAAATCTCCGGCGCGAACGAGTGGAACGCTGGGAGAGCGAGTGGCAACAGGACCAGGAGCGTCAGTTTCGGCAATGAATTTCGTCGTCGGGGCACCGCGAACAACCGAGATCAGAGGAATAGGAAGGAGGCACAGGCCATCACCCTGCAGTATGACCGGGTGGGGAGGCTCGCACAAATAATTCGATGGCGTCATGGGGTAAGACGATCGAATTTAGACAAATCGTCTCTGGAAATGGGTGCGGCGGACAATTTTTTTGCAAATAACGCTCCGAACGCATGGGTTTTGGAGTGAAACAATGATCACCCGCTACTTTGGCGGTCGACGCAACCGAGCGATCAGGAAACCGGGCTACCACCTGTGCACCTGTTTTTGTTAGGAGAACCGGTGGCAGGTGATGTGGCGTCCGAACGCGCGGTGCGTCGTCACAGCGCCGGTCGAACGCGCCCACCCCAGCATGTGATGCCCACTCGGCTGACCCGATACATCTTGGCGGAAATCATGAAGATTTTCGTCGTCGCCCTGATCGCTCTGACGCTGTTGATCTTGTTGATCGGCGTCGGTCGGACGCTGCTGCGCGAAGGGTTGGGGCCGCTCGCGATCGTCAAATTGCTGCCGTTTGTGTTGCCGATCTCGCTGCAGTTCGCGTTTCCGGCGACCGCGTTGTTTGCGGTGTCGTGTGTCTACGGGCGGATGGCGGGCGATGGAGAAGTGGCGACGGTGAAGGCATCAGGGATTTCGCCTTTAAAAATCCTGCAACCGGCCTTTGTGTTCGCCTTCTTGCTCAGCCCGTTCGCGGTCTACATGAGCGATCTGGCGGTCTCCTGGGGCCGTCCGGGCGTCAATCGGGTGGTGATGTTGTCGATCGAAGACATTGTTTATCGCAAGATGCGGAGCCAATTGTCGTACACCGACGAACGCTTTTCCATTCATGTCCAGGGCGTCGACGGCAAGCGACTGGAATACCCCACGGTGACCGTGCACAGCGGCGGGACGCCGATGAAACTGCAGGCTCGCGAGGGGCGACTGACGCTGGACGTGGAGAATGAAACGCTGTTATTGGAGCTGACCGACAGTCGCTGGGACCGCGGCGGATCGATCCAGGGAATCGTGCCCGGCAAGACGGAGGTTCCGATCCCGCTTTCCCGCACCTTGCGGACGCCGTCGCTGGAAGAAACGCGTCCCAGCGAGTTGCCGCTGAGTCTGATCCAGCATGAACGATTGAGCCAAGACGCACGCTCGCACGCGGCGGTCGGTGAATTGGCCGCTCACACCGGTTTTTCGATTCTGACCAGCCGCACCGAAGAGATCGCCGGGGCGGCCGGGCAGCACAAGTTCGCTCAGTTGGAACAGAGTAAAAAACGGTTGACGCGGCTGCGGATCGAACCGTGGCGTCGCTGGGCCGAGGGGTTCAGCTGTTTCTTTTTCGTGTTTATCGGCGCGCCGCTGGCGATGATCGCTCGCGCCAGCGACTACTGGACGACGTTCGGACGCTGTTTCTTGCCGACCCTGCTGCTGTACTACCCCCTGTTCATTCTGGGGCTCAATCAAGCCAAGGATGCGGTGATCCCACCCTATGGGGTCTGGTTGGGGAATGTAGCACTTGGCGCGATTGGGGTGGTTTTAGTCAATCGGGTTCGCCGCTACTAGAAAAGTTATTGCGGCGGGTGGTGGTTGAGGTGACCGGCAGAACTAAAATTGGCGGTTTTGATAATTCGTCGGTGTTAAGTTTGCGTTCGTTGCGGTTCGCCTCTGTCAAGCTAAAGGATGTTCGATGTCTTCTGAATCCTGCCAGTCTCTTCTCCGTTCGATTTCCGAACGTACCTGCACCGTCGGTGTGATCGGGCTCGGGTACGTCGGGCTGCCGTTGATTGATGCGTTCACCAATGCCGGATTCAAGTGTGTCGGGTTCGACGTCGATCCGGGCAAGGTGAAGAGTTTGCTGGGCGGAAAGAGTTACATCAAACACATCGATGACTCGAAAATCGCCGCCTGGATCGACAAGGGACTGTTCGACGCGACCGACGACATGCAGCGTCTGTCCGAACCCGACGTGTTGTTGATCTGCGTTCCCACCCCGTTGGATTCGGCACGTGATCCGGACCTGAAGTACGTCGTCGGCACCTGTGAAGCGATCGCCAAGACGCTGCGTCCGGGCCAGCTGGTGGTGCTGGAAAGCACGACGTACCCGACGACAACACGCGACGTGATGGTGCCGATTCTGCAGCAGAACGGGTTGACCGCGGGGAAGGACTTTTTCGTCGCTTACAGCCCCGAGCGTGAAGACCCGGGCAACCCGGATTTCTCCGCCGCCGGGATTCCGAAAGTCGTCGGTGCGATCAATGAAGACAGCCAGGCCTGTGCCGCAGCGCTGTACGAATCGGCCGTCGCGGGCGTGGTTCCGGTTTCCAATTGCGAGATCGCCGAAGCCGCCAAAGTGCTCGAAAACATCTACCGTGCGGTCAACATCGCGCTGGTCAACGAGTTGAAAGTGTTGTTTGATGAAATGGGCATCGACGTCTGGGAAGTCGTCAATGCGGCCAAGACCAAGCCGTTCGGTTTTCAAGCGTTTTATCCCGGCCCCGGACTCGGCGGGCACTGCATCCCGATCGACCCGTTTTACCTTTCGTGGTTGGCGCGCAAGCAGGGTTTCAATGCGCGTTTCATCGAATTGGCCGGAGAAGTCAATCGCGCGATGCCGGCCTATGTCGTTTCGCGCACCTCGGAGTTCCTGAACGAGTTTCGAAAACCCGTCAACGGCAGCAAGATTTGCTTGCTGGGTGTCGCCTATAAACGGGACGTGGATGATCCGCGCGAAAGTCCGTCGTTTGAGCTGATGGAATTGCTGCTCGAACAGGGCGCTGATCTGACCTACAGCGACCCGCACGTGCCCCATCTGCCATCGATGCGGCACTATGATCTTCCCGAAATGTACAGCCAGTCGCTGACGCCGGAGTTCTTGGCGTCACAAGATGCCGTGTTGATCGCGACCGACCACACGGCGTTTGATTACGACCAGATTGTCCAGCACAGCGCGCTGGTCGTTGACACCCGCAACGCAACCGCGGGCGTTACCGAACACCGCGAACGCATTCGTAAATGCTGACCCCCGCACTCCCATGCATGTCCTCGCGATCGAGCCGTATTACGGCGGCAGCCATCAAGCGTTCTTGGACGGCGTGAGCGCCGGAAGTCGTCATCGCTGGTCGTTGGCGACGTTGCCGGCGCGGCATTGGAAATGGCGGATGCGTTCGGCCCCGGCCCAAATCGTTCCGGTGGTGGCCGATCGGATTCAGTCCCAGGGCATCCCCGACGTGATCCTGACCAGCGACATGTTCGACCTGCCGACGTTTCTCGGGTTGGCATCGCGGCATGCGGCGCTGGGGACGTGGCTGATGGACGTCCCCGTGGTGACTTACTTTCACGAAAACCAGTGGGCCTATCCGACTGCGCCCGAGGCCAATCCGGATCATCACTTCGGTTTCACCAATCTGTTGACCGCCGCCGCGTCGACGACGTGTTGGTTCAATTCGGAGTTCAATCGTCGAACCTTTTTCGACCTCTCCCGCGAGTTCGTCGCGCGGATGCCCGATGCGCGAAACGCGATCGACATCGACACGATCGAACGAACCAGCCACGTTGTTCCGCCGGGGTTTCATCCTCCGGCGAGCGAGTCGGACAAACGCGATCGAGAGAAACGCGAGGCCGAGGCACCGATCCGCTTGGGTTGGGTCAGCCGGTTCGAGCACGACAAGCGACCGGATCGGTTTCTCGAATTGCTGGACCGTTTAACCAAGTTGCAGATCCGGTTCGAGTTGGTGCTGTTGGGCAGGCGCGGGCGATCGAGCGAAGTTCTCAATGACATTCGCAAGCGGCACGGGGAGTCGATTCTGTTTGACGGTTACGCCGAAACACGCGCCGCCTATGAAGCTCGGCTGGGCCAGATCGACGTCGTGGTTTCGACGGCCGAGCACGAGTTCTTTGGGATCGCGATGTGTGAAGCGATCTGGGCCGGTGCCGTCCCGGTCACCCCGAACGATTTGAGCTATGTCGAGTACATCCCCGAATCGCTGCGTTACACCACGATCGATCTGGCCGCCGAGATCATCCAGGGCTTGCAATCACCTGCCGAGCGTGAGCGGTTAAGCGAACGCTGCCGCCGCCGAATCGAGGCCTACCGCATCGATCGCGTCATCGAACGGATCGATGCGGCACTGGAGACGGTCGGCTGAGGGTGGGAGCGGCCCGCGCCTCGTTCCCGGGCTCCGCCTGGGAACGGGAATTTCCCCAGGCTCCGCCTGGGCCTGCACGCGGTGTGTGTGGCGGGAGCCACACCTCCGGTGCGTTCCACGGCGGAGCCATGGAACGAGGAAATTGACGATGGACTCCGGCGCTATCCACGATCTGGTGAGCGTCGCTACGTCGAAGTGACGCTGTCCCCCAACCGCCTCACTGAGGCAGTTGGTACTGCTGGAACCCGGTTTCGTCGTCGATCGAATCGAAGAATCCTTGTTGGACCTTGGCTGCGGTTCCGTCGGACATGAACATCGCTATGATGCGTTCGGATTGTTGCGAGAAGATCGCCCGCAGGTCCGACGTGGCCGGTTGCAAACTGGTGCGTTTGACGACGTAGAAAACACGTTTGGGGCCGTTGGGGGCGACCACGTGCTCGCCACCGTCGGCATTGAAAACGGTTTTCATGAAGTCTTCGTCGATCGAGTCCAGCTCGGGGATGTTGCCGATCGTGAAGCTTCCGAAGCCGACCATGTTCAGCCACGAAAACGGGCCCAAATCCTTGTAGTAATTCTCTTTGCGGTCCTCGGGGACCAGTTGGTCCAGGTCCGTTCCACCGTTGGCGGACTCGGCCATTGCTGCGGCGGCTTGCTTGGCCAATTCACGGGCCTGGGTGAAGCGGATCGCCGCGACGACTTCATCGCGAACTTCGTCCAACTCGGGCGTGTAGGCTTCCTTTTCATCGGTTTTCCAGCTCAGGTAGGTGCGCTGGGTTTCCAGGTCGACCGAGGTCGCCGGGGTGAACAGTTCTTGCTTGATCACCTGGCCTTCGATGCCGAACATCATCGCCGCGAAGGGGACCCCACGCTGCGTCAAAGCGGTGCTTTCTTCGACCGAGTTGGCGATCGGTTCATCGGCCAGCGAGACCGGATCGAAGGGGCCGATCTTGCGATGGGTCAGTCCCAGTTCATCGGCCAACGCTTTCAGATTCGGACGCTCCGGGGCCGGCGTCGCATCGTCACCGCCGACGCCGTAGATGGCCCGTGCCCGCGAGTACTTTCGCATCACGTTGCGTGCCTTGGCGATCGCCGCGTCACGGGCCTCGCGGGCCGGCGCGTCGACCATCGTTTGGGCGATCTGATCGCGGACTTCTTCAAACGGGCGGTAACGCGGCTCGGGTGTGGACTCCTCCGCGGTGGTTTCTTCGGCAGCTGTTTCTTCGGCCTCTACCGCGTCGGTTTCGGCTTCATCAGCCGTCGAGGCGTCTGCCGTTTCGGTCGACGCATCGCTCTGCATGGCGACCAAGCGAACGCCGCTGGAATCGCGGCCGGTTGATGACTGGTCGTCCGATTCAGGAGCGTCGTCGGGCGTTTCCTCAGTGGCTGCGTCTTCGGTGGCCGTTTCTTCAGTGGCTTCGACGTCCAGGTTGCCGGCTTCTTCGAGCTCTTTGGAGAATTCTTCGACCTGTTTTTGCTCAGCCGCTTTGGCTTCGGCGGATGCTTCCTGGTCGTCGTCGGCGGGTTCTTCGGAAGCTTTTTCGGCGGGCGTTTCGGGTTCGCTCGCCGCTTCGTCCTTCATTTCGGCCGGCGGAGTTGCTGCGGTCGGTGCAGCTTCGGAGGTATTTTCCGGCGTTTTTGCCTCGTTCATTTCAGCTTCGGCCGCGGTTTCTCCTGCGGCGGGCGTCTCGGGCGCTTCCGGTTCGATCACGACGTCCGGGGGCAGCTGGAATGCGCCGCCGGCCTTTCGCCGTTCGTACTCGGCTTTGATTTCTTCTTCGGACAACTTGGCGACTTCGGCGTCGCGGAACGCTTGCAATTCGCCCAGCAGATATTCAAAGCTCGCGGTTTCGCGTCGGCGGAATCCGGGTTCGGGCGATTGGTCGCTCGGGTAACGGTCTTTTCCGGCTTCGTAGACGGTGACGACGTCGCTTTCGGAGGGGTTGGCGTCGGTTTCGTCGACGTAGTCGTTGACCAGCACGCCATAGGCATTGACGGTCGCTTTCTGGTTCAATTTCAGGAAGTTGTTCCAGTGGTCCAGCGGCGATTGCAAGGGGAACTGCCCGCGGGCGACCGTCGCGCTGGCGCCGCGGAAATACAGGGCCGACAGGAGCTGTTTTCGCAGCATGTCGTACAGTTGGTACTGGCCCATTTGGTTGTTGGTTTCGCGGCGCAGCAAGGCGAACATTTCCCGCTCGCTCATCGTGCCGTCGGTGAATTGCTCCAGCCAGATGGCCAGCGAGGTGTCGTCCAGCTCGAAGCCTTGTTTTTGTGCTTCGGCGGCGAATTGCATCGTGCGGACCGACATGTCGTCGCTGGGCGAGCCGTTGATGCCGACCGACTGGATCTGGTTGGATTGTTGGTCGTAGACGAACCCGGGGACTTTGGGGGTCCCGCCCCGCCGCATCGTTTCCTCGGCCAACTTCCGCAGGTACTGGACCGTGGCGTAATGTTTCTGAGTGAATCCGTTGACGCGGCTGGCCGTCAGCGACACGCCGTTGAACTCGGCCAAAACCGGATCGGTCATGCCCGGCCCGGACCGCCGCATGTATTCCGAAACTGTCGGCAGCACCACAAAGGCGAACATGGCCAGCAGAATCAGGAAGGTCATGGTGACCTTTTGATTGCGTCGAAACAGCTCCAGAGGACTCATAGTGGGGGCTTTCGGGTGGAGAAAAGGAACGGGGGTGCGGAAATCGGAAGCGGAAAGGGTATCGCCGCGTCTTTTCGAGGGTCAAGCCGGAATCACGCTAATTCGCGTTGCTTGCCGGCGGCCGGTCGGTTATCAGACTGGTCCCGGGGGGCAGCTTCTTGAGCTTAGCGGATTGACGAGATCCTGCCTTCACCGCTACCACTAAACCGAGCGAACCCGATCTACCGACCCCGAGCAGAACAGCTTTTTTTGATGGCAAAGAGCAACGGCAAGAGCCTGGTGATCGTCGAATCACCCGCAAAAGCACGCACGATCTCGAAGTTTTTAGGTGCGGCCTATCAGGTCGAAGCCAGCATCGGGCACGTCCGAGATCTGCCTGAGGGCAAGAAAGATGTCCCCGAAAAGTACCGTGACCAGCCCTGGGCCTACCTGGGCGTGAACGTCGACGAGGGGTTCGAACCGCTGTACATCGTGCCGACGGACAAAAAAAAGCACGTCAGCAAATTAAAAGCGGCACTGAAGGAAGCAGACAGCCTGTATCTGGCGACCGATGAAGACCGCGAGGGTGAGGCGATCAGCTGGCACCTTCACGAGTTGCTGAAACCGAAAGTGCCCGTGCACCGACTGGTTTTCCACGAAATCACCAAGGAGGCGATCACCGACGCCTTGGAGCACACGCGGGAAATCGACCAGGGGTTGGTCCGGGCCCAGGAAACCCGCCGGATTCTCGACCGGTTGTACGGCTATGACATGTCCCAACTGCTGTGGCGGAAGGTCGGCAGCGGGACTTCGGCCGGTCGCGTGCAAAGCGTCGCGGTGCGGTTGATCGTCCAGCGGGAACGCGAGCGGATCGCCTTCGTCAAAGCGACCTACTGGGACATTGACGCGATCTTCCAGACCGGCAGCAACGAATCGCTGCCGGCGACATTGACGCGTTACAACGACAAAAAGGTGCCCACGGGCAAGGACTTTGATTCCAAAACCGGCAAGCCGACCAAGCCCGACTTGCTGCTGCTGAGCGAGAAAGAGACCAACGAGTTGGCCGAAACGCTGCGGACGACCGAGTTCGCGGTTTCCAAGGTCGAGGTCAAGCCGTTTTCCGAACGACCCCGGGCGCCCTTCACCACCAGCACGCTGCAACAGGAGGCCAACCGGAAGCTGGGTTTCGGTGCCAAACGCACGATGGGGGCGGCACAAAAACTGTACGAAAACGGTTACATCACCTACATGCGGACCGACAGCACCACGCTGTCCAAGGAAGCCGTCTCGGCGGCTCGGTCGCTGGTGCAGTCCGTCTACGGCGAAAATTACCTGCATCCGAGCGTTCGTGTTTACAAGGGCAAGGTCAAAAACGCCCAGGAAGCTCACGAGGCGATTCGTCCGGCCGGAACCCAGTTCCCCACGCCCGAATCGTTGAAGGGCCAGTTGGATTCGGATCAATTCCGGCTGTACGACCTGATCTGGAAACGGACCGTCGCCTGCCAGATGGCCGACGCCCGCAAGCAGCGGATCAGCGTGGTGATCGAGGGCGGCGGTGCGACGTTCACCGCGACCGGAACCAGCATCCTGTTCGAAGGTTTCTTGCGAGCCTATGTCGAAGGCAGCGATAACCCGGAAGCCGAATTGGCCGACAAGGAGCGGATTTTGCCCAACGTCGCCGAAAGCGATCCGTTGACCCCCACGTCGATGGATCCCAAGAGCCACACCACCCAGCCGCCGGCCCGCTACACCGAAGCCTCGCTGACACGAACCTTGGAAGAAAAAGGCATCGGTCGACCCAGTACGTTCGCGTCGATCATCGGCACGATCACCGACGAACGCCGCAATTACATCTACAAAAAAGGCAACGCGCTGGTCCCCAGCTGGCGCGCGTTCAGCGTCACGCGGCTGATGGAAGAACACTTCGGGACTCTGGTCGATTACCAATTCACCGCCGACATGGAGGACTTCCTGGACTCGATCAGCCGCAACGAAGGCGGCGCCGAAGAGTACCTGCGGCGGTTCTATTTCGGCGAAGACGGGCCGGCCAGCGAAGCGATCAAGAAACTTGAGGTCGACCACAACGTCGCCCTAAAGCCGCGTCTGGAAAAGAAGCTCGAGGAGATCGATCCCCGCGTGACCGCGCGGTTCTCGTTGGGGCTGCCCGGCGAAGGCGAGCACCGCGAAGAGGTGTTCGTCCGCGTCGGAAAGTACGGGCCGTTTTTGGAACAGGGGGATCGCAAGGCACCGATCCCCGAAGGTCTGCCGCCGGATGAGCTGGATCTGGTCAAGGCGATCGAATTGCTGGACGCTGGTCAGGTCGAAGAGGAACCCTTGGGGACTCACCCGGAAACCGGAAAGCCGATCTATGTCAAAATCGGTCGCTTCGGACCCTATGTCCAACTGGGGGCACCCGACGACAAGGAAAAAAAGAATCAATCCTTGCTCAAGGGCATGACGGTCGAAGACCTGACGTTGGAGATGGCGTGCAAGCTGCTCGAATTGCCGCGGACGCTGGGGAATTTCCCCGACAACGACCAGCCCATCCAAGCCTTCGACGGTCGCTATGGGCCGTATGTGAAATGCGAAAAGGAAACGCGGTCCCTGCCCGATGGGGTGTCGCCGCTGGAGGTCACGCTCGATGAAGCGATCAAGCTGTTGCGGGAGCCGAAACGGCGCGGCCGAGCGGCGCCCAAAGAGCCGATCAAGGTGTTCGAGAACAAGTCGCCGGTGACCGAAGCCGAGGTCAAGGTGTTGGACGGCCGCTACGGACCCTACGTCACCGACGGCGAGACCAACGCGTCGTTGCCCAAGGGGACCGACCCGAAAGAGATGACGTTCGAATCGGCGCTCGACCTGCTGGCCGAACGGGCCGCCAAAGGCGGATCGAAAAAGAAGAAGAAAAAGAAGAAGGCCGCTAAAAAGAAAAAGGCGACGAAGAAAAAGGCCACCAAGAAGAAAGCGGCTAAAAAGAAGGCCACCAAAAAGAAGGGTGTCAAGAAGAAGTCCTAGCCGCCCGACGCCCCGGTAGCTCCGCCCTTTCGATCGCAAACTGAGCCGTAGGCGCTAGCCTCGGGCCTTGCAGCTCGAGGGGCAATCCGGGGCCCGCGGCTAGCGCCGTCGGCTCATAAAGTGCGTCGGGCCTCCATCGACGCAGGTGCCCGAACGCTTGCGCGATTCGGCTGATGTCACTCGTGTGTCGTCGCCCGATGGCTACGGTAAGTCGACGATCCTCCCCTCCTTGTTCCCGGGCTCCGCCTGGGAACACACTGTGCCGGAGGCTCCGCCTCCCGTTCCGCACCACGTGTGGCGGAGCCACACCGACCTCGCGTCGCCAGGCGGAGCCCGGCAACGAGTTGGAACTGGTGCGACGATCCTCCCCTCCTTGTTCCCGGGCTCCGCCTGGGAACACGCTGTCCCGGAGGCTCTGCCTCCCGGCACGCACCGCACGTGTGGCGGAGCCACACCGACCCCGCGTCGCCAGGCGGAGCCCGGCAACGAGTTGGAACTGATGCGACGGTCCTTCCCCTCCTTGTTCCCGGGCTCCGCCTGGGAACACACTGTGCCGGAGGCTTCGCCTCCCGTTCCGCACCACGTGTGGCGGAGTCACACCGACCTCGCGTCGCCAGGCGGAGCCCGGCAACGGGGTCAAAGCGGGGCCGCGCAGCGAAACGCACTACTCGGCGGGGCGAAAACCGACTAAACTTCGCGGCCCGACGAAAAAGATCCTACAAACTCACGTCCCAATTCACTTTCTGGAGTTCCCTATGCCAAGTGGCATCGAACGAGTCCGCGAGATCAAACGCCTTCGCACACGCCGTAAAAAAGTCGCCAAGTTGCTCGCCCGAGCCAAGGCCGGCACGATGGACAAGGCCGAAGTCGTTCGCAAACTGAAGCGATTGACCCCGGGTGCGGACGTGATCATCGCCCGCGAAGGCCTGAAGTAAACCATCGCGCGAAGGCCTGAATGAGAAGGTCACGCACAGGCCCGAGGTCAGCGGCGAAGGTTCGAAAGACATTGCCCGAAGATTTGGAATCGCCCGAAGGCCTGCGATTGCCTGGGCTCGGTCACCGGGCAGCAGACCTCCGCTGGCGAATGTCGCAGTGGTCGGCAGTGCAGTGGTCGGCGGTGCAGCGGAACATGATCCGAATCCGATGGGGTGACGTTTGCACAGCGCGTGTCGACCACTGTTTCGGCCCCGCCCGCCGCTCGATCCAGGTCCACGTCCTGCCGTCGACGCTCCCGCCCGCCAGCCCCGTCGTCGCCTCCCACCGTCGCCACTCAGGCCAGGATTTTCCCGGCAACGCTCTGAACCACGCCTCCCGTTGAGGCGTACCTGACGCCTAACGTCTCTCCCGACCCCTACCTCCTATAGACCAACATGACAACGACCGAACAGCGTCGTCCGATGATCGAAGCGGACGGACTGAGCAAGTTCTATGGTCCATTCGCGGCCGCCCGCGACGTGAATTTCTCGGTTTTGCAGGGCGAACTGGTCGCATTTCTCGGCCCCAACGGTGCCGGCAAAAGCACCACGATGAAGATGCTGACCGGCTACATCGCGCCCAGCGAAGGTGAAGCCCGGATCGCCGGCCACAACATGATGGACGATCGCATCGAGGGCAGCCGCCATCTGGGTTACCTGCCCGAAAGCGGGCCGTTGTACATGGAAATGACCCCCTCGGGCATGCTGGATTTCTTTGCCGAGGCACGTGGGTTGGTCGGAGCCAAGAAGCGGGATCGCGTCGAAGCGGTCGTCGAAATCTGTGACCTGTCTTCGGTGATGTATAAACCGATCAGCAAGCTGTCCAAGGGTTTTAAACAGCGGGTCGGGATGAGCCAGGCGCTGCTGCACGACCCCGACGTGTTGATTTTGGACGAACCCACCGCGGGGCTGGACCCCAATCAGATCCGTGGCGTCCGCAAGACGATGCGGAAGCTGGCCGAGACGAAAACGATTTTGCTGTCGACCCACATTTTGCAAGAGGTCGAAGCGATGGCCAATCGCGTCGTGATGATCAACGAAGGCCGTCTGGTCTATGACGGCGACGTCAACGGTTTGCGCGAGCACGGCAACGACGATCTGGATCAAGCGTTCCATCAACTGACGCAGTTCGACACGTAAATCCGCTGTGGGATAGGCTTCCAGCCTGTCGTCGGCCGGCACAAAATCGGTGCGGCCGGAAGCCTCAGCCGCGATGAATGACAGGCTAGAAGCCTATCCCACAATGACCTGACAGGCTAGAAGCCTGTCCCACTCGGACCCCACCTCACCCTTCTCCGCCCGATTTGTTATGAACCCCAACATCGCCGCGTTGTTGAACCTGGTCGTCATGGATGCCATTTTTCTGTGCATCGTGTTGGCCGTTTTCGGATTGGTCGCCGGAACCAAACGCGCCGCCTTTGCAGTCATGAAACGCAACTTCGTCGGTTACTTCAGTAACCCGACCGGATATGTGTTTCTGTGCATCTTCGTTTTCCTGACATCCGTCGCCGCGTTCTGGCCCTATGAGTTTTTTAACCAGAACCTGGCGACGCTGGATCAGCTGAACTACTGGTACCCGTTGATCATGCTGGTCTTCATCCCGGCGATCACGATGAGCATTTGGGCCGAGGAAAAGCGGGCCGGGACGGACGAGTTGTTACTGACGTTGCCGGCCGACGACTTTGACATCGTGATCGGCAAGTACATGGCCGCAGCGGCGATCTTCACCGCGTCGCTGTTGTTCTCGCAGTTAAGCACCTTTGTCACGCTGACGATTCTGACCGACGGCGGACTGGACACCGGGCTGATCTTCACCACGTACATCGGGTACTGGTTTGTCGGGGTCACGATGATCGCGATCGGGATGGTCGCGTCGTTCTTGACCGGCAACCTGACGGTCGGGTTTATCTTGGGGGCGTTGTTCAACGCACCGTTGGCATTTGCTTCGCTGGCCGACTCGGTCGTCGGCAGCGGCGAGGCCGTGTTCGGAATCAATTGGGCGGAACTGATCAAGGAAAGCGGCATCGCCCGGCCGTTCGATGATTTCGGCCGCGGCGTCATCAGCACGTCGTCGGTGATCTACTTTGTGCTGGTCACCGTCGTCGCGCTCTACATGTGCATGGTGCTGATCGGTCGACGTCACTGGACCGGCGGCAAAGACGGCAACACGATGGCCTATCACTACCTTGGCCGCGTGATCGCCCTGTTGGTGGTCACCGCCAGTGCGGTCGTTCTGTTTCGCAACCGCGACGTCGTCCGCCATGACATGACCGAGGGCCAGGTCAGCTCGCTGGCCCCGGCGACGACCAAGTTGATCAAGAACCTGGAATCCGATCGGCCGATCAAAATCGACGCCTACATCAGCAAAGACATCCCCGAGATGTACGCTCGGACCCGCTACGAGTTGGTCAACTTGTTGAAAGAGTTCCAAAGCGAAGCGGCTGCCAGCGGGCGGACGATCGAAGTCAATTTGTTTGACGAAATCGACTTGTTCAGCGACGAAGCGGCTGAGGCGGCCGATCGATTCGGGATTGAGCCGGTCACGCGGATGGTTCGCGAACAGGGGTCGTACCAGCAGAAACGAATCATCATGGGCGCGGCGTTCCGCGCCGGCCTGGAAAAGGTCGTCGTGCCGATCTTTGAATACGGGATTCCGGTCGAATACGAACTGGTCCGCTCGATCAACACCGTCGCCCGCGGCGAACGCAAGCGAGTCGGGATCGTCCGCACCGACGCTCAACTGATGGGCGGCATGTCGATGGCCGGCATGCAAATGCGGCGGATCGAAAAGCACCCGTTGGTCGACGAGCTGAGCAAGCAGTACGAAGTCGAAGAAGTCAGTTTGGAAGCACCGATCGGGGTCGGCGTCTACGATGCCTTGTTCGTCGTCCAGCCGTCGTCGCTCGCACCACCGCAATTCGAACGGTTGCTCGAAGCCATCAAGGCGGGCGTTCCGACCGCGGTCTTTGAAGACCCGCTGCCCTACGCACGCCAAGACCTCACCGCGACGGGAGATGCGAAGCAACAGCCCGGCGGCATGTTCGGCATGGGCGGCGGCGGACAGCAGCCCAAGGGTGACATTCGCGAGCTGTGGGACATCTTGCAGCTGAAAAGCCAAGGGTCCCCGGGCGTGCAGTACTACAACAGCGACATCGTCTGGCAGGATTTTAATCCCTACCCGAACCTGGACATGAACGTCGATCCGTTCTGGGCGTTCATCGATGAAAACGCACCGGGCGTTGAACCCGGCCAGGCGCTCAGTTCGGCCAGCCCGATCACCGATGGGCTTCGACAAGTGTTGGCGCTCTACGCCGGGACGATCCAGCCGGCCGACGACGCGACACTCACCCACACGCCGATGCTGGCCACCGGAATGGTCAGCGGCACGCTGCCGGTCACCAAGATTGTGCAGATGATGCAGACCGGAATGGAAGGCTTGTCCGGGGCCATCGAAGGCGTGGCGCCCAATCAGGTGTTGGCAATGACCATCGAAGGCAAAAAGGCCGCCGAAGGTGCCGAGGCAACCGAAGGCGACCAGGCGGCGAAGGAGAACCCGATCCGCGTCGCCTACGTCGCCGACACGGACTTGATGCTGCCGGTGTTCTTGCAGATCCGGGCCGATCCCAACCAGGCGACCGATTTGCGTTTCCAATTCCAAAACGTCACGTTCCTGTTGAACACGATCGATTGGTTGACCGGCGAAACAGACTTCATCGACGTTCGCAAGCACGAACCGATCTTCGCCAGTTTGAAGATGATCGACGCGGTCAAAGAAGCCGCCAGCAGCGACGTCCGCGCCAAACGGAAGGAATTCCAGCGGCAGAGCGAAGAAGCGATTCGTGAAGCCGAAGAAGCTCGCGATGAACAGCTCAAAGAGCTGCGTGAGGAAGTCGCCGAGCTGCAAAAGAAAAGCAAGGACGGCAGCATTCCGCGACCGTTGATCGACGCCAAGTCGATCGAGTTTCAGACCAAGTCCGAACGGTTGCAACGAGCACTGGCGGTCAAACGCGAGAAGTTCGAACGTGAAGCCGAGCGGAACATCGCCAAGATCCAGCGTGAATCCGACCAGCAGGTCACCGCGATTCAAAACAAGGTCAAAGCCTATGCGGTGGTGCTGCCCTGTATCCCGCCGCTGGTCGTCGGCATCGTCGTGTTCGCATCACGCCGATTGCGAGAACGCGAAAACATCAGCAAGTCGCGGCTGAAATAGTTTTGAACCCGGCGCCGGCGGCAAGATCGCCCGCGCCCGTTTTTCACTCCCCACAACGTCAACAAGTCCGTTACGAGAGATTTGACGGTGAACGAAACACAAAAGACCGGAATTTTCTGGGGCGTCGCTGCCGTCGTGGCACTGATCGCTGCGATCGTCTCCTGGCCTTCGTCCGACAGCGATGACGGGGGGAATATCGGCAGCGTCGTCGGCACGCCGCTGTTTACCGAGTTCAAGGATCCGCTGACCGCCGCCAGTTTGAAGATCGTCACGTTCAATGAAGGCCAAGGTGAACTGAAGAATTTTGAAGTCCGCAAGGACCCCGAGTCGGGGTTGTGGACGATTCCGTCCAAGGGCGGCTACCCGGCCGACGCGATCGAACAGATGCGTGACGCCGCCAACGCCCTGGTCGGGCTGGACGTCTTGGACGTGCCGACCGACAACCCCGAAGACCACGCCGGAATGGGTGTGGTCGAACCCAAGCTGGAAGACTTGGATCCGGGCGACGAAGGCGTCGGGCGACTGGTCACGTTCAAGGACAGCTCGCAAAAGGTGATCGCCTCCTTGATCGTCGGCAACGAAGTCAAAGGGCAGGAAGGCCAAGTCTACGTGCGAAAACCCGGCCAAGATCCGGTCTACGTCGTCAAGCTGGACGATTCGCCGTTGTCCACCGATTTCGAAGAGTGGATCGAAGAGGACCTGTTGCAACTGAGCAGCATCGATATCGAGAACGTCGAGCTGAAGGACTACAACGCGTCGCTGGGTTTGCAAGGCGTCACGTTAACGAAAAATTATGACGTCGAGTTGGCCAAAGACGGCTCGACGTGGACCCTGGCGGCATTGAAGGAATACGACCAATCCAATCCGCTGGCCGAGCCGACGCTGGTCGAAATCGATCCGGACAAGGAACTCAATTCGCAAAAGTTGAACGACTTGGCCAACGCGCTGGACGATTTGAAATTCGTCGACGTCAATCGCAAGCCCGAAGGTATCAGCGCCAACCTGAAGGCCGACAAGGATTTTGCCGCCGATCAAGAGGCTGCAACCCAGCTCGCCGGACGCGGGTTTATCCCCGTCCCGCTGGGCCCCAACCGCGAAATCGAAATCCTGTCCGCCAACGGTGAACTGACCGCCACGACCAAAGAAGGCGTCAAGTACATCCTGCGGTTCGGCAACATCAGCGGGATCGCCGACGACGGCAAGGAAGGCGACGAAAGCCAGGCTGGCGATGAAGCAGAGGCAGCCGGTGGTGTGAACCGTTACTTGATGGTCAGCACCGTCGTCGATGAATCCAAATTCCCCGTGCCCGAACTGAAACCGATCCCCCAGACGCTTGAGGAGCTGGACGCGATCGATAGACCGGCGCCCCCGGCGGATGTCGAAATGCCACAGGAATTGAACACGCCCGAAGTGCCAGAGACCGCCGAACCGGAAATGAAGGAAGGCGACGGAGAAGCCGCGACCGATCAGGCTTCGGGTGAGGAGGCGACGGACGGCGAGAAGGAAGGCGCGAAATCGGAAGAGCCGGCGGCCGAAGAGCCCGCTACTGAAGAGCCCGCCGAAAAGGACGGCGAAGCAGAGTCGAGCGAGCCAGCGGAACCTGCGGACTCCGGTGACGGCGAATCCGCCGACGATGCCGAGCCCACCAGCGGACAGACCGACGCCAGCGGCGAAGGCGAATCGACCACCGTCGGTGAAGCCCAAGAGGAAGTCGAAGAAGCTGAAGAATCAGACGAGCAATCTTCGGAAGCATCCCCTGAGGAAGACGGCGAAGACGATGCAAGTGAAGCGGCCGAAAGCGAAACCGCCCAGCCTGCTGAAACGCCCGATCCGGCGGCCAGTGAAGTCGAAGAAACCGAAGAGGAGAAGCTGGAGCGACTGGCCGCGGTGCAAGAGAAGATCACCAAGGAGAACGAACGCATGCTGGAAGACCGCAAGGAGAAACTCCAGCAGGCTCGTTTGACCAGCCAGGCGCTGAACGAACGCTTCGCCGATTGGTACTACGTGATCCCCGAGGCGACGTATTCCAAGCTGCGAATCAGTCGCGAAGAGCTGTTCGAAAGCCCCGCCGCCGCCGCCCCCGATCCCGCCGCCATGCCGCCGGGATTGCAGAACATGCAGTTCCCCGGCCTGCCGGGCAACTGATTCCACAGTCGCAGAACTCGCCAACCGCTCGTTGATTGAATGAGCCGTAAGACGCTAGCCCATTGGCACCTACTTGATGAGCCGACGGCGCTAGCCGCGGGCCTTGGATTGCCCTTCGAGACTTGTAAGGCCCGAGGCTAGCGCCTACGGCTCAATTTGTGATCGATAGTAGGTGGCATTGGGCGCTAGCCTACGGGTCCCGGTGCAGGCCAAGGCCAATTGGCCAACGGCCATAAACATCGGCCCGGTCCAAGGTTCATTCTGTCTCGGACCGTTGGCCAAAACGGAGAACGTTGCACGCGGTCTTGCTGGCGACTGGGCGAGCAGAGTTCCACCGGCCGCTGGCTGGAACGCAGTCGTGGTGTGCCAGCCAACCGCCGATCAGTGCCGCTCTCTCAATCGACGGTGTTCTTGCGCTGTCGCGTTCTTCGCAGCGTCAGCCCCATCAATCCCGTGGCAAAGATGGCCAGCGAAGTGGGCTCCGGCACCACGTGCTGCAGCGTGTGGTTGTCGATCGCGATTCCACCCGTGATGTCGATGTTGGTGAACCACGAATATCGGGCGCCTCCGGTCGTGGTGATCGGGTCGCCCCCGGTTCTGGTTTCCGTAAACAGAAGGGTGCCGCTGCTGTCAAGCAAGTTCAGATCACCAAACAGGTCTCCTGATTCTTCGCGGAAGATGTGTTCGAAGGTGTACCAGCCGCTGCTTGTCACGGCGAAATGGTTGAGCGTCTCCAGGTCTTCGCGTGGATCAAAGTTGGTGTTGTTGCTGCCACCGACCAGTAGGTTGCCGGTCGAAGTGTCTTGCGTCACGTGAAAGATAAAATCTTGTTGATGACCACCCGATGAAGTGCTCATCGCCGTCGAGTAGTCGAAACCTTCGCCCGATGCCCAGCTCGTATCCAGGTAGATATCAACCGCGACGCGAATACCGCCGGGCCAAGCCGTGTTGCTGTTGGAGTCGGCAAAATTGGAGAAGGGTCCGGAAAGCCCGACACCCGGGGTGTTGGTTTGACTCGCCGTGGCATGGAAGGACCCTGAACTGGAGGGGATCCCATTGGTCCCGGATGCGACCCGTTGCAGGTCCCCGGTCCAACCATTGTTCTGGTCGAACCAACCGTTGGTGTCGGTCTCAAATCCTTGGCTGTAAATCGTTCCGGCGATCAGCTGTTGCGACGACCAGATCAATGAGAGTCCTAAGGCCAAAACTGTAACTCGTTTTCTCATTCGTTTCCTCGCTGGGGAATTCGCTAGATGGGCTTGGCCGACTCGACCGCAAGCCCTTAGTAAAGGAAGGGGGATTCACGCCTCCAGAGGGGTGGCAAATGGTCTTGCGGAGGGGGCTCGGTGTGTGTGATGTTAATTCGTTCCTACCCGCGTTGCAACTTGCACAGCCGCTACAACGCAGCCGACCAGAAGAGACACGAACCTCGGTCCTTGTAATTTGATCGAGCGCAGCTCGTTGCCCCTGGCCGGTCGAGGTACTCAAAGGCCCAGGAATCCCAGAAGAGTGATTGCGGGGGGGGGCGGGCCCGGTAGCATAGTGTTGTGTTGTGTTCTACGCCGTTGCCGTGCTGTCGAGGGGCCGTCCGATCATGTCAATCTCTTGCTTCGCCCCGTCATGCCGTTGGGCTCGCCATCGTGGTGCGAAAAGAGGTGTGAGTTGGCGTGCGGTTTTTTCACTGGTTGTGATGCTTGGCGTCTCGGGCGTTTCGTCGGCCGAGACCGACGTGCTTGACGCCGACGAGGTCCGTCGGGAGGGATGGAAGGTGCGTCCCTACATCTACGGCAAAGAATTGGTTTACAAGATCCATGCGCGTACGATCGGTCGTGCCAAGGACGGTGCCAAAGGCGGAACGATCTATGCGAATTATCCCGATGTCTTGCAACGTGGAACGCGCGAGTTGACCCTCGGTCGACCGATGGCAGGGCGAACCTACATACCGTCGCGTCTGTTGCACTTTCAACCGAATGCCGGCGAACCCCACACCGACGAAGACCCGTTGTTGACCTTCTTTCAGGGGTTTGATGGACGCAAAACCAATACCTACGTGCGACGACTTCTGCATGACTATCAGACTAGGCAACACATTCATTCATCGGGGACGGAGCAGATCGGCAGTGCGGTTGCTGCTTTTAAAGCCGATCCGATGGTTCGCCTGCTGATCAATCGGACGGAACCGTTTCAAGGTTTGCCCATCAAGGAATACAACTTTGTTGAATTGAAGGATCAAATCAAAGCGGAGCGGGTCGAACATCCGGCGGACGCAAACGCGATTCGGGTCTCGTCGACCGATCCAGCGGTTGAGTCCTACACGATTGTCAGTTCCGCTCCGGAGCACCTGATTTTAGAGCGGAGGCTGTATTATCCCGACGGCCCCTTCGTTATTGAGGTTTCGAAGTTGACCAGTTTTGATGGACACCGATATCCCGGTCGCGCGACATATCGGGAGTTGAATCGCGATGGATCGTTCGGCTGGGAGGCAACGATTGAACTGATCTCTGTCGAAAGCATCGATGTCGACAAGACGGAATGGATCCCGCCGTGGCCGGCAGGGACGGAGTGGAAGCGAGAGCAAGATCGAAAGCATTTTGAAGTGCCATACACCGAAGAGCAATTGCGCCAGATTCAGGCGGCGGGATTGGCCAGGAGCCGCTCCGACACATCCGAGGGTCGTCCTGAGAGCGTTGTGGTTGATCCACAGGTCCGCGATGATGAACCAGACGGGCGCTCGGCAGCATCGGATGGCAGGTCGTTCTACTTTTACGCAAACTTCATGCTCGTTGCCATCATCGCGCCGTTGTTGGCGTACCGGCTGTGGCCCAAGAAAGAGGCAATGTCATGAATGGCGAACTCGCACCTTCCGCGGGACCTGTCGATTTTCCCGAGGCAGCATTTCAGTCGCCGTGGATGATGGTTGCGCTCACTCTGATCGCTGTTTGGTTGTGCATCAACGCAACGAAGATTAGCCGCAGTAACCAATTGGTTGTCGGTGTTGTCGCGAGCGCGGCACTGATTTTCGCGTTCCTGTTCACGCGATCGAAATTAGAAGTGGTCGAGAGCAGGCCGACGTCGCGCGTGGACGGAGGCCCTCTGAGATTTGAGCAAACCGAGTACGATTTCGGCAAGTTGGTCGAGGGCCAAAGTGAAACTAAGCTGGTGCACCTGGTTAACGTGACGGGACATGACATCCAACTCAAAGAGATGCGAACGAATTGTGTCTGCACAACGGCGACGCCCATCGAAACCGTCGTTCCGGCCAATGGAAAGATTGGCGTGAACGTTTCTTTCTCATCGATGCTTGAAGGTGCAAATCGTTACGCCATCAAGGCCATCGGGCTCGAAGGACAGGAGGCAAGATGCGAGGTTGTCTTTAAGGGGTCGAGCCCGCTGAATATCGCTCCGGAAAGGCACTTTTTCGGGGCCTTTTCCTATTCAACGGAACCGACAAAGTTGCGCGTGTTGGATGTGGAATTGACTCATTTCTACGGCAAAGCAATCGGCGACGTGGGGATTGGGCCCGTCGGCGAGGACGAGCCGTTTTCGATCTCGGTCGCTAGGGTTTACGGAGAGAATCGCCAACGCGTTGAGTTGGAGTTTGGTTTGAATTCTGATGTTCACTACGAGGGATTCGTGTTTCAAGACGTGCCGTTGGTCGTCGAACTAGACGGGCAGCCTGCGACGGCGTTTCTTAATGTGGGGGCGGACTTTGTGGAGTGACCGGAATCGATGCTGGGGATTTAACTCGCGGCCCACCCTCAAAATCAAATGTAGGCGGAGCGTTACGCCGCCTTTTCGCTGCGTTGGATGCGGGTCACGTGCAGCAAAGACAAATGCTCCGTCGTTTCACCGCCGTCGGTAGTGACGTACAGCCAGTGTTTGGCCAACAGTGCGGTCTCAGGGTGCTTGACCGTGACATGCGTCCCATCGCTCATGACGACCGTGAACGGAACGAAGGGCTGCGCGTTGAGCCTCTTTTTTAGTTCCGCTTGCATGTCGCTCTCGCCTCGCGTGAGGTCTTGGGGGAGTGTCGTCTGTGACGATGATAGCTGAAGATTTTTTATTAATGATCTGGATGCTGTATCGAGACGTGGGGCGCGGCCGTGGAGAACAGGCGGAATCATTCAAAGCTGACTTCGATCCCTTCGGTCGCCCTTTGTTTCGTCCCCATCTTCCTGCTCTTTCTTGTCCCCAACGTGAAGTTGCTCGGGCTGGCCGTCACATTTCTAGTGGCGGTGTTGTTTTCCTTTCACGGCCTTGCGCAGGCTCTGCTTGTTTCGTTCGAATTCAAGCTGCGTCGCCGCGGTGTGGCTGTGCCGGATGCTGCGCCGGTTCGGGGCGCGTTGGAAGCCGATGGGGTTGGTCCGGCGATCGGTCTAGGTCGGGAAACAGAAATGTCCCACGGATGGCAAGGCGTACCCACGGATCTAGAGCTGTTTTCCATCCGTGGGTTCGCGCTGCTATCCGTGGGCCGAATGTTCGCACCCTCAGCGAAATCATTCCGCGTTGGATCGTCGACTCACAGCCGCCATCGGGCGACGAACCTCGAGTGACATCAGCCGATTCGCGCAAGCGTTCGGGCCCAGCGTTGATGGAGGCCCAGCGTTGATGGAGGCCCGTAGGCTGGCGCCAAACGGCTGATCCCATGAGAGGTTTCGCGGAATCGAAAACGCCGAAGTCTTACGAACGAAAACGCGGGAATTGCGCAGGCCAGGCGTAGCCTTGGGTGATAGGGGGTGTGCGGCAAGGGCCACACCCCAGTGCGTTCCAAGGCGGAGCCTGGGAACGAGGAAGAGAGGCGCAACGGGAAAGAATGACGCCGATGCACCTCGCTGTGCTCGACCCTCCCTGACGCGGGAGGGTTTGGTGGCTGAAGGCCGTTGCTACTTGGCTGCGGCGAAGCGAGCGGCGACGGCGTCCCAGTCGACGACGTTCCAGAAGGCGCTGATGTAATCGGGGCGACGGTTTTGGTAGTTCAGGTAGTAGGCGTGCTCCCAAACGTCCAGTCCCAGGATCGGCGTGCCGCTGATCCCGGCGATGTCGGCGCCCATCAGCGGGCTGTCTTGGTTGGCCGTGCTGCCGACCTTCAGCGTTCCGCCGTCGACGTACAGCCACGCCCAACCGCTGCCGAAGCGGGTCGCGGCGGCGTTGTTGAATTGTTCCTTCATCGCGTCCAGGCCGCCGAAGGTGGAGTCGATCGCAGCGGCCAGATCGCCGCTGGGGCTGCCGCCTTTGCCGGGGCCCATCACGGTCCAGAACAGCGAGTGGTTGGCGTGTCCGCCGCCGTTGTTTCGCACCGCACCTTGCTTGTCAGCCGGCACGCTGGCCAGATCCGCGATCAGGTCTTCAATGGATTTAGAGCCCAGGTCGGTGCCTTCGATCGCCGCGTTGACTTTGGTCACGTAGGCGTTGTGGTGCTTGCCGTGGTGGATCTCCATCGTCTTGGCGTCGATGTGAGGTTCCAGGGCGTCCAGGGCGTAGGGGAGTTCGGGTAGTGAGTAAGCCATCGCGAGCTTTCTCCGAGTAGAGGGTGGTTGTTCAGTGTTTCGTCCCGCATTGATGCACGTCCCACGTTCGGGGGCGAGACTTCGTCAGTAAAAACGATAACGACCGCGGCAAGCGTGCGCAAGAGGGCCGGGGCTGGTGGTGCAGGCATTCGCCGGCGTCGGCGTCGGGCGATCGACGTACGATGGCCCTTCCGGGCCGTCGTGGAGAGACCCGCGGACGACGACCCGGAAGGGACGTCGTACGGATCCAGGGGAGTCGCCTAAAGGCTAAACACCAACGCGTCGGCGTCCAGTGAGGCCTACAGTTGGGCTTCGATCGCTTTGACCAGTTCGGGGTCGCTGGGTTTGGTGCGGGGGGCGAATCGGTTGATCAGATTGCCTTCGCGGTCGACCAGGAACTTTTCAAAGTTCCAGCTGACGTTGCCCTTTCCGGCCGGCTGGACGTCCTTGCTGGTCAGGTACTTGTACAGCGGCGTGGCGTCGTCTCCGTTGACGTCGATCTTGCTGAACATCGGGAACGAGACGTTGTAGCGGGAGTTGCAGAACTCTTTGATCTCCGCTTCCGTCCCCGGTTCTTGGCTGCCGAATTGGTTGCAGGGGAATCCGAGCACGACGAAGCCTTTGCTTTTGTACTTGCCGTACAACTCTTCCAGGCCTGCGTACTGTGGTGTCAATCCGCACTGGCTGGCGGTGTTGACGATCAGGACCACGTTGCCTTCGTAGTCCTCCAGGTCGACCTGTTTGCCGTCGATGTCGTTCATTTTGAAATTCAGGGCGCATTCGTGGTCGTGCTTCGCTTCGCCCGTGGCGGCTTTATCGGCGTGGGTCATCGTGCTGAGGGCTCCGAGGCAGAGGACGGCGGAGAGGAACAATCGCATGGGAAGGGCTCGTTGGGTTGTTGGGGGGAAAGAAAGCGAGTGGGTGTCCGAGGGGATTGTTGCAGGTTCGACAGGAAGTCAAGGACTGACTTTTTGAACAATTTTTCACTTCTGCGTGGAGTATAGCGGGGGTGCCAGTGGCGAGGGGGGGCCGCGGGGATTACGTTTGGCATCTACTCATTTAACGCCGTAATTACTTGACTTGGGCGGCCGTTAGTGGCAGCATCCCGACCGCCTCCCGAATCTCGTTTCCCCCGAACTGATACTGAAGATGGAAAACCGTAAAAAGCTACTTACCGCAGGGTTTTTGACCCTGATTGCCGCAGGGATCGGTTTTGCGGTCCGCGCCGGATTGCTGGATATCTGGTCCAAGCAATACGGGTTTACCATGACCGAGCTCGGCCAGATCACCGGTGGGGGGTTGCTGGGTTTTGGTCTGGTGATTCTGTTTGCCGGCCTGCTGGTCGACTTTGTCGGCTACAAGACGCTGCTGGTCATCGCGATGGCCTGTCACCTGATTTCGGCGGTCATGCTGTTCTCGGCCACGCCGGTGTTCAACGCGGCCGGTAAGGATGCGGTTTACAACATCTTGTTTTGGTCGGCGTTCATTTTCGCGGTCGGCAACGGGATTTGCGAGGCGGTGATCAATCCGCTGACCGCAGCGATCTATCCCGAACAAAAGACCCACTACCTGAACATTCTGCACGCCGGTTGGCCCGCCGGATTGGTGCTGGGGGGATTGATTGTCTTCCTGAAGGGCAGCGTCGGCTGGGAGTTGTTGTTGGCGACGTATTTGATCCCCGTCGCGATGTATGGATTCATTTCGGTCAAAGAGACATTTCCGCAGACCGATGCCCAGCAGGGGACAATTTCCTACGGCGGGATGTTCGCCAACTTGATCGGTCCGTTTTTCGTGATCCTGCTTCTCGCCCACGCCTGTGTCGGCTACGTGGAACTGGGTACCGACAGCTGGATCAACAAGATCACCGGCGGCATCTTGAACAGTGCGTTTCTGGGGACCGCGTTGTTCATCTACACGTCGTTGCTGATGACGGGGCTGCGGTTCTTTGCCGGCCCGATCGTCCACAAGATCTCGTCGCTGGGGCTGTTGTTGATCAGCGCCTGCATCGGTGCGTGTGGGTTGTACTTGATCAGCATCGGCGACAGCGTGCCGTTCATGTTCTTCGCCGCCACCGTGTACGCCCTGGGCAAGACCTTCTTGTGGCCCACCATGTTGGGCGTCGTCGGGGAACGGTTCCCGCAAAGTGCGACCGTCGCGATGGCGTTGATGGGATTCATCGGGATGACGTCGGCCGGTTTGCTGGGTGGTCCGGGGATCGGCTACAAGCAAGACTACTTTGCGTCGCAGTACATCCAGGAGAACGCTCCGGAGACCTTCGCGCGGGTCAAGGCACCCAATGAAAACAAGTTCCTGGTGTTCCCCGCGATCACCGGAATCGACGGTGCCAAGGCCGGGATGTTGGCCGACAACGGCGAATCGATCACCTCGGACGTGGAAATCGCCGGCGATCGCATCAGCGAAGAGGAATTCAAGGGGCTGCGTGCCCAAATGGAATGGTGGCAGGCGAACAAGGAGTATGCATCGGTCGATGCCGCGCCGGTCGCCGAGGCGACGCTGTACGGTAGCCGGATGGCGATTCGCGTGACTGCCCTGGTGCCGGCGACGATGGCGGTGCTGTATCTGATTCTGTTGTTCGGTTTCAAGGCTCCCAAGCACGTCGACACCGAGGAGGCCGAGGAGATCGCCCAGACGGGGCCTGCGGAGTATTGATCGGTCTCGCGGTCTGAAACCCACGAGTGACACGCCCCGATTGCTCAGCGATCGGGGCGTTTTTTCTTGGATTTTGCGGTCCCAAGCTGGGTCCCCTAAGCAATTCGCTCGCCACCGTTTAGAATCCCGCCTTCGTTTTCCATTGACACCCCCATTTCCCTCCCCCCGAATCAGTAAGACCCGTGCTACGCACCCACAACTGCGGAGAGCTCCGCAAAGAACACGTCGGAACCGAAGTCACTCTTTGTGGGTGGGTCGAGAATAAACGTGATCACGGCGGCGCCGTGTTCATCGATTTGCGTGACCGCTACGGATTGACCCAGGTCGTGATCGGGCCGCCCGAGGCGGACCAGGCCAAGATCGATGCGGCCGGGCACGTCGGTGCCGAAAGCGTGATTCTGGTCCGAGGCAAAGTCGCCGACCGCTTGGAAGGCAAGACGAATGACAAACTGGCGACCGGAGCGATCGAGGTCCGTTGCCCCGAATTAAAAGTGCTGAACGCCTGCCAGACCCCGCCGTTCACGCCGGGCCAGTCGGATCTGCCCGGTGAGGATCTGCGGCTGAAGTACCGCTTTTTGGACCTGCGACGCCCCGAAATGCAGCGGGCGCTGGTGCTGCGCAGCACGATCATCAAGGAGATGCGGGACTACTTCGCCGAGCACGACTTCATCGACGTCGAGACGCCGATCCTGGGACGCAGCACACCCGAAGGCGCCCGCGACTACCTGGTCCCCAGCCGCGTCCATCCCGGCAACTTCTACGCGCTGCCGCAATCCCCGCAGCTGTACAAGCAGATCCTGATGGTCGCCGGATTTGATCGCTACGTCCAAGTCGCCAAGTGTTTCCGCGATGAAGACCTGCGTGCCGATCGCCAGCCCGAATTCACCCAGTTGGATCTGGAAATGTCCTTCGTCGATGCCGACGACATCATGGGCTTGATCGACGGGCTGGTCGCGAAAACCGCCAAGAACGTGCTCGGCAAAGACGTCCAACTGCCGTTGCCGCGGATGACCTATGACGAGGCCATGCGGCGGTTCGGGCACGACGCACCGGACTTGCGATTCGGCATGGAAATCGTCGATGTAACGTCGGTCGCCAAGAAGACCGAGTTCCGCGTCTTCCGGGCGACCGCCGACGCCGGCAACTTCGTCCGCGGCATCCGCGCCGAAGGAGCAGCGGAAAAATACTCGCGGCGCCAGATCGATGAGCTGACCGAATTCGTCAAGGACTTCGGCGCCAAAGGACTCGCCTGGTTCCGCGTCGAAGAAGATGGTTCGCTGTGGAGTCCGGTGGCCAAGAACTTTGACGCCGAGCACCTGGCAGAGATCAAGAGCTTGATGGCCGGAGAACCCGGTGACTTGTTGATGTTTCTGGCCGACAGCTGGGAAGTCACCTGCAAGGGCTTGTACGCGCTGCGAAAACGGTTGGGTGCGGAGCTGAAGCTGTATGATTCGGAACAGTTGCACTGCAGCTGGGTGACCGAGTTTCCGATGTTCGAGCGGGACGAGGAATCGGGCCGTTGGGTGGCGATGCACCACCCCTTCACCGCGCCGCTGGAAAGTGACCTGGAAAAGCTCGATAGCGACCCGGCGGCCTGTCGCGCCCAGGCGTATGACTTGGTCATCAATGGCAGCGAAGCGGGCGGCGGCACGATCCGGATCCACGACCAGCAGACTCAATCGAAGGTGTTTGGGTTGCTGGGGATCGACGAGCAAACCGCCGAAGACCGGTTCGGGTTCCTGCTCAACGCGCTGCGGTTCGGTGCACCGCCCCACGGCGGGATCGCCTTGGGGGTCGACCGCTGGGTGATGCTGTTGGCCGGACTGGAAAACATCCGCGAAGTGATCGCGTTCCCCAAGACGCAGAAGGCGTCCGACCTGATGACCGAAGCCCCCGGCGCGGTCGACCAGGATCAGCTGACCGAACTGCATTTGCGTAGCCTGGCGAAGAAAGCCGAGTAGAATTGAGGCTGCTATCTGCGGAGACGTGGGATAGGTTTCCAGCCTACCGATGCTTTCGGAGAGTCGCCGTGTTCTCCGAACTCGGCGAGCTGCGAAAAGTCGCCGTGTTCTCCGAACTCGGCGCGGGCGCGAAAAAGCTTTGCCCCGCGCCGACCTCGGAGAGGGCTGCGACTGTCCAGCCCATTCAAAAACCAAGCCGCGGTAGACTACGAAAAGCCTATCCCACGGATTCCCCCCACCTGCCTCCATCCCACCACAAGGACAATCGAGATGCGACGACGAACTGCACTTCAAGCCATGGGCGCACTCGGTGCGGTCGGGCTTTCCGCGGCAACGCCTTGGGCCTGCGTGCGTGCCGAATTCGGCGAGAACACGAATTGGATCCGCAAGACGCTGAAGATCGGCATGATCGGCGTCAAGGGCTCGTTGGAGGAGAAGTTCAAAGCGGCCAAAGAGGCCGGGTTTGAAGGCGTGGAGGTCAACGTCCCGGGGATCGATGCCGATGAAATCAACAAGGCGTCCGAAGCGTCCGGATTGATCGTCGACGGCAGTGTCGGCGGCACGCACTGGAACATTCGCCACAGCGATCCCGATGCGGCGGTTCGCGCCCAAGCCCTGGATAAACTGAAACGCGGGATCGAAGAGACCGCTGCGGTCGGCGGCGATTCCTGCTTGCTGGTCGTCGGGCACGGTAAAGACGGCACGCACGAAGAGGTCTACCAACGTTCCAGCGACAACATTCGTGCCGCCCTGCCGACCGCCGAAAAACACAACGTCGCGATCTTGGTCGAAAACGTCTGGAACCATTTTCTGTACGACCACGACGGCGGCAGCGATCAATCGGTCGAGCCGCTGGCGAAGTACATCGATCAGTTCGACTCGCCCCTGGTCGGATTGCAGTTCGATCTTGGTAACCATTGGAAATACGGCGACGTGGCCCAGTGGGTGCGCGACCTGGGGCCGAGGATCAAGAAGCTGGACATCAAAGGATTCTCACGAGCGGAGGGCAAGTTCACCAAGATCACCGAGGGCGACGTCGATTGGCCGGGGATCGAAGCGGCGCTGCGCGAGATCGGTTTCAAAGGCTGGTGCGCGGCAGAAGTCGGCGGCGGTGACCTGGCACGATTGAAGGAAATCGCTGCGAACATGGAAGCCGCCCTGCACTGCTCGGTCAACGCTTAGGGCGTCAACGCCACGTTATCACTTGTTCCCAGGCTCCGCCTGGGAACACACGGTCCGGGAGGCTCCGCCTCCGGACCAGGCACAACGTGTGGCAGGAGCCACACCGGCACTGCGTTCCAAGGCGGAGCCTGGGAACGAGGTGTAGGGCCATCGTACTTATCCGAATTCTCCTACCGCCGGACCGACGTGACTGAGCCAAGCGACAACCGTCCCTGTCATGTTTCGGTGATGCCCGCGGAGATCGTTCACTGGGTCAGCGAGTGTTCGCCGAACGTGGTGGTCGATGGGACGTATGGGGCCGGTGGTCATTCGCGTCTGTTGTTGGATGTGGTCGGCGAGGGTGGCTTGGTGATCGGGCTCGATCGCGATCCGGCGGTGCTCGCCCGCGTCGAATCCGAACCAGCGGTGGATCGGTTGTCGGTGTTTTTGGGCAGCTATGAAAAGACCGCTGCGGCGCTCCAGGCCAGCGGGTTGGAGTATGCCGATGCGATGGTCTTGGACCTCGGTTTGTCGAGTGACCAGTTGGCTGATCGCGATCGCGGATTCAGTTTCCAGCACGACGGTCCGCTGGACCTGCGGTTCGATCCGGAGAACGGGATCCCGGCGAGTGAATGGCTCGCCAGGAACGGCGAAAAAGCGATCGCCGATGCGATCTATCAGTTCGGTGAAGAGCGATTCAGTCGGCGGATCGCCAGGGAGATCGTTGCCCGGGCGAAGCGTCGCGAGCCGGTGCGAACGGTTGCCGAACTGGTCGAGATTTGTCGTCGTTGTGTCCCGCGTGGCAAGCACCACGACATCCATCCGGCGACGCGGACGTTTCAGGCGTTACGGATCGCGGTCAACGAGGAATTGGACATCCTGTCACGGACACTGCAGCAGGCGCCGGAGTGGTTGTCATCTGGCGGACGGATCGCCGTGATCAGTTTTCATTCGCTGGAGGATCGGATCGTCAAGAACGCGTTTCGTGATGACGATCGCTGGAACGTGTTGACCAAGAAGCCACTTCGGCCGAGTGAGGAAGAGGTCGCGGAAAATGCGCGAGCCCGCAGTGCAAAGCTGCGTGTGGCCGAGCGGATCTAGCGGGTGTAATTAGAAAGCCGCATCCGTTTCAGAGGGGGCTACCTTCGCGAGCGTTCGCGACCGGGCACGTCGTGTACCCGGTCCGTGAGGTTTTCGGAGATGACATTTGCGGAGGACTCCGTGCCATCAACGATCGTCAGCCCGTGGCCGCAAGCTGACCGCGTGAACCCCACGCGAGGCGAACTCGCGGAAGATAGGTCGATCGAAACGACGGCGCGGTGCCGGAGCGGTTTACCAGGGCCTCCTTTTCCGCAAACCGAAAGATAGCAATGGTTTACGTTCCGGGGGCGGTTACCCCGCGGCCACCTGTTTCGCGTCGATTCGACTCGATCGGTAGCCTTAGAGTACGCCTCTGGCCGGTGCGGTCAACCGCAGATTTTTGAGTTTTGGGGCGGCCAAAGCGGGCCGGCGGCGGTAACTCGTTGAGCGATGACGAGTTAAGTCTCAAGCACGGCTCGCCGACTTTTTTCCGCGCTCTGGCCCGCTGCGGAGCAGTCGTTAAATCGGGTGGTTTTCAGGCCCGCCGGGCGCGTGTTTTCAAGACGGCGTATTCGGCGACCGAGTCGGCTTGGAGCTTTCGCAGTGCGGACTGGCGTCTGCGGTCGACCGTCCGTGGGCTGATTTCCAGCTGTTGAGCGATTTCGCGGTTGGGGCGGCCCTCGATGGCCAGGTCGAGGACGGCTTTTTCTTCGTCGGTGAGATGATCCAGACGCTGTCGGGCCGAGCGTAATTCCTGCCGATCTATGTACGCTTGTTCACTTGAGCGCATGGCGGCATGAATTTCGTCCGCCAACGCCTGCAGTTCGAAGGGTTTTTCGACCACACTGACGGCCCCCAGTTTCATCGCATCGACGGCCGTCGGCACATCGGCAAAGGCCGTCAGCAGGATGACGGACAGACAGGTGCCGCGCTCGTTGAGTCGTTTGAGCAGTTCCACGCCGCCGATTCGGGGCATGCGAAGGTCGGTGATCACGCAGCCGACTTCGTTTTCCGAGGTGGCCTGCAGCAGATCCTCGGGGCGGTCGAAGGTACGGGGCGAAAAACCCAGGGCCCGCAGTGATTCGGCAAGTGTCGCGAGCAGTTCGGTTTCGTCGTCGACGATGTACAGTCGACTTGCTTGATCGGGGGCACCGAGTTCGTTCACCGGATTCGTGCTGGTCAGCGACATGTTGGTCGTTCAATGGGTTGGAGTGATGAACAACATTGGCTCACATCATAGTCTACCAAAAACGGCTTGGCTTCGGAGGATTGGCCGTCGTGAAGGGAAAATTTAGCGCCGGCTAATTCGGCCCGGCGGCGAGATCGGCGACACTTCGACTGGATCGTCAACGTGACCACTAGCGGAGATCGTGGAGCGTCTGGTTTGCGGTTTTGCCGGCGCGCTTGACCGCATCCAGGGCGGCGTTACACGATTGCAGCAGATCGTCTTGCAGCGGGTGGTCGCCGCCGCGTTGCAGCTTGATCGAGATCAGTTCAATCGTCATCGAAGCGATCGAGAGATCGTTGTTGATTTGGTGCAGCGACTGCCGGGTTCGAATTCGGGCTTCGGAATCCATCTCAACGGAACCGGCCCTTGAGAAAATCATTCATGCGTCCGATGGTGACTTCGGACGAGTCGACGCCGTCGAGCAGTTGTTTGCCCAGGTCCTCCAGCAGCCCATCGGCCTTGGCGGTCAACGATTGCGCCGCGACTTGTTGTTGGTTGAACCAGCCGACCAGTTTGGCTTGTTCCTGATCGAACGTCTGCTGCAGTTTTTGTTTCATCTGCTGTTTCGACGCGGCGAGTTGTTGCTTGATGGCGGTATCGGCGGCGTCACGCAGGATGTCACCCAGGTTGGTGTCCATGTTCATGGTCAAGCGTTCCCATCGGCCTTCGAATCCGGCGTCGATGGTCACGGTGTCGACGGCGGCCAAGCTTTCGCGCAAGGCTTGGGTGGCCGAGAGCGATTCGTATTTGGAATCGACATCCAGTTCCAATCGGACACCGGTCTGTTTGCTGACCAAGCGGCCTTGGACCTGGTCGCCTTCGCTGCGCATTTGAACCCAGACCTCGCGTCGGCCTCCGCTGAGTGTCACCATCGCGCGGCCGTCGTCGCCGAGCCGGACATCCGACGCGTCGGATTGTGGCCAGTGCAATGTCAATCGATCGATGTCCGAGTGGTTGCGCCGGTCTCGGATGTAGTCGACGTTGACAACTTGTGGGCCTTCGAGTTGCAATTGTGCCCGCAGCGGTTCGGCCAACAACTGTGGATCCGGCGTCAGGTTTTCGACGGTCCCGGTCATTGAGTAGGCGTTGCCATCGGCGCGCATCAAGCCTTGGACTTTCAAGCGGCGAACCAAGATGCTCGGTTGTCGTGTGGTGCCGAGCAAGTCGATGTCGATCCCGCGTCCACGTTCCGTTTCCGGCGCGACGATCGTGTAATTGGCCAACGTCCGTCCGCCTTCCCAGTAGTCGCGGATCGTGGCGATCTGGTTTTGCACCGCCTGGCTGATCAGGTCGATGCCGAAGTTCTGAGACTCGTTGAGATCGCCGGGGATGTATTGATCGATGCGGTCCAGGTCGATTTGTTTGGCTTGTTGCAACGACGCGACGTCGGCTCGGAACTGATCCGGGACGGCGTCCAGTGCTGCCAGGATGGACTTCAGTTCGGCACGCGTTTCATCGGCCAGAGAGACGGTCTTGCCGATTTTGTCCCAATCGCGAAGCGGGTTATCGATGTCACGCGCGTTGGATTTGAAATCGCGGACCTTTTGTTCCAGTGCGGCGGCACGTTTGGCAAGCGAGTCGTATTCACGTTCCCAGCGGGTTTTGATCGCTTCGCTGCGGCGCACGGTTTCTAAATCTTTGGCCGCCTGTTCGGCCTGGTCGCCCAGTTGATCGGTGATGCCGCCGAGCAGACCTGCCAGCACACCGGGCTTGTCGGACATGCTCGGTGAGGCGTCTTCCTGTGGCTGATCCAGGTGTCCGCTGGTGTCTCGTTTGGCGCCGATTTGCAGGCCCGTGATGCTGCCCTCGCGGGCGACCCAGCGACGGTGCAGGATCGCATCGCCGTCGAGCGCCAATTCGATCGTGTCGGCGCGAAAGGCGTCGCGCATCGCTTTGGCATCGCGGGGGTCGGCGACGTGAAAGTCTTCGTACCGAATCGTCGGTGGAAACAGTTTGACGTGCGCCGCCCCGATCTCCACCTTCGCGCCCGTCGCGGCCTGCAAGCCTTGGACGGTCACGTACTTGGCGACCGGCCCCATGCCGACGCCGAACAGCACCAGTACAGCCGCAACGATCAACAGTCGTGTTACTACAAATCGCCAGCGAATCATCCTGCCGCTTTCCTTTCCTGAGAGTGACGCAATTGGCGAAGCAGATAGTTGAGCGCTTCGTCGGTCGGTGGTTTGCTCGCGCGATCGGCGACGCCACCGTGGGACCCGTCGGGCATTGCTTCGTCGTCGTGGAAGTCTTTCATTCGGATCACGTCGATCCGAGTGTGGACGGAAACCATTTGTTCGTTGGAGGGGATTTTGTCCGCCGTGTCCGTTCCAGCGGCGATCGACGCCGCGTCGGTCGCCGCGTTGTCGCCGTGCTGATGAGCCGTTTCGATCGGGATAAAGATCGGTTCGGTGGCAAGCAGGTCGTCGATCGGATCGGTCGCCGGACGGGTTCGTCGCGCTGTCGTCGTGTCGGCTTGGGCGGCGGCAAACCGCGGCGGCGGAACCGCATCCTGTTGGTCGATCATCAGCGCGACCGAGTCGGGCGCCTTGTCGGTCTCGGGCACCATCCCGGCGGACGATCGCTGGGGTGTGGGTGTATCATGCTGGTCGTCGCGGCGATTGCTGGCAGAGGTGGTCGCCGAGGCCGCGGGAGTTTCCGCCGGGGCGTCGGCTTCGTCGGTCACCGATTCCGCGGACACCGTTGCCGGGGCGACCAAGCGGAACAGGGGCAAGCACAGCGCGAAGATAGGAAGCACCGAAGCAGTCCCGATCACAAAGCTGCCCAGCACGACGGTGTTGTTCAGATCCGTCCACGGGACCACTGGGAACGCCCACGCCTGCTTGGCCCACTCGCTGCCGGTCGGGTGTGTCAGCATGTACTCGCCGACCAGATGCGAGTACGGATCCAGTCGAGTCGCCAGAAATGAAGCCGCGATCGCAACCACACCCATCAGGGCATGGTTGACCTTAAAGCACACCAAGGCCAGCAAAACGATCAGCGCCAGCAGGTTGCCGTGCGGGATGATTCCCAGCAGCACGCCCAATGCAACTCCGCCGGCCAATTGGTGCGGGTAGCGTCGCCCCGCAATCGCTTTCCGGACGTTGTTGATCAGCTTGAGCGAGAATATGACCATTGCAGTGCGCCTCCATGCGCACAATTCACTTTCGGGCATCCATCACAGGGGCTTATCGGCACGTCAACCGCTCGGTATTCAATACAACCGGCACATTTTCACCTGCCAGAGCAGTTTGTGGTGCGGCGGAATAAAAAACGGCTGACGCGCCGGAAGCGGTCAGCCGTTGGTGATAACTCTGGCAGAGAGGGGCGTTTACTCGCCTCGTCCCTTAATGGCCTGCAAAAATAGGGCAAGAACATTTCGGAGGTAGGAAGATGATGAATTGCATCCTCCATTGAGTCTCGCCAATGCTCCTGTCCTCCAAAATCTTCCTACCTCTCCACCTGAAACGTCGAAGGGGAACTGGAAAGGATGGGAGGCAAGCGTGTGGCCGGTTCAGCTGTCGCTGGAAAGTGAGTCAGCCGACTCGGATTCGGTCGACTCCGATTCGGATTCGCTGCGTGCTTGGGCGATCCGAGTGGCTTCGCGGACGACCGCCATGGCGGACTGAATTTCGATCGGCGAGAACCAGCGGAGGTTGCCGGTGTACTTGCTTTCCACACGATTCTTGGCGGCGAGTTTTTCCCAGGACAGGTTGTCCATCAGGTTCCAGGCGGCTGCCTGTGCGGTGTTCTGGGCGACCTGCTGGTTGCCCAAGGCTTCGCACAGCACGTGCACGCGGTCGTCTTTGGTGACGAAGTCCAGCGGGACGATCTTGTAGGCCATTTTCGGGGTCGGGTCGGGGCGTCCGTGTTCCAGACAGACGGTCGTCACGGCGAGTTTCTGTTGGCGTTGGGGGGGGATTCGCATGAATCCGCCCATGCCACCGCCGCCCATGCCACCCATGCCGCCGCCCATGCCTCCCATGCCGCCGCCCATGCCGCCGCCCATGGCTTGGCCGCCACCACCGCCCATGCCGCCGCCCATGCCACCCATGCCGCCGCCCATGCCACCCATACCGCCCATGCCACCCATCATGCCTTGGCGGTTGATCGGGACACCGGCGAACGCGGCGGGCAGACGCAGGGTCATCGGTTTGTCGGTCAGGTTGTTGACGATGACATTCGCTTTGGTGGTATTGAGCGGAATGAATTTGACGTCGATTTTTCCGTCATCGATCGCGGCAAACAGTTCCGCTTGGACGGCATCGTCCTCGGCCGGTGCATCGGCAACTGCCAAACCGGCACTGAAGGCAACGCCCAGTGAGACAATGCCGGCGAACAGGCGACGAGAAACAAGACGGGCAGCGATTGATTGGGTGCGATGGGACACGTTCGAATTCCTTGTGCGATTTGAGCCGCAGGGGTGATGAGATTGACGCCCAGATGCGACCATGAAATGGGGATACCTTCAGCACCCCGCCTGACGCCGCGAGGGCGTCGATTGGGGTGGATGAAACCGGGCCAGAGGAATAAGGCGTGTGGATTCGCGGCCCGAACCTCCCCAGGGGATGATCGCAAATCGTTCCTCTTGCCGTTTTCATCATAGTTCGGCGTGTTCGCAGAACCAAGTAGAAAGGTATTTAGGAATTATTTTTTGGACTGTCGGATCGCGTCGGCGGAGTCTACGTTCGCAGACTCGGCCACTCTCGGATCCCCTCCATTGCGGGACTGATTGAACGTGCGGGACTCATTGAAAAACGATCGGCAGCGGGAGCACTACCAGGATGTCTGTTGAAATCACTGAAAATGGCGAGGTGCACATTTACGGTCGCGAGCGGCTGGGCGATCGCCCGCGGATCGGAATCCTGACCTCCGGCGGCGACTGTCCGGGGCTGAACGCCGTGATCCGGGCGACGACCAAGACGGCCTTTTGGCTCGGCTACGATGTGGTGGGGTTTCGCGATGGCTTTGAAGGGCTGGTCGATCCGATCCGTTTTCAAGTGCTCAACCCGCGAAATACGGCGGGAATTTTGGTCCAGGGCGGGACGATTCTGGGGTCGACCAACAAGGGCCGCTTTGCGGCCCGGGTCGGGGAGAGCGGCCGGGTGGAACTGGACCCGAAACTGGTCGATCGGGTCGCCGAGACGATCGAGCGGATGAAAATCGAGGGGCTGATTGTCGTCGGCGGTGACGGATCACTCTCCACGGCGCAGCAATTTCACGAGGCGGGGATTCCGGTGGTCGGCGTCCCAAAAACGATCGACAACGACCTCAAAGCGACCGCCTTTACCTTCGGTTTCAACAGCGCGGTGCTGTGTTGTGCCGACGCACTCGACCGGCTGCACACGACCGCGGCCAGCCACCAGCGAGTGATGGTGCTGGAGGTGATGGGGCGTCACACCGGATGGATCGCACTGCATGGCGGGATCGCCGGCGGCGCGGACGTGATCCTGATTCCCGAGATTCCCTGGACCTATGAGAACATCATCGCGAAGATCGAGGAACGCCGCACGCTGGACAAACACTTCACGCTGATCGTCGTCGCCGAAGGGGCACATCTGCCATCGGGCGGATTAGTGCTGGACGACGGCGGATCGCAAAACATGCAGGTCCGGTTGGGCGGAATCGGTCAAGTCGTCGCCGAGAGGCTGGAAGGGATGATCGAGCAGGACGTCCGATTCGTCGTTTTGGGCCACCTGCAGCGTGGCGGCGGTCCGACAACGTTCGACCGCGTCTTGGCAAGCGAATACGGCGCCCATGCGGTACGGCTGATCACCGAACGCAATTTCGGCCGGATGGTGTGCAGTGATCCGCCCGACATCTGCCACGTTCCCATCGCCGAAGCGGTCGATCAAATACGAACCGTCGACCCGGGCGGATCGGCCGTGCAGAGCGCGCGGGCGATGGGCATGTGTTTCGGTGACACGCCGGGTTACCAGAACCCGTTCCACGGTTGAAACAAAAAAACGGTCCGGTTTCGCGGTGACGCGAAACCCGACCGTTGTTTGAAAACCGAATCGCAAGTGAACGGTCCCGGCGATGCCACTCCCACAGTGAAATCACCGCACCGATCCTCCTATTCGTCCGCGCCGAGTCCGTTGAACAACAGACTCTCACCGGTACGTCGAGACATCGGACCGTTTTTGAGGTGAGCTTCCGTTGGAAACGCTCGTTGCGGTTGAATCGTCCTTGGTGACGGTGTTTTCCTTCCGGTCGATCGCTTTGCGTTGAGTTTTCCGGTTGCCTCGGATTCCCCCCGATGCCCGTAGAAACCCTCTTGGAATCAGCCGTTTGGCGGCGGCCCAATGGCACCTCCTTGATGAGCCGACGGCGCTAGCCGCGGGCCTTATCAAGTCTCGAAAGGCAATCCAAGGCCCGAGGCTAGCGCCTGCGGCTCTTGTAAGGCCCGAGGCTAGCGCCTGCGGCTCAGTTTGTGATCGACAGTAGGTGCATTGGGCGCCGGCCTGCGGGCCGGCATCAACAGCGGCCGCCGCGCGGAAAATGTAGCGGTGACGAGGCACGCAGCGCGTTTGTCGCACTCCGGTCGCCGGTCGGGGCGTCGTCCGGGTGGGGGGGTGCGGGGATCTTTTACATGTCCGTTACATTCAAATGCCCCGATCGAGACAGACAGGGATTCAAGAATCCTTAGACTTCTCCAAACCCGAGCCGCAACCGAATGCCGCTCAGCAACCATGCAATGTCCTGATCGAGGAATCGTCGAAATGGCGAACGTAGTAGAGACACCGCGGAAATCGCAACGGAAGTCAACCGAAAACTCAACCAAACTCGAGTTCCCCGACGTGGAACAGCTCGCCGGTGCCGAGGGCACGATCGAGCCCAACGCCGCCGAACCGTGGAACGACCCCAATACCCGAGCGGTCAAGGCGTCCAAGCCCGAATCGAACGTGGAAACGGCAAACGATCGCAAGCGTTTCGCCAACATTTCTTGGTGGGCGATCGGCTGGTTGGGATTGGCCCATGCCGTCGTCTTGGGTTTCGCTTGGCAAACCTTCACCTGGACCGGGCTGGCAGTCATGCTGGGATTGCACTGGTTGACCGGCAGTATCGGGATCTGTCTGGGCTATCACCGACTGCTGACCCACTCGGGCATGAAGACCAAGACCTGGTTCAAGTACCTGTTGGCCGGAATCGGCTCCTTGGCTGGCGAAGGCACGCCACTGGATTGGGTCGCCGACCATCGCAAGCACCACAAGCATAGCGATCAGGATGGTGACCCCCATTCGCCGCACGACGGCAGCTGGTGGAGCCACATGTTCTGGCTGGCCTTCCACACCCACAACGGCGATCGCATCGCGTATCTGAAGAAGTGGGCACCGGACCTGTACAAGCAACGCGGGATGCGGATCATGGACTATCTGTTCCTGCCGATCCACATCGTCAGCGGCGTCATCTTGTTCGGCGTCGGCTATTACTTCGGCGGAGTCTCCTTCGGCGCGTCGCTGTTGGTTTGGGGGCTGTTTGTCCGCCTGGTCGGAGTGCTGCATGCGACCTGGATGGTCAACAGTGCGTCGCACATGTGGGGCTACAAAAACTACGAAACGACCGACGACAGCCGCAACAACTGGCTGGTCGCGATCATCGCCTATGGCGAAGGTTGGCACAACAACCACCATGCCCACCCGCGGATGGCCAAGCACGGTCACAAGTGGTGGGAATTTGACATCACCTGGCAAGCGATTCGTCTGTTCCGCACGCTCGGCTTGGTCTGGGACGTGGTCGACTATCGCAATGCGAAAGAGAAGAAAGCCAAGGAGAGCAACGCGGCGGCGTGATCACCGGACTGCCGCGGGCTGTGTCCACTTCTCGCGGTGCGACTTCTCGTTGTAAGACGTGCATCCACCCGCCGCATCGCTCGACAGGAGCGATACGGCGGGTTTTTTATTGACATCGATTTACATCTGCGAATACGGCTTGGCCACCAGGACGTGTTTGTCGATCTTGCTGACGGTGCCTTTGTACTTCGCCACGTTCTTGAGGACTTGCCAGTCGGGATGGGCGCGAAACGCATCCCAGGCTTTCAGTCGAGCGTCGTCGTTGGGATAGACCGTCAAGTAGGTCAGGTTGGGCGTCTGGGGGCCGACGACGGCTTGCCCGATAAAGACCGGCGCGATCCCGCTATCGAGAAAGATCGGGACTTCGCCGTTGTTGAACATGTCGACTTTCAAGTTGCCCAGCCGCTCGTTGGCGCTCTCGTACAGCCGCAGCTCGTAAACGCGGTCGTCATTGTCCAGCGTGCCCGCGGGGACATTCAGCTTCGGCATGCAGTCCATCGCGACCAGCATTTCACTTGAGATTCTGGCGTAAGGGGCGTCCTGGGGGCCGCGCTCCAAGTAGGGTTTTGCGTCCGCCAGGTATTGGGCGTCGTTTTGCAGTCGCGTCTGTAAACTGGCGAGTTGGTCGGCACTGTCGGCGGGGATCACGACAATGATGCTGTCGCGGTCGTTCGTGTCGTTAGCCGCGGGCGCGAACACACCCACCGGGCCGATCTCGATTCGATTCAGCGCCGGGATCAATGCGTGTTGCAGGTAATGGTCGACCGCGGCGGCGTCCCCGTCTTCGCCCAGCAAGTAGGTGCGAATTTCGTAGTGCTGTTTCGTCGCCTGGTTGTTCGGATCGGCGCCGCGGGTGACGGGTGACGCGAACAGGAATAGCGTCAGGAGCGAAGCCGTTGCGGCCAGCCCAATGGTGGTCACAAAGCTGTTGCGGGAAGGAGTCTTCATGGATCGGGTCCTGGGATGCGTGTTCGTTGAAGTGACGGTGGGTGGGTGTGCGGTGGGGCTGTGCGGGGTTGAGGTGGGATCACAGCTGGCATCATAATCCCGTACTCACTCGCGCGGGTATTGCGTCCGCGGCAAATCCGGAACCTTCTCCATCGCTTGGCAGACCCGATGATCGATTTGGACCTTTGCTCGACCGTCAGTTCGATTTTTAGCCACCCTTTTTCGTTGGGGATGCTGACCGAGCCCCTGATGATGTTGGCCGAGACCGCGCCGCCGGAGGTGACCGCGGGGGACTTGGTGGAACCGGCGGAGGAAAGCCTGTTTTCCATCGGCGGCATTCTGACACTCGGCATGCTGATCGTGCTGCAAGCGGTGCTGGGCTTCGACAACCTGCTGTACATTTCGATCGAGAGCAAGCGGGTGGAGGAATCCAAGCAGTCGATGGTGCGGAAATGGGGCATCGGGCTGGCGATCGTATTCCGGATCGTCTTGTTGTTTGTGGTCGTCAACCTGATCAAATTGTTGGAAGACCCGTTTCTGAATCTGATCTCAAACCCGCTCGAGATGCACGTCTCCGGACACAGCTTGATCGTGATCGGCGGCGGGGCATTCATTCTTTGGACGGCGATCAAAGAGATTTACCACCTGCTGGCAGTCAGCGATCTCGGCGAGGAAGGCGACAAGGGAGAGAAGGGAAACTCAGTCGCCAAGGCGATCTCGTTGATCGTGACGATGAACCTGGTGTTCTCGTTCGATTCCATTTTGAGTGCGATGGCGTTGACCAACTCGTTCGCCATCATGGCGACGGCGATCGTTTTGAGCGGGCTGTTGATGATCTGGTTGGCCGACCACGTCGCCGAGTTTTTGAAGAAGAACCGGATGTACGAGGTGCTCGGTTTGTTCATCCTGTTCATCGTCGGGGTGATGCTGGTCAGCGAAGGCGGTCATCTGGCACAGGTCCAATTGTTCGGATACCACGTCGAGGCGATGGAAAAGTCGACGTTCTATTTTGTGCTGGCCGTGTTGATCATCGTCGACGTCGTCCAGGGCCGCTATCAGAAGAAGCTGCTCGCCCAGCAGGCCAAACTGCGTGCGGCCGCACCGCAGGCGAAGTGATCGGCGGGGCCGCGGATCGCGGCGCATCGATTCCCCGGGGGACTTCCGCTACCATTGATCGAGCGTCCGTGTGACTGAACGCCTGCGTCGTTGTCGTTCCCAACTCTTTGATTTCAGTTAGGTTTTCCCGATGTTTCGATTAAAACTTGCCGTCGGTGGTGTTTTGTTGATCGCCGCCTGTGGCTGTGGTGGTCCCGTTGATCCCGAATCGGCAGGTCCGGAGCCGGTCGCTGCGGCCGCGGCACCGACCGCGGACTCCGAAGCAGCGGCACCCGATTCGACCGGTCAAACCGTCCACCCCGAAAACCCCAGTAATCTCAACAGCGGCATGTTACGTCACGCAGTGTTCTTTTCGTTCAAAGACTCTTCCAGCGAAGAAGACATTCAGGGAGTGGTCGACGCCTTTGCGGAACTGCCGTCCAAAATCGATTCGATCATTGATTTTCAGTACGGCGTCAACAACAGCCCTGAAGGGCTGGATGACGGATTCACGCATTGCTTTTTGTTGACGTTTGCCGACGATGCGGGACGCCAGGAATACCTGCCCCATCCGGCGCACAAGGCGTTCGGCGATGTGTTGCGGCCTCACATGAAGGACGTGTTCGTGCTGGATTACTGGGGCGACTCGAAGCAGGTTCAACCGGAAAAACCACTCCAGCATGCCGTGTTTTTTAAGTTCAAGGATTCGGCCTCACGTGAAGAAGTCGCGAAGGTCGAGCAGGCTTTTGCCGCGCTGCCGGAAAAGATCGACGCGATCAAAGCGTTTGAATGGTCGACCAACAACAGTCCCGAAAAACACGACGACGGCTTCACCCACTGTTTCCTGGTCACCTTTGACAGTGAGGCGGGACGCGAAGCCTATCTACCTCACGCCGAGCACCTGGCTTTCGTCGAAGTCTTGAAACCGGTGCTGGACAAAGTGCGCGTGTTGGACTTCTGGGGCACGAAGCCCTGAGCGGGCCGGCCCCCTTTTCGCCAATCGGTTGCCGGCTAACCCTGCCGCCGATGATCGGCTACGATTGCCGCGGACACTCCATTACGCGATTCAAGAAGACTCGAAGATGTTGTACGCAGTGATCATGGCTGGCGGAAGTGGAACACGGTTTTGGCCGGCAAGCCGAACGTTGCGGCCGAAACAGTTGTTGGCCCTGTCGGGGCAACGGACGATGATTCAGTCGACCAGCGATCGGCTGTCCGGATTGGTGCCCGCCGAGCGTCAGTTGATCGTGACCAACAAGATCTTGGTCGACCCGATCGCCGAGCAACTGCCGGAGCACCCGAAGGAGAACTTGATCGGCGAGCCGGCCAAGCGGGACACCGCGCCTTGCATCGCCTTGGCGGCCGCGTTGATCGCCCATCAGGATCCCGAGGCGATCATGGCGGTGATGCCGTCGGACCACGTCATCGCGACCGACGAACAATTCTGCGGCGCGATCGCAGCCGGGGAGCGTTTGGTGATGGAGGATCCCAGCCGGATCGTCACCTTCGGCATCCGGCCGACCTATCCGGCCGAGTCGTTCGGGTACATCCAGCGGGGACCGAAGATCGAAGCCGGTGGCGATGTCGATGGCGGGACCGAGATCAAGGCGTTCCAGGTCGACCAGTTTCGTGAGAAGCCGGATCGGGAGACCGCGACGCAGTACCTGGAATCGGGCGACTTCTATTGGAACAGCGGGATCTTCTTGTGGCGGGCGTCGGTCATTCTGGACGCGATCAAGACCAACCAGCCGGCGATGTATTCGCACATCGAAAAAATCGCCGCCGCGATCGGTTCACCGGACTATGAAACCGTTCTGGAGGAAGAGTTCTGTGCGATCGAAGGGACGTCGATCGATTACGCGGTGATGGAATCGTACGCCAACGTGGCGGTGATCGAGGCTCCGTTCAGCTGGGACGATGTGGGCAGTTGGCAGTCGCTGGGGCGATTGCATGAAGCAGATGCGGACGGCAACACCGTCGTCGGCGATCACTTGGGGATCGACACGTCCGGATCGATCATCTTCGGCCAGCCGGGGCATACGATCGTCACCATCGGAGTGGAAGACTTGATCGTGGTCCAAACCGGGGACGCCACGTTGGTCGCGCCGAAGTCGGCCGAGGAGCGGGTGCGTGAGGCCGTCAAGCGATTGAAGGAGACCGGTCGAACCGATTGTCTCTAACGCGCTGATTTTCTCTAACGCGCGGATTGCTTCTTTCGCCCTGGGGCAGTCTCGAAACGCCGGGTGTTGATTTTTTGCCTCCCCCGTCCACCGGCCGGTGGGGGAAAGCGGTCAGCTGACGCGAAGAAAGTCACGAGTTTTTGCGCCGATCGCCATCTCCGATGTCCGACATGCGACAGGTTTGCGAGCTAGGTTTCTGGTAACGGGAAACCACCAGTTCGTCCACGCACAACCTTTCGTCATGTTTCTTTCCAAGCGTCGCAACGAGAATTCGTGTCGATCACGGCGGCGACGGCAGCGCCGAGGCGCTGCCACCGTCGAATTCGCCATCTGCCTGCCGGCACTGATCGCGCTGACCATCGGGACGATCGACTTGTGTTCGATGTTGTTCCTGAAAGAGTCGATCACGCTGGCCGCTTATGAGGGCGCCCGCCGAGGCGTCGCACGCGGCCGCACCAATGCGGACGTGATCGCGCGAGTGCAGGAGTTCTTGGACGAGCGGAACATTCAGTACAGCGGCAATCCGTGTACCTTCAGTTCGCCGGATTTCACCGATGCCGACACCTTGGAAAACGTGACGACAACCGTGACCGTTCCCTGTGACGGCAACTTGTTGATCCCATCGGTCCTGTTCGCCGGCATCGAACTTTCCGCAGAGGTGACGTTGCGGAAAGAGTACAAAAACTTGCCGATTAATTAGTCCATCCAATCGCATCACCAGATGATCGCCCCACGTTTCCGCTGCGGACCGAAGCCATGAAATCAACGCCACCACGAAAGCGACGATCGAGGATCCCTCGTTCCGGCCGGCGTCGACGCGGAGCGGCGGCGGTGGAGTTTGCCATTTGCGCCAACATCTTCTTCGTATTGATTTTCACCTGCATGGAATTCGCGCGGATGAACATGATCCGCAACCTGGCACAAGATGCGGCCTACTTTGCCGCACGCCAAGCGATGGTGCCGGGGGCGACGGTCGAAGAAGCCGAGGCCGCCGCGGATCAAGTGATGAACATGATGACCGCGAGCGGATACCAGGTGAGCGTGGAGCCGATCGATGAGGATTCACCGAATGTGGTCGTGACGGTGACGGTCGACTTCGACGAAATCGCGTTGTTTGCTCCGATGTTCTTGCCCAACGCAACGATCGAGACCACCGCCCGTATCCGGACCGAGCGTTACGAAGGGTTCTACGAACAGTAGTCCGACTTGCATTTTTCCACGCTTCTCTCCACCGCTCTGTCTTGCCCCACTTCTGTGAGTTACACCATGAACGTCAAACGAAATCGAAACGGACACGCGATTCAAACTCGATTCCAGCGTCGGCTTCGGTTCCAGGGTCGGCGGGGGACGGTGATGGCGATCACCGCAGTCGTGTTGCCAGTCCTGGCCATCTTGGCGGCATTCGCGATCAACGCGGCACACATGCAACTGACCCGCACCGAATTGATGATCGCGACCGATGCGGCGGCACGCTCGGCCGGACGTGCCTTCAGCGAAGTGCAGACCGTCGACGCGGCGATTGATGCCGCCGTCGCGACTGCTGCGTTGAACCTGGTCGACGGCGATCCGTTGCGTCTGCGTACGGGCGACAACGATCGCGAAATCGAATTCGGGAATACGCAGCAATACGGCGGCGACGGCAGTCGCTATCACTTTGTCAGGATTCCGACGCCAGCTGTCCGCAATGGTACCGTCGCCAGCGCCGTGCGGGTCCACGGAAAACGTCTTGAGGATTCGCTGTCGGGAAATGTTCCGTTGATCATTCCCGGGTTGCTGAGTACCAACGATTTTGAGACCCAACATGATTCGGTGGCCATGCAGGTCGACCGGGACATCTCATTGATCCTGGATCGATCCGGTTCGATGGATGACATCGATTTCGATTGGGAATGGAACGAAAACCCGTTCTCCACCGACGCTAAGGACTGGGCGGCAAGCCAAGGTCAACTCAATCGCTGGTATTCTGGCGGACGCTGGCGTTATTCCTACGCCAATGGGCATGATTCGGTGACCTACCAGCAGTACATGTACGAGAACTACTTCAACAAGGGCGCGCCACCGACCAACGCCTGGCAGGATCTTGAAGTTGCCGTCAACGCATTCTTGGATGTCTTGGATGAAACCAGCCAAGAAGAACAGGTTTCGTTGGCCAGCTACTCCAGCAGTGCAACACTGGACACCTTATTGGAAAAGGATTTACAAATCGTTCGTGATAAAGTCGCCCAACTCAACACCGGCGGCAACACCGCGATCGGAAAGGGGATGCAGGAGGGCATCGAAGGTCTGATTCATAGCCGGGCACGTCCGTTTGCCGCAAAGACGATGGTCGTGATGACCGACGGCAACCAAAACCAAACGCCGTGGGCGGAGAACGTGGCCCAAACGCTGGTCAACAACTATCTGCTGACCATCCACACGGTGACGTTCGGCGAGGGTGCCAACCAACAGGACATGCGTGAAGTCGCCGCGATCGGTGGCGGGAAACACTATCACGCCGCGACCGGCGAGGACCTGGTGCGGATCTTTCAAGAGATCGCCAACAACCTGCCCACCATCTTGACCAAGTAAGACGTCTAACACACGGGGAACAGACGATGCCACAGAAACGCGAATCCGAGTCGGGCGCCGAGCCGAAATTCAATCGCCGCGAGAGTGATCGAACGGGGCAGCAGCGCGGCGTTCAAGCCGGCGGCCGCCGCAAAACCGATCGTGCCGCCGCCTTGCCGCGATCCAATTTCGCAAGGTACGCAATCGTCTGCTCGTTCTTATTCTCGACCGGGCTGATCGCCTGGGCCTTCACGCTCCCGTTTCGCTCCGGAGCCGGACGGGGCGATGGCAGGGGCCTGGGGGCGACCCAGGCGACGCTGACGGATCTGGAGTACGAGGCTCGGCTGACCGCCGATCAATACGTCGACTACACCCGCGATCTGGACCGTCGGCTACTCAGTCGGGTCCGCGACAAAAATCGCCCCACCAGGTCCGGGCTGACCAAACGCGAGTTGCATCAAAAGTGGAGTGAAGGCGTGGAAAAACGCAAACAGCAATTCCACCAGATGCTCAAGGATTCGGGCGAAGAGTCGATCAAAGAGGGAACGATCGAATGGCAAACGCTCCAGGATCTGCAAAAGGTCATCAGTGACGCTCCCGCCGAGGCCTGAAAGGCGGCCTGGACGGGCGACCTAGACGGCGACCCGAATGGATCTCGGTCAAACGCAAGCAGCATCGGGCGCACTTTCTCCGAGCGGTGATTAAGATACAACCGGGTCACTTGCCACCGTTCACCCCTCTTCTCCCCCGTTTGCCCATCATGCGGTTTCATTTTTTGACGATTTCCGTCTTTCTCGCCTCGGTGACATTCCTCGCTGATGGGGCGTCCGGACAGTTCGGCGAAGGGGAGGCGGTCACGCAGGATCCGGCGGAGTCACCGTCCAATCGAGACGAACTGGTCCGCCAGTTGGAGTCGACCGCCAGCCGCGGTGGGAGCTACCGGGCGCAGGCGATTCGCTCGCTGGCCCGGATCGGCGCGTGGCCCCAGGTGGACCGCTGGTTGGGGCGGATCAACGGAGTCGGCGACCAATCCGAACTCACCCGTTCGGCCGAAGTGATCGGCAGCGAGATGTTGCTGCGGATTTCGTTGCGCAGCGAGCTGAGCGACGACAGCCGGTCGGCGATTCAGAAAATGGCGGCCGCGGCCAAGGCGGAACAGCAATCGGTCGAACGCTTGCGAGGTGCGATCGATCAGCTCGCCGGTGAGGACGTCGACGCCAACCTTGCGGCCAATCGAACGCTGATGGCGGGCGGCGATGCGGCGGTCAAAGAGATCGTGGCGGCGATCGTCCGGGGTGGTTCGGGGCAGGCGATTTCGGACCGCCATCGTGCCAAGTTGCTCGGCGTGCTCGAAGCGCTCGGCGACGGCGGGGGACGGGCACTCAATCAGCTTGCCCTGTATGGCGACACCGGCGTCCGATCGGCTGCCCTGGATGCGTTGCGAATCCTGGATCCACCCTCGGCAACCGACACGTTGATCTCGGCGGCCCTGGCCGACGATGCGAGCGCAACGGAAGCCCAGATCGCTCGGGCGTCTGCGGCGTTTCCCGCGGGGTTTGAGAAACTGGACGCCATCGCGGTGTTGGCCGATCGGTTGTCGACGTTGCGAGCCGTCGCGATGCGAACCCCCAACGACCTGACGCCGGCGACGTTGTGGTCGGTTGATGCCGATCGCACCGGTGTCGATGCCAATCGCAGTACGGAGGTCTTCCTGCGGTCTCGCAATGCATATGACGCGGCACAGCGGCTTCGTCGGCTGGGCGAGTTGCCGCCGACGGTCGCCCACAGCGTGCTTTCGGCCGATTTGGCCTATCGGGTGATGGTGGACGTTGATTGGGGCGATCCGGAACAAATCCAGGCGATCCGTCGCTCGTACGCCGATCAAATGAACCCGCCGGCGTTGCTGGCGGCGCTTGCCCGGCAACGTGAACTGGGGGATGCCCCTGCCGCGGTTGCGACGCTGCGGCTGATGTCCGACTCGGTCAACTCGGGCAGCCCGAGCGCAGAACTGCTCGTCGGCCGCGGCGGTGGATTCTCCGAACTCGTTGAGGCCGCTCGCGATCCCGAACCACTGGTCCGCTACGAGGCGGCAACCTGTCTGTCGCAGTTGGTGTCGGCGCTGGGCAACGGGTTTTTGTTTCCCGGATCGAGCTATGTCCGCAAGACGCTGGCGGAAATGGCATCGCTGGATTCGCGTCCGCTGGTGATCCTGTTGGAAACACGGCCGGTGGTCGCGTTGCGTCAGGAATCCAATCTCAATCAGCTCGGTTACGCGGTGCGGAAGGTGACATCGGCGCTTGATGCCGAGCGTGAGATCCAGCGGGGTGGCGATTTGCGAATGGTGGTCAGCAAGATCCGGATCGCCGATGCGGCTCCGGCCGAGCTGGTCGATCGTGTCCGGCGTCAACCCAAGGGCAGCCGGATTCCGATCGTGTTTTACAGCGACGCCGAAACGAGCGAAAAGAGTATTCGTCGGACTGAATACGAAACCACCTCCAATCGGTGGATCAGCGACAATACTCCTGCGGTCTATCTGGTCGCCTTGCCGGGCAGTCCGGCGGCATTTTCGGATGTGCTAGCAGAAATCGAGTCGAAACGGCGTTTGCCGGCACTGACGGTCAGCGATCGTGCCCGTTTCCGTGTCATCGGCGCTGAAGCCCTGCAAGGTGATTCGGCGCCTCGTTAAGACACGCCCGGTATCGGGATCCGCCGCAAAACGCTACTTTCGCGGCAGTGCAGGTGTAGCACGATTGCTCGTTGGCATTGGGCAGGTCCGATGCGTTGGCGGAACGGGCGGAATCTTTACGACTTCCTGAATCAGGCATAATGCCCGCGGTGATGACGTCTCCATGGAGGGGGCGGACGTTGCCGTGAACGTTTCATGGCAATGCTCGGCACGGCAATGCTCGGCGACTCCGCAACCAACCTTCAGAACGCTCCCTTGCCGGGAATCATTGGAAATGGCTCGGCGATGAGGGAGGTGTATCGCGTGACGCGGCGTGTTGCGGTCAGCAACGCGTCGGTGCTGGTCTTGGGCGAGACCGGCGTCGGAAAGGAATTGATCGCCAGCGCGGTGCACCAACTGAGCCATCGCAGCGGCCGCCCGTTCGTCCGGGTCAATTGCGGGGCGCTCAGCGAGAGTCTGCTGGAAAGCGAATTGTTCGGGCACGTTCGTGGCGCGTTTACCGGTGCGGTCAGCAATCGCACGGGACGTTTCGAAGCGGCCCAGGGCGGCACCATCTTTTTGGATGAAATCAACAGCACCTCGCTGACGCTGCAGGTCAAACTGCTCCGTGTCCTGCAGGAAAAGGAATTCGAACGCGTCGGCGATACCACCACGCTGCGAACCGATGTCCGAATCATCGCGGCCAGCAACCGCGACCTGATGGGAGAGGTTCGCGCCGGGCATTTTCGTGAGGACCTGTACTGGCGGCTGAACGTGGTGCCGATCGAGATTCCGCCGCTGCGCGATCGGCGTGACGACATCCCGTCGCTGGTGTCTCATTTCTTGGACTACTACAACGAACTGAACGATCGTTACGTCGCCCATATCGGTCCCGGGACGATGGAAGCGTTGCGGGATTATCACTGGCCGGGAAACGTCCGCGAATTGCAGAACTATGTCGAGCGCGCCGTCGTGATGGCGGAAACCGACGAGCTGTTGGTCGACCTGTTGCCCGACTGCGTGACCAATCGGCAACCGATCCCGGCGGAGGACTTGGAAGCCGCCGGCCCGGTCGACTTTGCAACGATGACCAAGACCGTCGTGCAGTTGGGGCTGGACCAAGTCGGTCGCGACTCGACGGATGTCCATCGCGGCGTGGTCGATGTCGTCGAGCGTGAATTGATCGCCCAAGTCCTGCAAGCCTGTGGTGGTGTACAAACCAAAGCCGCGACGCGTCTGGGCATGAATCGCAACACGTTGCACAAGAAGATCAAAGAGTACGGGCTTGACGGTTGACCGCCACCTCGCTCGTTTGATCGCTGCCCTGCCCCGGGCGTGGGCTAACTTCTAAGGCACGGTTCGCTCGTGTCAGTGATAGTTCGAGTCAGCGCGAGCGTGAATGCCAGCGCGAGAGTGAATGCCCGCGCGCCCGGCATCCCAAGTGACGACGCGCGGGGGGGAGACGCTAATTCGGCATTTCCCAGAATTCCTGGCACTTCATTGCGGACTTGTTGCAGACTGCCGCGTTACATCAATGGCCAAGCGACCGCGAACGATCGGAAGGCTGGTGAGATTGAGGGGCAACTGAGTTTGTGTTCAAGAGCACGCATGTAGGAATGCAATGAAAGACTGCGACTATACGCTTGAATTGTCGGATGGAACGGTCGTCCGCGTCGGCGCGATGGCTGATTCACGCCACCCTGATATCAAGGCCTTCTTCTTTCCGGCTGGCGCATTGACGCCATTCAGTCACAAGAATCTGCCCACGGCACGACCGAGCCAACCGCAATCGCAGGGAGCGTATTCAAGTTCGCTTTAGTGCTTCGTCTGGATAGTCGCCGTCCTCTCCGAGGTCGGCGCGGGGCAAAGCTTCGCTTTGTCGCGCACGCCGAGTTCGGAGAACACGGCGACTTTCTTTCGATCACAAACTGAGCCGTCGGCTCATCAAGTAGATGGCATGGGCCGCGAGCCGACGCGCGGCGGTGCGATCTCTTGGTATTGAAGGCCCGCAGGCTCGCGCGAACCGGCTGATCCCAGGTGCGAACTTCTAGGAATCGGATTGGGCCAGGTGCTGGGCGACCAGTGCGATCGCCGCGCTTTGCATCGGAGTGCTCATGCTGGCCAACGCGGATTCGTCGGCGGCGACTTGTCCCGGCGTCAGCGGCAAGTGGATGAACAGACTTTGCGTTCGGCGGCCCATCATTTCGCCATAGTGCTGGCTTAGAAAGAGCGCCGCGTTGCACAGGTACGTGCCCGCGTGGTGCGAGATCTGGGCCGGGATTCCCGCGCCGGTCAGCCGTTGCAGGCACCCCTCCAAATCCAGCGTCGATCGGTAAGCGGTCGGTGCATCAACCAACAACGGTTCGCCGTTGGTGCGGAGGTTCAAACCGACCGATTCCAATTTGATCACCGCCGATCCTGGTGACTGGCCCAGATGGATCGCAAAGTCATAGTCGCGGGCCAAGTCGGCTTCCAGCAATTCGCGTAGCTTCGGCAAATCGACCGGGTAGCGGCGCGTGCTGATCTCCAACGCACCGTCATACCAGCTCGTCAGATCGACCAACGCCAACCAGCTGGAGTTCTCTTTCCAGCGCTCATAGGGCTCAAAGGCGGTGATGAGGATGCGAGTCACGGTAGCGGTCGCCCAGGGCAAGTGGCGGATCGGAGACGGAAGTTGCGGCACTGCATCATAGATCAGGACAAACCGGCGGAGGGCTTTTTGGCCGAAGAACGGGCAGGTTCGGCGTGATAAACGTTGCTGATGTGCACAATCGCTGCAATCGCGGTGATTTGGATCACGGCGATCATCAACGGCGGTGTGCTGCGAATCCGTTCAAAAATCTTCACCATCCAACTCGGTTCACGCTGTCGTTGGCCGTCGATCCATGACTGGATCGATCGCGAACGAATGTCGGTCGAGATGTGCCACAACGAGGCGTCTTCCCAGCCGTATTTGGTCCGCCGCATCCCACGGGGAATCGCAGCCTCCGAATCGTTCGCCGCGAACACCGACCCGTACTCGTTTTCAAACCGTGCCGGAGGGGAGCAGCCGGCCAGCGAAAGCAGACTGGTCAGCAGCAAACTGTTCAGCAGCAGTCCAAGCGAAACGGAACCGGGCAGCAGGATCCCGGGGGTGCGGGGCGGCGTATCGACACGATCGGTGGAGGGCAGTTTCATGCCCGATCGCATTTGCAACCGTCGTGCCGATGCCGATGAACACGTGATTTGGCGACATTCCAGGGCCCTACCGGTCGGCGTGTTGACAAATTACCACGCCGCGTTGTATTCCGGCGTTGAGATTTCGCAACGCGCGAATCAAAGGGGACGCGCGAATCAAAGGGGACGGGGGCAATACTGTTCGGCACTCTGCTTGCTCCGCACCTTGAGCGGACAGAGTTTGAGTAATCGATGACGGTTCGGGTTGCAGTCGCAAGCAGTGGCTGGCAAGCGGAGCGATTATCGTTTTGGTGACCGCGCAGCATCAATCGCAGGCAACATCAATTGCGATGCTCCCGAATCGAGTTTTATTGGTTGGTTGCAGTCGCGTCGTAGTGCCGCTTGAGTTTCTCTAAATGAGCGATCAATTCCTCTTCGCTCGCCAGACCCATGAAGTAGTAGCTGATCATCTCAAACGTACGCTTGGTTGGCTTGCGCCCCGTCCAGATGTTGATCAGCAGGCAGGCGATCAATGCACAATAGCACTGAATCTCAATTCCATTCTGGCTGTGGAATATCAAGTGGCTACAGCCCATCAACTGCTTGAAGAATCGAAAAAAGATCTCGATGATCCAGCGTTGAGAATAGATCAATGCGATGATTTCGGCGGGAACATCCAGCATGTTCGTCACGATTCGTAAGATGCCATCGCTGCTCGGTCCCGTCGAAGTCCCGTGGTACTTTCCACGGCTGGTATGGGCGCTACAACGAACGCAGATCAACCGAACAGGATGCCCTGGCCGTTCTCGGTTTCCGCCCTGGTGTCTGCCAAGATCTACAATCTCATCGCTTAAGACTCCTGCGGCGACGGCTTTTTCGGAAAGCACTCGCTGCTCCAGGACATCGTAAACACTGTTGTCTCGAACGCGGCACACATAGCTGCTTTTGGCTTGGACGATCTTGTTGAACAGCGAGAACTTTGCATAACCGCGATCCATGACATACAAACGATCTCGCTGGATCGTCTGCTCGAGCACCGATCGTTCGTCGTGCTGGCCACCTGCGTCGGGCGTCACGTCGATTCGCGTCGGGACGTACCGATCCACCTCGAAGTGCGTATGCAATCGCCACTTGACCAAGTGACTGTTGCTTTGCCCTTTGAAGATCGATGCATCGATCAAGCGAGGCAGGCAAGAGACCAATGAGCCATCGACAAGGGTGATCGTCTGGTTGATGCCGTGCAGGCTCTTTTGGCCATGTACCGACTGTGCGTGCTGGCCGAGCTCGGCAATGACTTCTTTGAGACGGTCGGCGTCGAACACGCGCGAAGCTTCGCTCAGTGAGCCAAGGGATGTTCGTCCGCAACCGAGTCGTTTCTTGACTTTCGCAAGTTCCGTGGCTTGAGGAATTGACCGCAACGCGGTAATCGCCGGATTAAATAGATATAGCAGTACCAGCATGCAGAGTTGGTCGTAGTGCAGGTCTCGATTGCCAGCTTTGTCGCGTTCGCATTGGTCGTCATGAAGTCGCTCCAGCAGAGGAGCGATCATATCGAGATACTTCAGACCTTGAATGTCTTTGCTCTTGAATTTTCGATCTGAGGCATCGGTGGTCGCCTCTTGCTGTGCCTGATCGACCGACAGATCATCTGGAGTACCAGGAGTGACAACTGGTTTCCCACGTTTTGGAACTATTTTGGGCTTGGTTTGCTTGGCGGGCATGACGAATCGTCAGCGACAATGACACTATGGCAGCCGTCCTCTGTGAGCGTGTCCATGGCGCAAACCGCGTGCCAAAATATGCTAAAACTTCGTGCGCAAATCTTGTGCCGAACAGTATTGGGACGGGGGTTGAATCCCGCATGAAGCCGCTGCTCGTGCATCGGTTGGGCCGCGAACGCAACGCGTGATTTGGAATTGCGGTGGCTGTCAACGTCTCCGGCACCATTGCATTGGTCACGAACCCTGAAATGTTAACGTGACGAGTCCGCCACTGCAGCCAATCCGCAACACCGTTCCGGTGAATCTTCGAGTTGGTGAAACGTAGTCCCGGCCGCCCAAGCCACAAAGCAACACCGGGGCAGATAGAACGCTTACCTTCGCCGTAGATCACACAGTGCGTGATTCCGTTCAATCACAACGGTCTGCCGGCAATTCGACGCCGACGGCGGGTGGTGCAACTCACCACACCGGTAACCGCAAAGATTGCCCACGAAGCAGGCTCTGGGGCCTGCGAGGGGCTGCGAACAAGGACCGACGCTGCGGTGTTGACGTCCAGCCCGCCGGGATAGAAAAACGTGTCTGGGCGAGTATGGTTCGTAAGGGCCGCGTGGTATCCAAAGTCAGATTGAAACCACCCTGCCGGCGATGTATAGCCTCGCCAAACTGCTAGATAGGTATGATCGGCGGCAAGTCCACCTTCACCCTCTGCCCCAATGAGCAGTTCCCCAGTTCGACTGAACGAGTTCCTCACGGGAGCCAAATCGCTGGGGTTGTCAAAATTTTTCCATAGCCACTGGGTTCGATCGTAATATTCAGGGCTCTTGGCTACGCCGGTGTAGACAGGAGCCAGCGATTGGAACCGAGTGGCAACCTTTTGGCGGGTTGCATAACGCCAGCCTTCGTTCATCAGGTTTTTGTATCCATTCTCAATTTGCTGGCGGCTAACTCCGATCGTTTCATCAAAGGTAAGCCATTCAAGTCCCTGTAGATCGACAGGTTTTCCGCCATCGGTTGTCACGGGGTCCTGCAGTTTGATTTCGCTGCAAATGGAAACGATGTCAGTGTGAATAGCGGTGCAGCGGGCTTGAGTCACGCCGGAACATTGACCGACCGCAATCACCTGTTTGTCGATTACGGAATCGGATACTGGCTGCATCGCAACAACGAATCGAAGGGCTTGACCGGTATCATCCCAACGATCGAACTCTATCACACCAGTTCGATCAGCGATGCCGATTCGGTCAACGCCGGGGCCTTTACAATCGGCGGTGCGGCCGGCGACACCAGCCTGACGAACATCGTGGCCGGGACGACGTTCGGGTTTGGTCAATGTAATCATGTGACGGCTGCCTATGTCGGCCCGCTTGACAGCGACGACCGCCAATTCAATGGCGCGTTTCGGTAATGCTCTGCCACGTCAGATAGCGGATCAGATCACTTGGAAAAATCCTGATTCGAGTCGGATACCGCTTTTAACAATCTCGCCTTGACCTCGTCGACATCCCAATCTTCCCTGGAGTACCACCAGTTATCTGCATTTCCGAATTTCACCTTCCAGGGCGGCTCCGTTTTAGGATGATTCTCTCTCCAAATTTTGCGCATGACCTCATCAAATAGCCGGTCCGGATTTTCATTCGCTTCCTGGAATGCATGCAGCTCGTCAAGCACTGCTTGAATCGCGTTTGTCGCAAGAAGGTGCGTTTCGCTTGACTCTGCGGCTTGCCTGTTGGCATCCGCCAGGCGGCGAGCACTAGGCGAGTTGAGAACCTTTTGGTTGAAGTTGAATGCCAATAGGGAGAAACCCACCACTGAACAGACCACCGCCTGGACCTTTGGAAATGCGCGATAAAGCGGGGATGGTTCCAAATTGGTGAAGTGTCTCCAGCGGTTCAGGGCGAACCAAAGGCTGGCGATGATGACCACCCATCCGACGATGAAGGCCATCAACGTGTATCGATCCGCTCCGGGAATCAAGACGTTTTTGTCGATGGATGACGCATCGTAGAATACCCTTGTCTCCTGTCCAGCATGAAGGTTGCTGATCGCCGCGCGAGCATCCTCTTCGGTACGGAATCGGATTGGCCAGAGGCGATAACGATCACCTTTGTACTCCAAACCGCCGACGGAAAATTGATACTGCACCGTAAGCGTTCTATCTGCCCAGGGTGGCCTTGGTGGCGGGGGAAGCTGCCGACGGCCAATCGTCCCCCGTCAATTCGGTGGCCGCCGCTTCCCATGTCTCTAGCACGCAGTTCATCGGCGCTGCCGTTGATGCTGCGTTTTGATCTCACTGGGGTGTCTCTGAGCTCTACTTCCGCTCGACTCCCAAGGGGCGGCGCGAAGTGCGGTCAAGGGATTCGGTCTTTTACTAAAAGAAAAACCCACTGGATCACGCATCGCATGTCACGAGGGAGTCAGGCGTCTATCGATCCACCACGGGCCACGAGAGATCAAAACGCTTTCGCGGTCTCATCGCTGGTAACCCACGGTCAGAAGACCCCTGAAGCTGGCGATAGCCTTGCTCGCCATCACGTCTGATTTCGGGTGCGCCCTAACGGAAGTGACCTGATGCAGTTCACCACATCATGTCCAGGTCCCCGTCGCCGGTTTGCTGGGCGTACTCAAGGTGGTCGCACAGGTCAGCGACCGCTTCAACATCAGAACCCGCTTTGCCTTTGACGCACGAGTGGCTCAGGTCGCCGATTAGCCACTGCAGCTCTACCCGAGTCATTCCCACTCGGCGAATCGCTTGTTCTTTCGGCCAGCGTCGTAGTGACGCCTCTAAGCGGCCCGATACATAGCCGTACTTCAGGATCAAGTCACGATGTTCACGCGTCAGTTGAATTCGCTCGGTCAGTTTCGTCATCACGCCACCCTCGCCTCACGGCGACGCACTCGACGTTGCTGTGTGGTCAGGCGTCGCGTCTTCTGCTCGGCGTCGCGGTAGGGACGGATCGACTCCGGGTGTTCCTTGCGCCACACGTCGGGAAGCAGGCGTTCGTAATCTGTGCTGCCACTTGCCAACTGACGAAGACAATCGTCCACGTAGTCCCAAACATCCAAGTGATGCCGTGCCGCCGAAGACACAAGACTATACATCGTCGCCGCCACTCGGCCTCCTCGGTTTGATCCGACGAACAACCAGTTCTTTCGACCGATCGTCAAGCGGCGAAGTTCGTTTTCCGTCGCATTGTTGTCAATCGGGATCGCGCCGTCGCCAAGGAACACCGACAACTCATCCCACTGATTCAACGCATAACGCACCGCCTTGCCGATCGAGCTCTTCGGAAGCACTCGTCGATCACCGTTCATCTGCAGCAACCAGTCATGAAGGTCGTTCATGATCGGCACCGACTCGTTCTGACGCAGTTCCAGTCGGTCGGCCGCCGAAGCTTCTCGCACGCGATCTTCAACCTTGTACAGGCCACGGTAAAACGCCAGTGCCCGCGCAGCGGCGACCGGGTCGTTCGGTCTGGCTTCGACGAACTTTCGACGTGCGTGCGCATTGCAGCACGCGGCAAAGATCTGATCCTGTGCTCCAAGATAGACTCCGTCGTTGACTCCATAAGCATCGACCACCGCGTGGCCGTGAAAATCACGAAGGAATTTTGCCGGGCCGTCGCGTCCCCGGCTTTCCGTGAAGTCGAACACGTTATACGGATGATCCTCCCCGCCTCGATACAGCCAGAATCGTGCAGTCCGCATCTTGCCCGGCAAGCTGATGTCCTGCAGGCGAACCGACGTATCATCGACACCCAGCACATCGCCTGAAACGATTCGCGACTTCATCAGTTCCACCAACACATCGGCCAATGCCGCGATGTTCGCCAGCATCCCAAACTGTGTGTTGCGAGGGATCAGCATCCCGGCGCGGGCGAAGATGTCTTCTCCGCGATAGAGCGGAAGATGATCGGCGAACTTGTTGACGATCAGTTGCGTGTAAACACCGAAGCCATAATCGCTGCCGGGGATCGGCGTTGTCAGTCCGCAGGGTTCCTCACCGGCGGGCACCTGAGCGATCGATTCTTTGCACTTGCAGCAGGCTCGTTTGTGGCGATGGATCTCCCAGACGAAAAACTCTGCCGGGATGAAATCCAATCGATTGCTGATGTCGGTGCCCACAATCGGCATCTCTTCACCACAGCACAGACAGCTTCGCTGTTCGGCCGGAACGTCCGCCTCGATGACTTTGCGTTTGAGATGATCCGGTAGCTTCTCGGACTTCTTCTTGCGACGACGCCGACGTGGCCGGATTGCTTCACCGTCTTCGACATCGTCATTCTCGGCTTGCTGAACACCTAAGTCGAACAGATGCAACTGCGAGTCATCTTCGACGTGCCGCTCAGAAGATCTGCCGAACAACTTGCTGCGATAGAGGTTCAGTTCTTCGCGGAGTTGTTCGTTGGCTTTCTGCAGTCGCTCAACCGTTTCGATCAGCTCAGCGTTGAGCCTCAATGCGCTCTGCAGGTCGTCATTGTTTTCCGAAGCAGCCATGCAGTTGTTATCGCCATCAAAACAAAAAACGCAAGGCTCTGTTGGGCCTTGCGTTGATGCTTTTTAAAAAGATTTGCTCGGCTAACTCACGCCGCTTCAGGGCGGTCGATCGAGTAGCGTTTGCGCCGTTGTGATCCTACGATCTGCACACCGCGGAGCATCATGACCAGGCCGGCCGAGTCGATCTCGAAGCTGCCATGCTCTTTGGAGACAATCTTTTCGAAGCTTCCACTTTCGAGTCGCTTGGACCAGAGAGCCAGGCCGTCGCAGTCCCACATCAAAATCTTGACATAGTCGCGCCGACGGTTGAAAAAGACGAACAGATGCCCGGAGAACAAGTCGACCTGGAAATGTTCTTTGACGAGTCCGGACAAGCCATTGAAACTCTTCCTCATATCGGTCGCCTCGGTGTAGACAAAGATCCGCGTAGTGGGCGCAAGTGCGATCACGATGCCACCTCGCTGAGTGCCTCGACGATGTTCTTGATCAGCCTGCGTTGCTGCTCGTCGGTGGCGTTCCGGTCGAGTCGAGCAACAGCCCCGCCAGGCAATTCAATCTTCAGGCCGGTCGGTTGAGCCGCTTCCATCGCGGCGGGCAGAAGCTCAACCGCGACGAACGAGGCCGCTCGATCGCGGGGGCCTGTTGGACGATCGGGAACGCAGGATCGCAACTTCCGTCGCCACTGATAGAAGGAGGCGACCGAATAGCCTTCGCGATCACAGAAATCAGTGACGGTCAGGCCGGATTGGGCGAACCGTTCGATGCGGTCACGCCACTGCTGTGCGAGTTGAGGGTTGGGGAACTGCGGCATGGGTTTCTCCTGAAAGTGGAAAGAAACCCCTCACGCTAACCAGCCGGTCAACATGGGCAGATAGAACGCTTACGAGCAGCCTGAAGCCCCACCTCGGGCATTGACCACCATCGATCTACCCGGCGGGATTCGCATCCGGGTCGAAGTGCCGGCGGAGCCTCAACCTGATCGCCAGTCGGAGGATCGCTCGTGATTGGACTGCCCGCATCCACGCCAATCTACCTGTGCACCGAGCCGGTCGATTTCCGAAAAGGGTTCGATGGACTGACCGGCATCGTCACCAACTCGCTGGGCAAGAGCGTCACCGACGGATCGCTATTCCTATTCGCCAACCGAAAGCGTGACCGCATCAAAGCCCTGTGGTGGGAAACCGGCGGCCTGACGCTGTGGTACCGCTGGCTCGAACAGGGAACCGTTGAATTGCCAAAGCCGCAAGCCGACGTGACACACGTTAGGATTGGCATGACAGGCCTCGGACCGCGTCGTCAGGTTCGCAAATTGAGATGCGGCAGACGCCTAGTACCCCATGCCCAGACGGAACATCCAGGTGTCGTCCAGGCTGAGGTTGTCGCCTGAGTTGCGGCGGTAGACGAGTTCGCGGTCGCCGACATAGCCGAATTCGAAGAACCAAGTCCTCAACCCGTTGCGCATCCGTTGGCTCTCGCCCCATTCGAACCCGACCGTCAAACGGATGTCGTTGATGTCCACCTGATCCTCCCCTTTGGTCTCGCGGTCGATGACCCAGGAACCGCCGCCGTATTCGCCGGCGACGTACCACCACACATCATTGGTGCCGACGGTGGAAAGGTAGCGTGAGAACCGTGGCTGGGGGAAAAACAAATCGACTTTGGTGAACGGGCTGGGGCGCCAGAACAGTCCCACGGCCGGCAGCAATTTCACATCCACTCGGTCGTAGTAATAGACACCGACCTTCAACGTCGACGCGGGCGTGATCCGGAACGTGCCCAGACCTTTACCGCGAACCCGCACGCCGTCCATGTCAAAGGATTTAAACTCGCTGAACATCCCCACGCTCAGTCCTAAGTCGGCGCCCAAGATCCGGTTGGGATCCGATTGCCAGCCAAAGTCCAAGAACGCACTGTAGGCGTTTCCGGGTAAGTCCGCGCCGGTTGACGAAAGGGGGCCGTCCCATAAGTGCAACGAAAACGACGGCGCGATGTACAGTGGTTGCGTCGAGAACAGGAAACTTGGGATGGCGAATGCGAAGGCCACGTCGGTGTCATTGATCCCCAGGTCCGCGGCCGAATTGCCGTCGTGAAGATACGTGTGGCGAAACCGCATCTTTTGAATCAAACGATAGGGATTGAACTGCGGCGAATACGACGGCGTGTTGCCCAGCAATCCTCCGGGGAACAGCGACGACGGGGATCCGCTGGGATAAGCGCTCGACGGAAATCCGTACGAGGGTGGCGCGGCGTAGTTGGCCGGCGGATTGATCGGCAGCGTTCCCACCGGCGCATTGCTTCCAAACAGATTGCCGGCGTCGATGATCGGTGGCGGTTGATTGGCCAGCCCGCCATAGACCGGTGTCCCGTAGCCGGGCGGAGGTGACGAAGGCGCGAAGAACCCGCCTTGGGGTGCGACGGTCGTCGGAGCACCCAGCAAGCCGCCGCCATAGCCCGACGGCGAGCCGAGGATCGGGGCGGAGGTGGACGGCTGGACGTACCCGGATGCCGGGGCTCCCGCGTAGGGATCAAACTGGGACATGCCTCCCGTTGCGCCGAATGGCGAGCCGTAGTTCGGGCCGAACGTCAATGGACCGGTGGAGGATGGCGGAGGAGCGGTCGTCGCTCCCAGCGGCGGCGACGCGGTTCCGATCGGAGCCAGTCGTGTTTGTGGAACATCCAACGAGTTGCCGGCCGTTTGAGCCGCCGCCCGGGGCAAGCCGATCGCCAGACCGAACCAACCCGCCAACGCCACCACACATGCCAGCCGCAGCGCAGATCCCACGCTCTGGTTCGATTGAAGGCGCCGAAGCGACGGCTGGGGGTTTGAACGGGGACGGTCCGAGCTGGGGGTCACACGATTGCCGCAAAGCGTTGAAGTGATGGTGAAACGAACTTCGAAAGCTCGGAAATACCGTCCATCGACGATCACGGTCAAGAGCGAGAGCGACCCCGGAGAGTGAAACTTGAGCGAATCTGAAAAGATTTCACCGAGAATCCGGAATTTTTGCACCTCCCTAAATCGATGCCGGTCAGTCAACATACGCGTCCAAGAAGCAGACGCCGGAGCGAATTTATCACCTACTGATCTAGCCGACGATGGAAGAGTTTGATTTAGCCCAATTGGCCCAGTACTTACACATTACACCTGCAAAGGTGGAGAAGATGGCGATCCGCGGTCGCTTGCCGGGGCGAAAAGTGGCTGGACAGTGGCGCTTCAATGAAGCGGAGATTCACCACTGGCTGGAAGACCAAATCGGGGCCAGCGATGACAGTGTCGAATTGGAACGCGTCCAACGTGTCGTCGATCGCATGACCGATGAAACGAACGATCGTGAGCTCCACGAGTTGTGCACGGTCGACACGATCGAGATCCCCTTGCGGGCCCGGACGCGGGGCTCGGTGATTCGGTCGATGTGTGATTTGGTCGCCGCGTCGGGGTTGATGTGGGATGCGCCGGCGATGGCGGAAGCGGTCAAGAGCCGTGAACAAATGCATCCTACGGCGTTGGACTGCGGTGTCGCCCTGCTGCACCCCCGGCGCCCCCAAACCTCGATTCTGGCCGATACCGTCGTCGGTCTGGCGATCAGCCAAGCTCCCCTGCCCTTTTCCGATTCCGGTCACATGACCGACGTCTTTTTCCTGATCTGCTCTTACGACGATTCGGCGCACCTTCGTACCCTGGCAAAGATTAGCCGACTGATCGCGATGGAATCGTTTCTGGACCGGTTGCGGGCTTGTGAAAACCCGGGCGAAGCATGGCACTGTCTTCAAGAGGCGGATGTTTTGTTGTCGGCATAACGCGGCAAAAGGACTTCAGGGTGGGATGATGTCGATGCAATTGGTCGATCACGGCGGTGCGATGGATCATGGGACATTGCTGTGGATCGGCGATCGCGATGCGGACGCGTTCTGTGATGCGTATGACTTTTGTGAGTCACATGTGTCGCAATTGGCGTATCGCGTTGATTTGAAAACGGCGTTGTTGCGTCCGGCTTCGGCGGTGCGGACGATCCTGTGTTGCCGTGACAATGATTCGGCCGAATCGATCGAGTTGTTTCAAACACTTTGTCGGTTGCACACCGATGCCAAGGCGTTCTTGTTGCTCGGACCGCTGTGTGCCGGTGCGCGTCCCGCACCGAGTGATCTGTTTGACGTGCCAACGATCACGTGGCACCAGTGGGAATCGTTTTTGCCGGGGTACCTGCGTCGCTGTGGTTGGGCGAACCAGCCGAGTGCCGCGCCGGAAAGTATCGCGGTGGTCGCGTCGTCCTATGCCAACGCGTCGGCGCTGTTGTCAATTGCCTCGTCCGGTCGAGCGTCGGCGCTGTGGTGTCGCCCCGACCAGCTGGCCACGCTGCGTCATTTTGATGAAGTCTGGTGGGATGATTCGGCAACCCAGGGCGAGTGTTGGGACGACCTGATGAATCGGCTGGCCGATCCGGATTGCCAGCACGTGTGGATCAGCGGAAACGTCACGCCGAAAACGAAGTTCGCGGCACGGCAGGCCGGGGTGGATCTGGTGATCGCCAAACCGGGCGACTTCACGCTCTTGATTGATCGAGTCGCCGGCGGCAGCGGAATCCGGCAGCGCCGTGCCGCGTAGCTGGACAACGCCACCTCGACGTAGCTACGCTCGATGCGAGCGTGGAAGATGCCGGGGAGCCACCTTCTGGCGAAGGTCGCTACACTTGACGGCGTTTCACTCGGCCAGCGGAGACGCTTGGGGAGTTTCAGCCGGGACGACAAACCCCGGCTGTCCGATGATGGGGCGTCCATCGACGGGTGCCGGACGTGAGGCGGGTTGGCGAGGCTGGTGATTGATGCGGATCTCGTCGATTTCCTCGATGTGCCGTCGGAAGACTTGAATCAAGTTGGGATCCCAAAACGTTCCGGCGCCTTCGTTCAAGATGCCCGTCGCGCGGTCGATCGACATGCCTTTGCGGTAGGGGCGATCGCTGGTCATCGCATCAAAGGCGTCACAGACGGCCAGGATCCGACCGTCGATCGGGATGTTCTCTCCGGCCAATTGATCGGGGTAGCCTTCACCGTTCCAGTGTTCGTGATGGTACAGCACGCCCGGCAGGATGTCTTGCAGGGCTTCGAGTTCCTGCAGAATGCGCCAGCCCGAATCGGTGTGCGTTTCGATGATGGCCCGTTCTTCGTCGTTCAGCCGATTGGGTTTTTGCAGCACGCCGTCGGGGATGGCGATTTTGCCGACATCGTGCAACAGTCCGGTCAAATAAATCCGTTCGCATTCGGCGGTCGTGAATCCGATTTTGGATGCCAGGTACCGGGCGAAGCTGGCGACGCGTTCGCTGTGCCCGCAGGTGTACGGGTCGCGTGCTTCGACGGCATTGACGAGTGCCCGGATGACGTCGGTAAAAAGTTCTTCTTTCTGACGCAGCAAACGGATGTTGTTCAACTGGGCGGCCAACTGATTGGTCGCCGTCTCCATCAACGAGGCTTGGACGGTGGTGAACCCGAGCTGGGCCCAGGGCACATCGTCGATGTCATCTTTGACGCGATTGCAGGCCATCACCCAGCCGTGCAGTCGTCCTTCGCTGGAGCACTCGACCACGATGTATTCATCCAGCCCTGCTACACCGCAGTGACCATCGCCGACGTTGCGATTGCGGACGACCGGTTGCAAACGCAACTCCTCGCGATGGGTGTCGATCAATTCAAAGATCGACGGATCGGGGATCAGTCCTGATCCGGTCCACAAGGGGCTGCGTTTCTGTGTTCCCGAATCGTCCACCAAAATGGCGGCGATCGACACCGCACCGACGCCGCTGACCAGCGGCATCAGGGACGCGAGCACAAACTCGTCGGTGTCTTCTTCGGTCTGCGGCAATTCCAAGCTGGACGCGAGCGCGCGGATCAGCGACAGTTCCTCGAAATCCTGCATGACCTGGTTGGTCAACGAGTCGACTTCGGCCAGCAACTGTTTACTTTCGTTGCGTGCGATTTCCAGTTCCAACAGCGTCGTCGCGTGACGTCCGATGCGGTCGGCTTGATCGGTCGGGGCCGACCAGACGGCGACCCCGCCGGCGGGTAGCGCGAGGGCTTGGCGGACGGTGGACGAACCGGTGGTGATTTCGGTGTGCACGCGGTGCGGATCGGCGGTCGCTTGCACGACCAACGGATGGCCCCCTTGCCGCGCTTCGACGACGGTGACGGACAGCCCGATCCCTTCGGCCAAAATGTGTGCCAGTGAACCGTCCAGTGTGCCTTGGTCGTAAGTGCAGACCTTGACGGCGGCGGTCGAGCCATCGTCGGTCGTTTCATGAATCGTTCCGTTTGCCCCAGCCGACCAACTCATGCCTCTGCTCCCGGTAAGCCTGTTGACGGTGCTCCGGTCAGCGGGGTGGAGCCGACCGGGGCGGGTGGACTGGTTGCCCCGGTCGCCTGTTGCTCGATCGCATCGGAGACCGCCGACACGACCGTTCCGGGGCTGAACGGTTTGCCGAACACCGTGTGGATGTTTAGTTTGACCACGCGGGGGTCGCGTGATAATTCCAGCTGCCGTCCGGTGACCAGGAAGCAGGGCAGCGTTGCGTCCATTTCGCGGACCCGTTCGATCAATTCGATTCCCGACATGATCGGCATCTCGTGATCGCTGACGACCGCCGCGACTTGGGTGTCACAAAAGGTTTTCCAGGCCTCGCCGCCGTTGCCACAGGTGATCGGTTCGAATCCGCTGGATTTGAACTTGAATGACAACACGCGGGCCAATCCGGGGTTGTCTTCGGCGACAAGGATTTTTCGGTTTTTATTGGGCATTTCGATTCGCTGGATCAATGTCTAAACGGTGGTTGCGGCAACGTCGGCGGGAACCGGCGCATCACCGGTTGCATCGGCGTCTTCGGACGCTTCGTCTTGGACGACCTTGCAAAATTTGTCGACCAATTCCGGATCGTGAATGCCTTGCTTGGCGCGGTGTCGCAGAATCTCGATCGCTTCGGCTTGCGATTTGGCGCGTCGGAACGGTCGATCATTGGTCAGGGCGCTGTAGACGTCGACGATCCCGACGATCTGTGCTTTGAGCGGAATCTCATTGCCCCGTAACCCGTCCGGATAACCGGTGCCGTCGAAGTGTTCTTTGTGGTGGCGGATGATGGGCAACACGGGCGCCAACGGTTTCAGCGGCGCGCAGATATCACAGCCGACCCGAGGATGCTGGTGAAACAACGCCCGCTCGCGTGGCGTCAGCGGTCCCGTTTTCTCGAGGATCGAATCAGGGATCGCGATCTTGCCGACGTTGTGCAGGATGGCCCCGTAGCGGAGCATTTTCAGTTCCGCGGCATCGAGTCCGAGGGCTTTCCCGAACGCGACGGCGAAGTTGGCGGCTTGCTCGACGTGGCCGCTGCTGTAACCGTCTTTGCTGGCCACGGCACGGGCCAGCGACAGCGCGACGCTTTCGGCACCGATCAATTCGGCGTTGCCTTTATGCAACCGCGTGATCGATCGCAACCGGACGGTCAGCTCGCCGCGGTTGATCGGTTTGCTCAAAAACTCGTCGGCGCCGGCTTGGACCGCTTCGTTGATTTCTTCGTTGGACCCGGTGGTCGTCAACATCACGATCGGAATGGTCCGGTATTGCATGTCGCTTTTCAGTTCGCGACAGACCATCAAGCCGTCCATGCCGCCGCTCAATCCGGCGTCCAACAGGATCGCATGCGGTTCCGGCGTGGCGGTCGCGATGGCGTACGCGTCGGGACCGTTGGTCGCTTCGATGATCTCGTAGGATTCGCCGGCCAGCCCCATCCGCAACAGCTTGCGGATCGTGGCGTTGCCGTCGGCGACCAATACCCTCATCTTGCGCTCGGCATCGACGGCCGCCTGCGAAAACGACTCTGCGAATCCGGTAGCGAATCCGTTGTTCAGCTCAGTGCTTGGCATGGTGATCGACCCTTCGGTTCCCCGTACTGGTTCAAATGGTGCTCAGCGCAAGTGGTGTATTGGGCGAGTGATGGTTTGGGCAAGTGGTAAGTGGAAATGGGTTTAGACGGCGGCCAAGTCAAGTTTCATCACCGCATCTTCGGGCCGCAGCGTTCGTTCGACTGCCGGTTCATCACTCATTTCCGCCTCGCGTGGCAAACGGATGGTGAACATGGTTCCGGTGTCGACAACGCTTTCCACGTCGATGGTCCCGCCGTGCAGTTCGGTCAGGTGTTTGATGATCGCCAAGCCCAGGCCGGTGCCGATGCCTTGGTCTGCGATGGCAGCTTGGTAATAGGGCTCGAACAGGTGTTCCATGTGTTCGGGGGCGATGCCGCGACCGGTGTCACGCACGCTGATGCGGAACATGTGCTTTTCATCGGGCCGGATCTGCACGATCACGCTGCCGCCGTTGGAGTTGTATTTGATGGCGTTGGAGAGCAGGTTCAATAAGATTTGTCGCAGCCGCAGCGGGTCGGCGACCACTTCGTCCAGTTCCGCGTCGACCTGGGCGGTGACCGAGATCTCTTCGTCTTTGGCTCGAACGCTGACCATCGAAACACACTGGTCGACCAATTCGGCCAGTGCGACCGGTTGCGGCGCCAATCGGATCATGCCCGCCTCGGCCTTGGCGTAGTCCAGAATGTCGTTGACCAGTGCCAACAGGTGTTGTGCGGAGTCGTCGATGTCTTGAACGAACTCGCGTTGCGATTCGTTTAGATCGCCCGTGCTGCCGTCCAGCAAGGTTTCGCTGATGGCGGTGATCGTCGAAAGCGGTGTGCGGACCTCGTGCGAAGTTTGCCGCAGCGCTTGGGCGCGCATCGCAACGAGTTGTTCCTGGATCTGGTTTTCCAACGCCCGCTGTTTTTCTTCGCGCTGAAGCCGGTAACTTGCCAAGAGGACTCGCACCGTCAGATACAGCACCGCACCGAGTGCCGCCATATCGCGGACCGCATCAAAGATCGGACTCCACGTCGTCGGTTGCGCGGCGTAATAGAGCTGCGCGAACATGGTTGCGGTGACGACGGCAACGATCGCGCTGGCCAAACCCAACGCGCGACGGCGCACCAGCGCATAGGCCGATCCGACAGCCGCCAGGTAGTACAGAATCAGCACGAAACGATCTTCGAACGCGATCTGGTGCATCAAGACGAGAAAACCGACGGCCCCGCCGAAAATCAAGCTGTCAGGGCCGAACGTTCGAGAGAGTTTCTGTTTCAACGCGTGCATAGTGGTGTGCTCCGACGGTTGGAATCGCCCCACCAGGGCGGTTTTCGTCATCGAACACTACGTTGCACTTTTCATCGAATCTTCGGATTCCGACTTTGCGTCGGTATCAGCCCCCCCGCACACCATGGATATTGGGGCCGTGCCGGTTGTTCATCTCGCGCGGCTTTTGCCGGTCGCGCAACCGTTTCCACGCGGATGTCGTCGATCCGATCACCGCGCTCGGGTCACTGCTTTCGGGGGACATCCCTCGCCGTCGGCAAGTCTAGATGCCGGGTCACGGAATTCGTCGACTCGCCGTCAGAGGACGCCTCATCGGACGATGTCGGGACCGGCACCAAGATCAGCCGTACCGGCGTCTCGCGGTCGGGGATCTTGGATTCAAACGGGACGAATCGCAGCGAGTCGGTATCGGCGCTGCTGGGGATCGCCACGTCCAGCATCGCGCTGGAAAAA